>NZ_NFKK01000007.1:0-118461 GCF_002160355.1 Butyricicoccus pullicaecorum
CAGCAAATTAACCTTCATCGCCAGCGGATTTCGAGCCTTGGCAAGCTTGCCCTCGGCGGCCTTCGCCTTTTCCTCGGCCTGTCTGACTGCCTTCTGCATCTCATCGCGCGCCGCCTGCCGGGCAGCTTCCAGCGCCTTTTCGTCCGGCACAACCTCAGCCTGAATGGGAATGGTCTTTGCCTCTTCCATAAGTTTCTGCACCTGCCCCTCAAGCGCACCGATCTTTTCCTCGGCGGCTAACCGAGCATTGCGCTCGTTCGTTTCAGCCTCTTCGGCCTTCTTTTGCGCCTCTTCTGCCTTTTCCATCTTTTCCAAGGCTTCTGCGCTGCGTTCATCAGCATCTTTAAGCGCTGCTCTGGCTTCTTTATAATCCGAAACCAACTTGTTGATTTCACGGCTGGACATAGACGGTAAATCATTTTCCGCCGCTAACTCTCGGCGTTCCTCGTCCGGTAAACCGAGCAACGGCAAAAGCTGCGCATATCCCAGCTCGCCGAAAAGCTCATCCTGACTCTTGCCGTCCAATCCAACTTGGTTGCCGCTGAATGCAGATGCAATACGCATATAGTTCTGTGCCGTGCTCGGCGTATACCCCAGTACACTTTGCAGGTAGTGAGTCCACTCACCGTGCGGAACCAAGTCTTTTGCTTCCAGCAGCCGACAGCCGATCTTGATGACCGCATCATAAAACACCTTCTTTGCATTATCACGGATGACAATGATTTCCGCCGTCACCGTGTCAATGTTGCGCACAATATCGCTCATGCACTTTTCCTCCTCTGGTCTCGTATATTTTTCAGCCGCTGCACCCAGGCATCCACAAACGCCTGCGCTTCCGGCGTGGCC
The DNA here is from genome assembly GCF_002160355.1 of Butyricicoccus pullicaecorum. Taxonomy (NCBI): domain Bacteria; kingdom Bacillati; phylum Bacillota; class Clostridia; order Eubacteriales; family Butyricicoccaceae; genus Butyricicoccus; species Butyricicoccus pullicaecorum. The sequence continues at coordinate 847 of NZ_NFKK01000007.1, forward strand.
TCCCGATTTTTATAGCCCCGGCACTGCCGCACAGTCAATGTACCCGGGATCAATTCAACTGTGTGCCAATTTTTCGTCGGATCATTTGCACGACGCAGAACGAAAATAACCGTTCGACCCTCCGCGTGCCGTTTGGCATACCCGGCAACACAGTTATCCTGCCGCTCACCCTCCAGCGTGATTTCTTTCACCGAATCAATCGGACGGATAAACATTCCGGCATGCCGCCACACCGCCCACTGCCATAGTCGGCGGCGGGCACGGAACATGCCATTGAGACCCTGATCCTGAATCTTTCGTTCCCGATCCGATAACCGCCGGTGCGCCTCATCCAGATCATGCGGCCAAAGTTCACCGCCGCCCAGACGCTCAATTTGTCTCAGATGATCGGCGTAATCGCGCAGCACGCTTGTGTACGACCGTCCGCAACGTTCAGCCTGCCGGTGAATATACCGGTACAGCTGTTTTTCATCGTCGTCCGGTATATCATGATTGAAACTCGGCCGTGCCCGTGCCCAGTCTACGCCGTCCTGATCGGCCCGAATGACTCCTGCTTGATACAGCCAATGAAACCAGATAATCTCCCGCGCGTGCAGTTGAGGAATAATTTTCATCTCCCGCTTGTCCGCACCTCGAAACAAGTCCTTGAACGTCTTTGCTTTCAGATTGACCGCGCGGCGCACATCGCCTCTGCTGCCATGGAAATAATCCTCAAGCAATGGAATACAATGCGACTTCCACAGGTATTCCACGCTTGGATTTTTCAGATAAAACCCAATGTACTCGATCAGCGGGAATTCATATTCGATTGCGCGATCAAGCTGACTATATTCCAGACAACTGCCCTGTATCGTCTCCCTGCTGATCGATCCCACAAAAGCTGGATAGTATTCGTATGAATACAAACTCACCCTCCAACTATCCATATGAATTGTTTTAATTGGTTTCCAGCCCTGCCAGCCGAACTTCCATTTTTCTGCTGTTCGATCGTCAAAATGATAAATGCTCATCGGCACATAATCCATTTCAAGCCCGTCTGGGCTTAAATACTGCGATACACGCCACGACCGCACCCAGATTTCCCGTCCGGCACCTCGAAACAGGTGATAGAACAAAAACGCACTAGTCAATTTGCCACCACGGCGAAACATCCAGCGGTGCGGTTCTACTTTTGTCCCGCACATCGGGCAAACCGTCATGTCTTTCAGCTTGTCCTTCACATCGGCCTCAAATTTCTTTCCACAGGCCGTACAAACACATTCCCAGTGCGGATAAGGAGACAGCGAAAACGGGTCTTCATCCATTCCTACACGCCGGGCAAACAGCTTGCCTTGCAGCTCTCGCCCGATGATCTCTTGCAGCTCCTCGAAATCCGGTTGCTCGCCCGGCAATCGAGCCAACATCTCGTCTGTTGTCATCCCGGCCACCTCACAGCAAATCCATCAGGTCGATGATTTCAGCCCGGGGTTCTTCCTCGTGCGCCATCGGCAGTACCTCCACCGAAGTATCTGCGCACTCCGTCCGGACACCTTCCACCCAAGCGCTTGGGATTTTGTAAAAATCCAGAATCAGCTTGATGACCGGATTATCTGAATTCATACCGAAAACTGCACACGCCCACGAGCCGCCCTTCTGGTGCTTTTGGGCGTAGTCATACAGTGCTTTGCCGCAGGCTTCAATCGACATCTCACGGTTTGCAAGATCCTGTTCGATCAGCTCCGCGATCTGTTCATTCTGTTGACCCAGATACAGCAAAATTTCGCCAATGCCCCGCACGTGCGGAGCACTGGCAGCTTCCAGCTGCTTTTTCAGCTCTAACATTTCCATATTCATTACCTCTTGCGCAGGCGAAGCGCCTGTGCTATACTAAAATACACACTTAACTTATCTTCAGGACTTGGGCGTCTCGGCATCAGCCGGACGCCCTTTCCTTTTGCCAAGACAGATCGCGCAAGTTCTCTTCCCGGCGAGCCTCTTCGATCAGGCGGTCATATTGTACCTTGATCGCCCAGGCTTCCCGAAAATCCTTTGTGTCCCGGCTGAGTGGTACAAGCTCCTCACTGCCCAATCTGCCGCCCAGACATTCATACAGCACATCGCCGTATAATGTCTGATATGCGGACACCAGCACACGATCAATCCGGCAAACCGGATACGACGTCACAGAACTAACTGGACGGACTTCAAGCCCCGAAAACCGAATCATCTCACGGCCTCACGCTGATTTTCCGTGCACCGGGCTGTAAAAAATCCTCCGGATTTTTCTGCTTTTGTGCGATCTTTACAGCGTGCGCCGCCTGACCCACATTGTTCGTCCGTACCTTATCGCGGACGATCTTATTTTGCTTGTCCTTCATGCAATTCATTTCTTGCCCCTCCGAACATGCAGCCCGATGATAATGCCGCTGCCCAAACACTGCAAAATATGTACGACAGGCATCGGCAGCAGCGCGGGCATGGTGCTTGTCCACCATTCATATAGGCCGCAGGCCGCGGCGATCAGCACGCACAGCATCAGCGCGACCCGGAACAGCCAGAAATAAATCCATCTCTGTTCCTGCTCTTTCATTCCTGTGATTCCTCCTTCTGCATCTGGCGCATGATATACGCCGTATGAATACGACGCGCAATCGTGAGTGCGCGGTCACGATCTGCCGCTATTTCCTCGGGGCTTTTGTGCGCAAAGCAAGCATCGTTGATAGATGCCGTACCCTGCTTAAACTTGTACTCTGCAACGATTGCCATAAGTAAACGCCTCCTTTGTTCTAATTTATGTCGGGTTCTTGTCCGCTTTTCCTCTTTCTGCTATACTGAAAGCAGAAAGGAGGTCTAATCATGACCATACTACATCCACAAGACTTTGATGTTATGGAGACGGCGCTTCAAGAACTCATGCATGCTATTGATACACCACTGTCTGCAAACATTGAACTCTCCCAAAACATGAGTGTAGAGCAATCTTTTAAGGCTCCTGCATCGAGTATTCTCGCGCAAATTGAATCTCTAACACAAAATACTTCCAATGATACTTTTCATTTGACCCAAGAGGAAGCCGATTGCCTTCGGTATGCCCTCCAGCTCATGATACGAACGAATAATGAGCTTTTGGCTTACCCTTTTACACCATCTAAATATAAGAAACGCATACAACGCGAAAACCGCGCTGCTTCTGTTTGTCTCTCACGGCTTTTTTCTTCCTGAGTCTTGCTTGCATTGCATCGCGCTGTACATCCGCCATCTTCCTGCACTTTGTATGTGCGCGTGGACTGCGATATGGCTTACAGAACATTTCCAATGTCATCCTCCTCGACTGCCACCCCTTTCGGGTGGCTTTTTATTCTCATTCTTTGGAAACTTCCGCTCCTAACAGCTCGTCCACCGTGCACCGGAGCGCTCTCGCGTGCGCCATCCCATCAAAACGATACTCCAATGCCTTCGGCTCCATATCACTTTCACCCTTTCTGCATAACTCGCATGATGTCACACATAGCCATTGTCAGATCGTACAGCGCCCGGGCATCTAAGCCCACAGAATGAGACTTTTCGGAGAGCAGCGCCATCTGCTTTCTGAGAAGTCTTTTTTCTTCTTCCAGCTCCGGTTGTTCTTCTGAACTGGATGTAACACTTTCCTTCTCCGGCCGCTCTTTCAAGCCAAGTGTAACGTCTTCCCCTTCTCCGTCCGCGCCGGATTTTTTTACAATGATAAACATCTGAGGCACATGATCGTATAGAGAATCCATCTCCAAATCACAAGGAGAACAGGTATCAACTTCATAATCCGGAATATCGTCAAAATCGTATCTTTTGCCGTTATACACCGTTTTGCCGCCGTTATAAGGAGACTCATAAACGAAGAGTGAAACGAATTCCGGAATGGTTTCCACAAGTTCTGATAATTTCATAATAATAACCTTCCTTCCTGCCGTATTTTCAAATTGCTGCGATGTCGGGTTCTTGTCCGTTTTTCCCTCTTCTGCTATGCTGGAAGCAGAAAGGAGGTGCCGTTATGGACTACGCACTGTACGACAAGGTACAGGCAGAATTAGGTATGATTGCAGATGTATATGGCAAAGAATGCAAAAATATCATTGATTCTGCCTGCAACGACCCTGTCATGAGAGACGCCCTGCTTGATCTGACCAAGGCAACGCAGAACGCACTCAACCAGCTTGCCGGATGTATCAGTGAATCTCTGATTGCATCCAGCAAATAATCCCGAAAGCGCTGTCAGTTTGGGCTGTCGGCGCTTTCTTTTTTCACCTCGACCGTTTCCACGACAAAACCAACGCGGCTGCGCAGTCGCATAAGCTCCTGCTGTGCTTCATCCATCAGGCTCTTGATCCGCTCCATTGATTTCTCAATTTCTGCATCATCCAAACGCAAATTTACATACATAATCATTTCCTCCATCAAACTTTGGACTCCGGACAACCAAAACCACGTTCAGGCGGTCGTCCATAACGCTTCACATGCCACGCAGCATACGCTTCCCACTGGGCCGGGTCTGAAAAAAATCTTTTCACACCCGACAACGTACCATGCACCAGCCTTCGCTGTGCTGCCCCCGGCAAATCATGGAAACTGATTTGTTCCATCGCTTCTCCTCCTTTACGATGCCGGTTCTTGTTCAGAGGCTTCCTCACACGGCTTTTGACTTTCTTGCGCAAAAAGATATTTCCACTCAAGTCCGGGAAAAACATCCAGGATTTTCAAAATTTCAGAGAATTTAAAATCGTTCCTGCCGGTAATTTTATTGCGCATGGCACTTTCCGAAATTCCAACTCGCTTTGCCAAATTCGCCGTGCTCATATCCCGTTTGAACATCTCAACTTCCAAATTCTTAAACAACTGTTCACACCTCCTCGTGTCCGCTTGGTTTATACTGGTAAGTAGGAAAGCCTTGGCCTCCAGAAAGGAGGTCATATGGATAACCAGACAAAATTTCAACAAATGCTTGATATCGTAAAATACACGCACAAATCCAACCCAGAACGTGTACTTGCTGTGCAAGCATTGATCGAAAATTCTTCGTTAACCAATGAGCAAAAGCTCTTTTTGAAGCAAGAATTGCTAGTCCATCAGTTGGCTAATACATAAATAATTTTTCGCAACGCTAGAATTTTCGGAGGCCGCTTTCCCGTTGATAATCCCCAGTGGCAGCTGGTGGATTATCAGAATGACGATACATCGTTCATCCGCTCTCATAATAAACGATATATCGTTCTATGTCAATAGAAATATTTGATGCGTCATAATTTTTTCTTGCAATCATTATTTTTTTGTGTTATGTTGAAAGTGGGAAGGAGGTTCTTATGTTATTAACCGAAAAGCTGGAAATCCTGATGAAGGAACAGCGCCTAAATAAGCGTCTTTTAGCCCACGAGTCTGGTATTCCGTATACAACCATTACCAGCCTCTTTTCCAAGGGATACGAAAACGCAAAACTTAGCACTTTGAAAGGTCTTGCAAACTTTTTTGGTGTTACGTTGGATTCCTTATGCCGCGATGAACTGGATGAACTGGTTTATAAGCCCATCGAAGATCAGGCAAACCACGTTTCCCCGCAAGAAAGAGCATTGCTTTCCAATTTCCACGATCTCAATGAGCAAGGTCAGGAAAAAGTCTGTGAATACGCCGCAGACCTTAGCGCCAGCGGCAAATATAAAAAATGTTCTGAGCCTGAATTGGCTGAGAACGCATAAAAAATAACTGTCATTAGGCGGCAGGAGGATTTTTCTTGAGAAAGTATTTATTCACAGGAGTTTTTCTCTTTCTGTTTATCATAGGTGCATTCGCTCATTCAGGAAAAACTGATAGCGCCGGAGGACACTATAATCATTCTACAGGCGAATATCATTACCATCACGGATACCCTGCTCACCAACATCCAGAAGGTATTTGTCCATATTCCTCTGATAATCATACTACCGAATCTTCTGGCACATCTGGCTCTTCTGCTGTATCATCTTCATCCAGTTCTTCTTCTGCACAATACGATCCTTTTACCGATGAAAGTACAGAAGGTTCTTATGAAGAAGCTTTTAACGCTGGCATGGAATATTATTTTGCAGAACTCCTACGAACTGGAGATTATGATGATTTGGAAAGTGTGATGGATGAACTCTACACGGATCATTACCAGGATGACTATACGCCACTTACAGATATCAACTATGTGTACTTTGAAGCGTTTAGCGACGGATATTATTCTGCTGAATGGACTCTCCAAGAATGGATCGATGAAAACAGTGTATCCCCTGACGAATTAGACTCAGATGAATTACCGCAAGAATATAGGGATATGATTGATTATGAAGAATCTTCTGATATGGAAAATGAAGATACAATATATGACTCCTATGATGTGAGTGACTCAACAAGTAAATTTACATCAAGTGGCGCATCTTCTGATGAAGGATTTTTTTCACTACTTTTTTCCTGGATTCTGGCCTTTATATCTTATATTCTTGTTTGCTGTGTAATAAGTTCAGTTATCTGTGCAATGGGTTTTCTCGTACGCTTTCTTATAGGTTTATTCAATAAAAATAACCGCCCGTAGGCGGACGCAATGGAGCGTATAAAAATATGTTTGAATTTCTCCGTTTTTTCGGTTCTCCTCGTTTTCAGTCTCCCTTTGATTTTACGTTGCCGTATCAGACGTCTTCTGACATTTATGCAAAGTTGGTGTGTGAATCGGCGCAGAGTTTTTTGCGGATCGCAAAATTACCGCTGGATAATATGGAAAATTGTGAAAAGGCAACCGGATGGCTTTTCTTTGTAATGTTTCATCGCGTTCACATGGAAACCGAAGAGGTCACAAGCATCATCCAGTCCCTTCAGCGCAATATGCTGCAGCATTCCTTCAAAGCCGCTCAAATAAACAGTTTTTTCCAACATGCAGACGGTTACTACCGCCGTTTTGTTGCCGCAGAAAACGACTTTCGCCGTTTACATGACGCGGGCAGTTCATTTGCTTTAGACTCCTATATAGAAATCTTTTTCGGCAAGATGGATGCAGATGAGCCTATGGAATCTTATATGGATAAGCAAATCAGGATCGCTTCCGCCATACACGAATCTACTGACGGCTTTTTGGAATCCGATCAAAAGATACAGTCCGACCTCAGAAACACACCTGGCTCGCAATAGTCAGTCAAAATATTTTGAAACCGCATTAGAGCAATAACAACTCCCGCCCTGAATACAGGGCGGGTCTTACTTATTCTGATAACGCATTATCGCAGAATATCAAATTCAAACATCATCAACGTTCAACGAATGAAAGGATAAATGTTTTCATGCGTGGTGTAATTTATGCACGTTATTCGTGCGACCGGCAAAAAGAAACCTCAGTAGAAGATCAAATACGCGATTGTCAGGCATTTGCTCTGGCAAACGATATTGACGTAATCGACACCTATATTGACCGCGCCCAAAGCGGCCGCAGCGATGACCGCATCGCCTTCCAACAAATGCTCACAGCCAGCGATCGAGGCGCGTTTGACTGTGTAATTGTCTGGAAACTGGATCGCTTCGCCCGTAATCGGTACGACTCCGCCATCAACAAAGCAAGGCTCAAACGCAACGGCGTTCGTGTCCTGTCTGCTATGGAACGAATCAGCGATAACCCGGAAGGCGTGCTGCTCGAAAGCCTGCTCGAAGGCATCGCAGAATATTATTCACTGGATTTACGTGAAAAAACCTATCGCGGTATGATGGGACGTGCCTTGCAATGCAAACACACCGGGGGTAAACCCGCACTCGGCTACAAAGTCAACGCCGATAAAAACTACGAAATCGACGAAGCCGGGGCGCAAATTGTCAGGTTGATTTTTGACTTGTACGCAAACGGGAAAAGCTATCGAGAAATTCTACATATTCTGAATGAACGAGGTGCTAAAACAACATCCGGTCGTCCATTCGGTACAAACAGCCTGCATGACCTACTGATAAATGAAAAATACATAGGCGTGTATACGTTCAGCCGGACACACCGTAAAGACGGTGGACGAAACAATCACGCATCCGACCCCGAAGCAATCCGAATTGCTGGTGGAGTCCCCGCGATCGTGTCGCAAGACGTATGGAATACTGTTCAAGAACGCATGGCCGAGAACAAACGCGCCCCAGCTCGCAGCAAAGCAAAAGTGGATTATCTCCTGACCGGCAAAATCTTTTGTGGCAAATGTGGGGGCGCAATGGTTGGCATGTCTACATGCAGCGGATATGCCTATTATGAGTGCAGTACCCGCAAACGCACCAAGCAATGCGATAAAAAATCTATCCGAAAAGAAGTAATCGAAAATACCATCCTTCGCTGCACGGTCTCCCTGTTAACAGATTCCGTAATAGACGATATTGCAGAAGTGGTAGCTGCGCTCTCCCGGAAGGAATGCAGCGAAAATGCCGAACTGCAATCAGTCGAACATGCCCTATCCGATGTTGAAAAACGAATCGAAAACATAGCATCAGCCATTGCACAGGGTATTATAACCCCCACCACCAAACACATGTTGGAGCAGGCCGAAAATGAACGTGCGCAGCTGTTGCACCGCAAATCCGAGCTGCAATCCATAGGCGTATACCCCATTACCAAAGAACAAGTCATTTTCTGGTTGGAAAGCTTTCGGAATCTCGATATTGATTCCATCGAAGATCAGCACACCATTATCGACTCGCTGGTGAATAGTGTGACCGTATTCGAAGACGGTACGCTACACATCATCTACAATTCCCAAGGTAAAAACCGTACAACAAAATGTTTGGATTTGCAACGCACCGGGCTACCGGCACCATGAAAAAGACACCCAAACGGGTGTCTTTTTTGTTTTTCTTATTTTTATAAAGATTTAAAATCCTATACTTTCTTGCTTTTATTATAAAAGGAAGCCTTAGAAAGAGAAAACAGCAAAAAAGAGGACAGGCCATGCCTGTCCTCTTTGAAAATTCGGTTGTGCTTCAAAAAGAAACTTACTTTGCCATGGAAGCAACTTCTGCTGCGAAGTCGTCCTGCTTCTTCTCGATGCCTTCGCCGCGCTCGAAACGAACGCACTTAACCAGCTTGATCTCGCCGCCCAGTTCCTTTGCAACAGCTGCGATGTGCTGCTCAACGGAAACCTTGTTCTCCTTAACGAAAGCCTGCTGCAGGAGGCAGTTCTCCTCGTAGTACTTGCCGATACGGCCCTCAACCATCTTGTGGATGATCTGCTCCGGCTTCGGCTTAGCAGCGGTCTTGTTCTCCTCGAGAGCCTGAGCCAGCAGGATCTCCTTCTCCTTAGCCAGGGTAGACTCGTCAACCTCAGACTTGTCCATGAATGCCGGATTCATAGCAGCAGCCTGCATGCCGATGTCCTTGCCCAGCTCCTTAACGGTAGCGTTGTCCTTCAGGTTGTCGGAAACTTCCAGAGCAACCAGGGTACCGATAACGCCGCCCATGTGGTTGTAAGCAACGTTTACAGTGTTAGCGTCGAAACGAGCGAAACGACGGATCTGGATGTTCTCACCGATGGTCAGAACCTTCTCCTGCAGAGCGGTCTCAACGGTCAGCTCGCCCATCTTGCAAGCCTTCAGCGCGTCAACGTCAGCCGGGTTCTCCTTGATGATAACGGTAGCAACGTCGTTTACGAATGCCTGGAAGTCAGCGTTCTTTGCAACGAAGTCGGTCTCAGCGTTAACCTCAACGATTGCAGCGATGCCGCACTCGTCGCAAACCTTAGCGCATACAACGCCCTCAGCAGCAACACGGTCAGCCTTCTTAGCAGCCTTTGCCAGGCCCTTCTCGCGCAGCAGCTCGATTGCCTTGTCGAAGTCGCCGTCAGCCTCGGTCAGAGCCTTCTTGCACTCCATCATACCTACGCTGGTCATTTCGCGCAGCTTCTTTACGTCAGCAGCAGTAAAAGCCATTTTCAGTTCCTCCAAAAAGATAAATTTCAGTGCATAAAAAACGCAGGGTGCGACGACTGACCGGCGCGCCGGGGGCGTCGCGCCCTGCGAATTAAAAATTTCGAGAATCCAGTCTCTATACTGTTTTCAGACGGGTTTCGTCTTACTCAGCAGCAGCTTCCTTCTCCTCAGCTGCAACCTCGAGCTGCTCGCCCTGCTTGCCTTCCAGAACAGCGTTAGCCATGGTCTGGGAGATCAGCTTGATTGCACGGATTGCGTCGTCGTTACCCGGGATAACGTAGTCAACTTCGTCCGGATCGCAGTTGGTGTCAACGATAGCGACAACCGGGATGCCCAGCTTCTTAGCCTCAGCGATTGCGTTCTTCTCCTTGCGGGGATCAACAACGAACATAGCGCCCGGCAGCTTCTTCATTTCCTTAACGCCGCCCAGGTACTTCTCGAGCTTAGCGATCTCGAGCTGGAGCTTGATAACTTCCTTCTTGGGAAGCAGATCGAAAGTGCCGTCTTCCTGCATCTTCTTGAGCTGGTTGAGACGGTTGATACGGGTGCGCATGGTCTTGAAGTTGGTCAGCATGCCGCCCAGCCAACGTGCGTTTACGAAGAACTGACCGCAACGCTCAGCCTCTTCCTTGATAGCGTCCTGAGCCTGCTTCTTGGTGCCGACGAACAGGATGGACTCACCAGCAGCAGCGGTGTCACGAACGAAGAAGTAAGCCTCCTCCAGCTTCTTGACGGTCTTCTGCAGGTCGATGATGTAGATGCCGTTACGCTCGGTGAAGATGTAAGCTGCCATCTTCGGGTTCCAGCGGCGGGTCTGATGGCCGAAGTGTACGCCGGCCTCCAGCAGCTGCTTCATAGAAATTACTGCCATTTTTAGTTTCCTCCTTGGTTTTAACCTCCATCCCGTTTCATCTGACAGGCGGCAACCGCTCCGAGAGCGGCCACCCGCCGCGTGCATCGCGGGATGTGTGTACTCGTACTTTCATATATTATCATACCACCTGTGGCTTTGTCAAAGGGATTTTTACATTTTTCCCGATTTTTACGAAGAAAACCACTTCTTTGTCCGGGGAGTTGGGCAGGATGACGCATAGCGGACAAAAATGATGTCCTCGCCGATCTTCTCGACCGACTCCCACGGGATGACGGCGTCGTCTCCCCGCCCCAAAAGGCCGAGCACACCGGCGGTCTCGGGAACGATCAGCGCGGTGATCTGCCCGCTGTCCGGGTTAAACTGTATGTCGCTGACATATCCCATCCGCGCCCCGTCGCACAAGTTGATGACCTCTCGGCAGCGTAGCTCGCTGAGTGTCACACTGTTCTCACAGGATTCTCGCATTACGATCCCTCCCCCGGCAATGCCTTTTCAAAGAAAGTGGTCGTGGACATGCCCGACGGCCGGTTGTACCGTCCGAGCAAAAACAGACTGTCCGGGTCACCGGGCGAAATGATATTGATGCGCTCCTCACAGGTCAGCGTGCAGCGAAATCCCATCTCTTGTAGAATGTCCTCGGTCTCGTCACTGTATGCACCATACGGATAAGCATAGCACTGCGGCGGCGTCAGACCGGACTCGGCCAGATAGGTCTGGGAAAGATGCGTGTCGTCAGTCAGCATCTGCCGGTATTCCTCGACGCTCTCGCTTCGCTTTTTCAGACAGCCCTTGCGCACACTGTCATCGTGCAGATCATAAGAGTGATTGCCGATCTCGAACACGCCGCTCTCCTGCATCTCGACCAGCCGTCCAGCAGATAAATATGACCAATATGCGTTTTCCTGTCCACTTTCGGTGTAGAGCGCGGTCTGTTCGCCGATGACCGACACAACTGCCTGCATATCCCGCTCGGCCAACAGCGGATAAGCGTATAAGTAGTTATTGTAGAACCCATCGTCAAAGGTAATCAGCACCGGTTTTGCGGGCAAGTCTCCCTTGCCGTCAACAAAGTCCACCAGCTCACTAATCGTCACAGTCTCATACCCATTGTGCTGCAAGTAGTCCAGATCGGCCTCGAGTGCCGCCGGACTGAGTACATACGGCCCCGCCCGCGCCTCGTCCTTGAGGATACTGTGATACATGATGACCGGCAGCTGTACACCGCCCTGCTCCAGCATGGCTGCGACCCGCTCGTCCGCCCGGTGCAGATTCCACGCACAGATACCACCCAGCAGCGCAATGGTCACCGCCATCTGCATAACCAGCTTGCCCATTCCGGTTCGTTCCATTTCCTTCCCTCCTTTTTGTCCGGTTCCAGTGTATGCAGCCATCGGACAAAAAAGAAGCGCAGGATTTACCTGCGCTTCTGGGAATATACCATATTATACGCCGACCTTGTAGGTGTCGATCGCCTGGCGGACGTTTTCCTTGTCGCTGTCCTTGCCGTACTTGTCGACCTTCATGCGGCTCTTGGGCTCGTGATTGAGCGATGCCGCGCCGCCGACACAGCCGCCGACACAGGCCATGCCCTCGATGAAGTTCTTGTCCAGCTTGCCGAACTTGGCCTTGAGCAGTGCTGCCTTGCACGCCTCAATGCCGTCGCAAGCCTCGGCCTTGACCTCAAAGTCCAGACCCTTCTCCTTGATGACCTCGAGCACAGCCTCGCTCAGACCGCCCGAACGGCCAAAGATACGGCCAAAATAGGACGCATCGTTCATGGACGTTTCTTCCAGGCTTTCCATCTCGATTTCGCGTGCGTCGATCATCGCCTGAAGTTCCTCAAAGGTCAGCACGCTGTCAATCCACAGATCGACGTTCGGCAGACGCATTTCGGCCTTCTTCGCCGTGCAGGGTCCAATGAAAATGCACTTGACCGGGTTTTCTCCGCCCAGCTTGACAAACTTGCCGATCTCCGCCATGGGCGACAGGTTGTGCGAAATCTTGTCTGCCAGCTCGGGCACATGCTTCTTGATGTAATCGACAAAGGCAGGGCAGCACGAAGAGGTCAAAAATCCCTTCTCGACCAGCTCCTCGGCTTCCTTGTCGGCAACCATATCCGCACCGATTGCAGCTTCAACCACATAGTCAAAGCCCAGCTGGCGGATGGCCGTTGCAACCTGTCCGAGCGTCACGCCGTCAAACTGTGCAGCGATGGCCGGTGCAACGATGGCAACCGTCTTATAGTTTTCCTTCTTATTGCGGATGATATTGATGGCATCGACCATAAAGGACTTGTCCATGATCGCACCGAACGGGCAGGCATACGAACAAGCACCGCACGAGATGCACTTCTCGGGGTTGATCTCGGCCTTCTTCTCCTCGTTCATGTGGATCGCGCCGACCTTACAGCTGCGCTCGCACGGACGAACGTGCTCGGTGATTGCACCATAAGGGCAGACCTTGGCACAGCGTCCGCACTCGATACACAGGTCAAAGTCGATGTGTGCCTTGCCGTTTTTCTTGGAGATTGCCTGCTTGGGGCAGGTCTTAATGCAGCGCTGGGAGATACAGCCGCGGCAGGACTCGCTGACCATGTAGCGCTCGACCGGGCACTCGTCACACGCGATCTCAATGACCTCGATGATGTTCGGATTGCGGCGGTCACCGCCCATCGCCAGTCGTACACGCTCCTGTACAATGGCGCGTTCCTTGTACACACAGCAGCGCATGGTCGGCTTAGGGCCGGGCGAGATGAGCTTGGGAATCTCGTAGTAGGATTCCATCAGCGTTCCCTCGTAAGCACGCTTGGCAACCGCCTTGAGCACGCGGTACTTGAGCAGCTGCACATCGGTTTCAAATGCTCTCATTGGTGGTTTCCCCTCTTTCGTAAAATCGTCAATTCTTTCCCCGAATCAATCAAATCATCCCTTATTCGGTGCGATACTGCGCCGCACCATCGCGGTACAGGTTACCGCCTACACTGTCCATTGCCACAATGGCAGTAAATCCCTCGACAGTCAGCCGCTTGACCGACTCACATCCCAAATCCTCGTATGCAATCACATCGAGTGCCTTGACGCTCTCTGCCTTGACCGCACCGGCACCGCCAATAGCGACCATGTACACGGCGCCGTTGCGTGCCATCGCATCGGCAACTGCCTGCGAGCGTACGCCCTTACCGATCATACAGGTCAGACCGGCGTCGAGCAGGCGGGGCGAATAAGGGTCCATGCGTCCCGAAGTGGTCGGACCGACCGAGCCAATGACCTGACCGGGCTTTTCCGGGGTCGGGCCTGCGTAGTAGACCGCTGCGCCGTCCAAGTCGAACGGTAAGTCCTGTCCCTCGTCCATCGCTGCGACAATACGCTTGTGCGCCGCATCGCGCGCGGTGTACAGCGTACCGGTCAGCGTGACCGTATCGCCTGCCCGCAGCTTGGGTGCGAACGCTTTGAGGTCTTGGGTCTTTAAATCATAGTGTGCCATGCTGGTTCCTCCGTCATTTATTGCCGCGCAGCGCGCCCAGAAGCTGGGCAAGCGTGGGCTTTTCGCGCATCGGACAGGCCGGTTTCTCTTCGGTATGTACCACAGGTTTTGCCTCGGTCTTGTGCACCGGCTTTTCCGGCTTCGCCGCCTGCGGCTTGGGCTCGGGTGCTGTGCCCGACATGCGTCCGCGCAGACCGGTCATAATCTCGTCCAGCTGGGTCAGTGCCTCGGCGGCCTGTGCATTTGCCTTGGCGTTCTCGCGCTCGGCTGCGGCCAGTGCCTGCCGATAGGACTCCTTTGTGTGCTCAATCGCCGCGAGCAGTCGCTCGGCCATCTGCTCAGCCTCACCGACCAGTGAGCACGCGTCGTGCTCAGCGCGCTGCTGAATCTCCTCAGCGCGGCCATGTGCGCACAGCTCGATCTCAGCCAGACGTGCACGTGCCTCATCGTACTCGGCGCACTTGGAAATCAGCTCGGCATTGTCCGCACGCACGTGATCGAGCGCGCTCTGCGCCTCTTCCAGACGGCTCTTGAGCGTCTGAATCTCCTGCTTTGCCCGCTCAGCCTCATCCTGTGCCTGACGCACCTGCGCCTTGAGCGAGACAATGGTCTGCTCCTTGGCCTGCTCTTCCTGCAGCACGCGGTCACGGTCGGCGATGAGCGCCTGTGCGGCGCGATCGGCTTCGTCCTTTTCCTGCAGGATGCGTGCACGCTCCTGCTCGGCCTTATTCAGTTTTTCTTCGAGTGCACTGCGGCGGTCGGCTTCAACCTCGATAAAGTCAAGCACGTCTTCCCGCCGGAACCCAAAGGGTGCTGTGCGAAAACCCATTTCCGATTGGCTCATAATGTTTCCTTCTCCGCATAGATTTATCTACATTCAGACAAGATTATTATAACAAAATGCTCTAAAAAACACAACTTAAATCTATTCCCTCGCGAAAATTCTGGTTTTTTTGCAGTCAAATTTCGGCTAGATGTATTGCAATTCGCAAGACACCATGCTAAACTGTAAAAATATAATCAACCTTTTTCGGAAAGCAGGGAAATCAATATGCTGACAGTCAATGACTTCCAGGAAGCAGCGGCCCGCCTGAAGAATGTCATCCACACCATTCCTCTGAGCACGTCCTGCACCTTTTCCGCGATGACCGGCGCGGAAGTTTATCTGAAATATGAAAATCAGCAAAAAACCGGTTCTTTTAAGGTACGCGGTGCGTACAACAAGATTATGAAGCGTTACATGGAGGGCAACCTCAAAGCGGTCGTCGCCTCCTCCGCTGGCAACCATGCACAGGGCGTTGCCTTCGCTGCTGCTTCGGTCGGCGTTCCGGCAACCATCGTCATGCCCCGCTCGGCACCTATTGCCAAGGTCGCAGCAACCGAGGGCTACGGCGCCAAGGTCGTGCTGCACGGCTCGGTTTACGACGAGACCTACCAGAAGGCCTGCGAGATCATTGAGCAGACCGGCGCAGAGCTCATCCATCCGTTCAACGACGAGGATGTTATGGCCGGTCAGGGTACGATTGGCCTGGAAATCCTGAGCGATCTGCCTACGGTTGACATGATTTTTGTTCCTGCCGGCGGCGGCGGACTGATCTCGGGTGTTGCTGCCTGTGTCAAGCAGATCAACCCCCGCATTCAGGTCATCGGCGTACAGGCTGAGGGCGCATCTGCGATCGTGGACTCCTTCCATCAGGACAGCATCCGTCCGACTGCAACCGCACACACCATTGCTGACGGTATCGCAGTCAAGGAACCGGGCGACCTGACCATGCAGTACATCAACCAGTACGTCGATCAGATGGTCACCGTATCCGATGCCGAGATCGCATCCACCATCCTCATGCTGCTCGAGCGCACCAAGCAGGTCGTCGAGCCCGCAGGTGCCGCTTCCCTTGCCGCTGTTCTGAATCAGAAGGTAGATATCAAGGGCAAGAAGGTCGTCTGCGTTATGTCGGGCGGCAATATCGACGTATCCTTCATCCACAAGGTTGTTGAAAAGGGTCTGGTCACCCGTCACCGTCATATCAAGTTCTCGACCATCATGCCCGACGTTCCGGGTGCACTGGAGAACTTTGCACACATCGTGGCCGAGCAGAATGCAAACGTCATCCTGTTCAACCATGACCGTGTCGCAGCCGATCTGGACATCGACGAGGCCATCATCGAGGTCGTCTGCGAAGTCAGCGGCGATGAGCACGCAAACCGTCTGCTCAAGGCGCTCAAGAAGGGCGGCTACGACATTTACAGCAAGAAGCAGGGCGGCTACGAGCTGTTCAACAAGAAATAATTTTTGCGCATCACAAAAGCGGGATGCAGTCCGAAAACCGGATTGCACCCCGCTTATTTTTTTACTTCTTTCCCGTCATGGAGTCGGTCGCGTTTTTCACTGCGTTACCAGCATCCTTGGCCGCGTCGCCAACCATGTCGCCTGCGTCTCCGACCATATCACCCGCATTATCCGCCATATCCTTGGCATCCTGGGTCACCGAACCGTCACTCGGTGTCTGATCGTCACCGACCATATTTTTATCCCCCTGCACGTTCGAGCCGTTGTCGGGCGCGTTGGGCAGGTCGGTGGTATCGCTATTCTGTGCCGCATCGTTCTGCGTGGTCTGGTCGGTCATATTGTTATCCGGCTTGGTGTCATTCTGATTGCCGCAGCCGGCCAGCATGGACGTGAGCGCCAGCGCCAGCAGGACAGAAGATAACATACGCTTTTTCATCGAATCTCGCTCCTTCCTTTTTGCGCTAGTATGTGTGCTTTGTACGCGCATTAACCGGAAGCGAGACCGGAAAAGTTCGGTTAGATTTCCATATTTATTTTTTTGAGGTGACCGAGCACTGCCGCACAGACCAGACCGGTTGCAAAGCCCATCGGGATGGACAGCACGAGTAGGAAGGGCAGATAGCCCACCACGTCGACCGTGCCCAGCACGAGAATGGCCGCGCCGATCTGGCCGATATTATGTGCAGCTGCGCCCGCAATCGAGATCCCCGGAATGGAAAAGCACCGTCCCAGACCGTACAGCAGTACGCGCATGACCAGCATGGACAGCAGGCCGCCGAAGAGCGAGAACAGAAATGCGGTGACGCTGCCCATAAACACCGAGGACAGGATGACGCGCACCACAACGACCGCGACCGTCTCACGCAGCCGCAGACGCGTCAAGGCAAAGAGTGTCACGACGTTCGCAAGACCCAGTTTGATGCCCGGAATAGGCACGGCGGCCTGTAAGGGAAACATGTGCTCCACAAGGGACAGCACCAGTGCTGCCGCAACCAGCAGACCGCACAGTGCGACCCGTTTGCTTGTCTTCATTTATCCCTGCCCCCTCTCATCGTGCCACCGCATCTACGGTCGTATCTTCACCGATCAAGCGCACGACGACACGCGTGGGCAGACAGACCGCCATCTGACCGGCACGGGTGAGCGTTCCGGTGTGGACGCACACCTGGTCGGGACAGTTGGACGAGGCAAAGCGTACGCTCTTGCCGTCCACCTCGATGACGTTCGTGATCTCTCCCTCTGTCAGCGTGATGGTGTCCTGATAGCCGTCGGCCAAGCGTATGGTCTTGACCACGGTATCGCCCTGCTTGATCTCACAGGTCAGGCTGTCCGAGGGCTGAAAGAGGAAGGGCAAGGTGATGAGTCCCGCCAGCACCAGCACGACCGCACAAATCACAAAGTCGCCCCAGCGCAATTTACCTTGCATCGATGTACCCTGCTTCCTCACCCATAAAGGTATACTGC
This sequence comes from Butyricicoccus pullicaecorum, assembly GCF_002160355.1. Classification (NCBI taxonomy): domain Bacteria; kingdom Bacillati; phylum Bacillota; class Clostridia; order Eubacteriales; family Butyricicoccaceae; genus Butyricicoccus; species Butyricicoccus pullicaecorum. The sequence goes on from NZ_NFKK01000007.1 coordinate 18,861, forward strand.
GGCAATACGTTCTCGGTCGGAATGATGCGCTTGTCAGAGGTGATAAAAACCGCCTTGATGTCGTGTTCTGCGCAGAATTCCAGCCCCTTATCCAGTCCCTTGACAAACAGACCGGTGGTCAGCGCGTCGGCCTCCGCCGAATCGGTATCAACGACCGTGACACTGCGCAGGCCGTTATCGGTCGGATATCCGGTCGAAGGGTCAAAAATGTGATGGTATCGCTTGCCATCCTGCATGAAATACCGCTCATAATCGCCCGAGGTCACGACCGATTCATCGGTCATCGAGATCACCGCAACCGAGCTTGCACTGTTGTCCGGATCGGCGATGCCGATGCGCCAGGTGCCGTCCTCGCTGTTGGGATTTTTTCCGATGCCGTAGATATTGCCGCCCAGCTGCGCGAGCGCCTGCATGGTATCCCCTGCCATCCGGCAGATGGCTGCCGCATCATTGGCCGCCCAGCCCTTGCCGATACCGCCGAGGTCAATCTGTGCACCGTTTAGCAACTGTACGGTATTGTTTCCCAGCAGCTGGATATTGCGCCAGCCGACCTTCTTAAGCGTCTCATCGATCTCCGCTTGGGTCGGGACGTGTTCGTGATCGGTACCGATACCCCACAGATCAGACAGCGGTGCCGTGGTCGGGTCGTATGCACCGCCCGTCAGCTCGGCATACTGTACCGCGGTCTCGATCGCCTCGTAAAGCTCGTCCGACACGGTGACCGGCTGACCGTTCGCCGCGTTGAGCGCAGACAGCTCACTCTCTTCTCGCTGGCGCGACATGAGCTGATCCAGTCCATTGATATGCTGTTCGATCTCTACCCTTGTATCCTCGGCCGTCTTTTCGTTCTTGTCATAGGTCGTGACGGTCATAAAGGTATCCATCGCATAAAAGTCCGACTGACTGGACGCAGGCTCGCAGCCGGACATCAAAAGCAATGCGCCCAGCATACCCGCGGCTAATAGTTTCTTCATCTTCACAACAGGGCCTCCGTATCATTTGCTGATGGGAATTAGTATATCACAACTTTTGACGAAAGACTATAAAAAACGTCCAATTTTCCCATATTCATGCGGTTTTGTCCGCACATAAGACAAAGCGCGCAGCCTGACGGCTGCGCGCTGAAAAAACTTATACGTAGAACAGAATGTCGCTGTATGTCGGGAAGGGCCAGTACTCCTTGGAGACCAGGTTCTCCAGTTCGTCCGCGAGCTTTCTGGCTTCCTTCATTGCAGGCAGGACCTCGTCGCGGTAGTAGCGCGACAGCTTGCGTGCGCCCACGCCGCCGGGTGCGACAGCGAATGCCTCGGTCAGCACATCCTTTGCAGCCTCTACCTTGTGCGCCAGCACGTCCTGTGCAGCAGACAGCGCAGCGGTCTTGTCGGTGACCTTGCGTACCATCTCAACCTCAGCCGGAGCGTCTACGCCGATCTGCTTCTTGAGTGCAACACCCTCAGCCAGATCACGGGAGAACTTGGCACAAGCGGGCAGGATGAGCTTGCGCAGCATGTCGAGCATGGTCAGCGCCTCGATGCGCAGGGTCTTTGCGTACTCTTCGAGCAGAATCTCCTCACGCGAGCCAACCTCAACCGGGGTGTAGACACCGTGACGGGTGAACAGCTGGAGGTTCTTCTTGTCGGTGTAGTGCGGCAGTGCATCGGGCGTGGAAGCCAGATTGGACAGGCCGCGCTTCTTAGCCTCAACCAGCCATGCATCATCGTAGCCGTTGCCGTTGAAGATAATGCGCTTGTGCGCCTTGATCTCGCGGATGATCAGCTCGGACAGCGCCTGCTCAAAGTTCTCGGCCTGCTCGAGCTCGTCAGCGAACTGGCGCAGCTCTTCTGCTACCGCCGTGTTCAGGATGGTGTTGGTACATGCCACGTTGAAGGTCGAACCGGGCATACGGAACTCGAACTTATTGCCGGTGAAGGCAAAGGGCGAGGTACGGTTACGGTCAGAGGTATCCTTGGGGATGTTGGGCAGAGCGCTGACGCCGATGTCCATGTGGGTCTTCTCGGCTGCGTGGTAGGTCTTGCCCGATACCATCGCGTCAACGACTGCGCCCAGCTCGTCGCCGATGTACATGGAGACAACTGCCGGAGGTGCCTCGTGTGCGCCCAGGCGATGGTCATTGCCCGCGCTCGCTGCCGACAGGCGCAGCAGATCCTGATACTCGTCGACTGCCTTGATGACAGCGGTCAGGAACAGCAGGAACTGTGCGTTGGAAGACGGGGTGTTGCCCGGCTCGAGCAGGTTCTCGCCGCGATCGGTCGAGATCGACCAGTTATTGTGCTTACCCGAACCGTTGATGCCCTCAAACGGCTTTTCGTGCAGCAGGCAGACGAAACCGTGACGGTCAGCGACACGCTTCATGACCTCCATGGTCAGCTGGTTGTGATCGACCGCAATGTTGGTGGTCTCAAAGATGGGCGCCATCTCGTGCTGGCAGGGTGCGACCTCGTTGTGCTCGGTCTTGGAGTAGATGCCGAGCTTCCACAGCTCTTCGTCAAGCTCTGCCATGAATGCCTTGACGCGCGGACGGATGGAGCCGAAATAGTGGTCATCCATCTCCTGGCCCTTGGGTGCAGGTGCACCGAACAGGGTACGGCCGGTCAGGATAAGGTCGGGACGCTTGGCGTAATCGCTCTTGTTGATGAGGAAATATTCCTGCTCCGGGCCGACCGTGGTGGTAACATGCTTGCAGTCCTTGCCGAACAGGCGCAGCACGCGGCAAGCCTGCTTGGAGATTGCTTCCATCGAGCGCAGAAGCGGGGTCTTCTTGTCGAGGATCTGGCCGGTGTACGAGCAGAATGCAGTCGGGATGCACAGGGTGTGATCCTTAATGAATGCATAGGAGGTCGGGTCCCATGCGGTGTAACCGCGTGCCTCAAAGGTCGCGCGCAGACCGCCCGACGGGAAGGACGATGCGTCCGGCTCGCCCTTGATGAGCTCCTTGCCCGAAAACTCCATGATGACCGCGCCTTCGGCACCCGGGGTGATGAACGAGTCATGCTTTTCCGCGGTGATACCGGTCATAGGCTGGAACCAATGGGTATAATGGGTCGCCCCCATCGAAATGGCCCAGTCCTTCATTGCGTTGGCCACGATGTTTGCAACCGTCGGGTCGAGTGCGGTGCCCTCCGTGATCGTGCTCTTGAGCGCCTTGAATACGTCTTTGGGCAGACGCTCCTTCATGACCGATTCGTTGAACACCATACTACCGAACAGTTCGGGTACTTTGCTCATGGTTTGCCTCCTATTTTTAATCCAAGTTCAAATTTTGAGAGACGGCCCCCCTTGGGCCGGGTGCGGTCTGCGTTTTTCTCGCGGCAGACCAACTATAAATTTCATTATATGCGCATTTTTTCCCTTTGTCCAGCGCAGAACCGCCCTGTGAACGCCGGTTTTCTGCAATCGACAAGGATAGCCGCTCCGCGCCGCTCCTTTCTATGCAAAATGCAAAAAATCCATTTTTCCGACCCTTCTCTCCCCCGATATCCCCTCTTGACGCGCCTTGCCAAACCGTTTATCATGGTAATATCTCATATTTTCCGCCAAGGAGGCCATTTATGAAACTTTCTTTCACAAAAATGCAGGGCTGCGGAAACAGCTATCTCTATTTTAATTGTTTTGAACAGTCAATCAAAAACCCGTCTGAGCTGGCCATTCGCCTCTCTGAAGTGCACTTCGGCGTAGGCAGTGACGGCATCATCCTGATCTGTCCGTCCGAGGTCGCAGACGCAAAAATGCGCATGTTCAACGCCGACGGCAGCGAGGGTAAAATGTGCGGAAACGGTATCCGCTGCGTGGGCAAATACCTGTACGATTATGGCATGGTCGGTGACCGCACCGAGATCACGGTCGAGACGCTGTCGGGCATCAAGCACCTGACCCTGTACCCGGAGAACGGCAAGGTGGTTCAGGTACGCGTGGACATGGGCGCTGCCATCCTGACCCCCAGCGAAATCCCCTGCACCCTGCCCCAGCAGGCAGGCACCGATCTGACCGTAAACGGTGTGACCTACGCGGCAACCGCGGTCGGTATGGGCAATCCGCACTGCGTCCTGTTCCAGGAGGAGGATGTAGACGGTCTGGATCTCGAGAAGATTGGCCCGGACTTTGAGCACCACCCCGCTTTCCCCGAGCGCGTCAACACCGAGTTTATCAATGTACTGGGTGACCACGAACTCAAGATGCGTGTCTGGGAGCGCGGCAGCGGCGAGACCTGGGCATGCGGTACGGGCACCTGTGCGGCAGCAGTTGCAGCCGTGCTCAACGGTCACTGTCCCAAGAACGAAGACATTCTGGTACACCTGCGCGGCGGCGATCTGACCATCTGCTACACCGACGAGACCGTCTGGATGACCGGCCCCGCTGTCACCGTATGCGAGGGTACCGTAGAAGCATGATTCGTTATCTCTTTTTCGACCTCGACGGCACACTGACCAACCCCAAGGAGGGTATCACCAAGTCGGTGGCCTACGCACTGGACAAGGTATGTGGCATTCAGGTAGACGATCTGGATACCCTCACCGCCTACATTGGTCCCCCGCTCGTCACCGGTTTTATGGAGAACCACGGTGTAGACCGTGAGACCGCGCTCAAGTGTCAGGACGCCTACCGCGAACGCTTCCGCGTAGTCGGTCTGTTTGAAAACCGTCTGTTCCCCGAGATGCCCGGACTACTGGCCGATCTCAAGGCACAGGGCTACGTCCTGTGTACCGCGACCTCCAAGCCGCAGGACTTCGCCGTGCGCATTCTGGATCACTTCAACCTGTCCCAGTACTTCACCCTGATTTCGGGTGCGACCATGGATGGCACGATCTCGACCAAATTGCAGGTCATTGAGCACACGCTCGCGCAGCTCGGTCATCCCGACCGCGACAGCGTGCTGATGATCGGTGACCGCAGACACGACATTGAGGGTGCACACGCGGCACAGGTGCGCGCGGTCGGTGTTCTGTTCGGTTTTGGCTCGCGCGAAGAGCTCGAGCGTGCAGGCGCGGATGCCATCGCACCCACCATCGGCGACCTTCCCGCAGTTATCGCAAGCTTTGCCGACTAAGTTTATCTTCCCGCCGGGTTTTCCAGGGAAAACCCGGTTTTTCTTATGCGAAAAATCTTCCGAATATGCAGAAAACCGCAGTCTTAACAGACTGCGGTTTTCTGTGCAGGGGTATCAGGTGCCGCTTGATCACGGCAATTTTAAGAAGGAGAGTTTTGGAGAAACGAATTTCTGAGTCACGCAGATTTACTGCATCTGTCGTGCCGGCATGACAAAAGCACGGAACAGGGGCAATTCCCGTGTATGGGAGATCGCATACTGTGCCCGGCATTCCGGACAAAACATTTGGTTATACAGAGCGATCTTACGGAAGCGATCCTCGGCCTGGCCAGTCAGATCCATTGTGTGAACATGATTACAGCGAAAGCGTACTTCGTACAGCATATGTGCGACCTCCTATATCTTAGATTTCATTAACTCGATTATATCCAAACATTTTTCGACATTCAACGGTATTATGCATAAATATCGATGTATTTTACAAGTATTATTTGTATCATATGTCAATATTTTACGTATCTTTTACAAAGATACACCGAAAAAGTTATATTTTTCAGGTGATATTTTCTTGCAAAAAGTTACGAAATTTTTAGACTTTTGAGTCATCTTTTCCGTATATATCGAATTTTTTAGTTTTTGATATATGAAATCGATTTCATATATCCTGTGAAATCGATGCAAAAAAGAGCCGCCAATCCAAGGCGGCTCTCGATTTTCGCCGTATTTTTCGCAATACAGCGGCAATTTCTTATATGAACTTATTTTTTATGCCTGTGCGGTGATGGTGACCGTACCAGCCTCGGTTACAACATCAAAGCCAACCAGAGCCTTGAACAGGTCTGCTGCGGCGTAAGTCGTGCCGTCTACGATGTACGGTGCAACGCCATACTGTGCGGGAGCGGTCATACCAACTGCGTCCTCGATCTTGGTGGTCGAAACGTAGTTGTCGGTACCAATCTCCAGTGTCATCGAACGGGTGTCGTTCTCAACGGTAACGTACTCCTTGCCGTCCTTCTGCTCATAGCTGACCGTGCAGCCCAGAGCCTCTGCTGCTGCGCGAACGGGTACAACTGCAACGCCGTCCTTCATCTCGCCCTTGACTTCCAGGGTCTTGCCGCCAGCAACGATGGTCAGCTCGGTGGTCTCAGCAGCGGTCTGCTCGGTCTCACGGGTTGCCTGAGTCTCGGTAGCGGTCTCCTCGGTTGCTGCTGCCGGCAGGATTACAACCTTCTGGGTGTAAGCCTGACCCGGATAGCTCATTGCAACGATGTCGTACCATGCCAGGAAACGGGTACCCTCGGTCAGGTCAGCCTTGGTCACGATGTTCTTGGTCTTGTAGGGTGCGTAAGTGGTCTTGTCGTCCATGCGGATGATCATGCTGCCGTCCGCGGTCAGAACCTCGGTCATTCCCTCTTCGTTGATAGAAACCGTGCCAACCTCGTGCAGGGATGCCGGGGTATTCTCACCCACGCCAACCAGAATCAGCTCGCAAGCCGACTGCGGCGGCAGGCTGCGGGTCATTGCCTTGGAGTAGTATGCGTAAATCTTGTCGCCTTCCTTGATGTCGGACAGTGCTGCGGCAGCGCCGGTCTCGTTGTTTACGATCAGGGTGTCTGCGCCCAGGTTGAGCTGGATATCCTGCTCATCGGTGGTCTTGACCAGAATCGAGGAAACGGTCTCGCCGTCCATGTTGATCTTGCTGACGGTTGCCATCGAACCGGTGCGGAAAGACTCCTTGACCTGCGGTACTGCGGTGGTCGTGGTCTCGGTTGCGGCGGTGTTATCGGCTGCCGGAGCGGTGGTCTCTGCTGCGGTTGCATCTGCTGCAAATGCTACGCTGCTGCACGCCAGTACGGCACTCAGGCCCATTGCTAAAATCTGCTTCTTTTTCATAATCTTCGTCCTCCTTTGGATTCTCTTGTTAGGTTAGACGCAGGCTCTCTCCAAAAGTTCCAAGTTTTCCCATTCTTTTAAAAAAATTTTTTATACGTCCATTCCGTCCGGTACCTGCACGCTGCCGCTCTGGCTGCGCAGGGCAGCGCTGAGCGAAATGGCATAGGTCGAGGTGCGTCCGCCGATCGGCATGTTCACATAAATGCGTCCGGTCCGCTGGCTGAATACGCCACTCTGCTCGGTCGCGCTGTAATCGACCTGCTTGAGCACGACATTGGAACCGCTCACCAGTTCATTCAGCACACCCGGCATAAAGGAAAACGCATATCGTCCATTTTGTGCACTCACGTCCATGACCGCGCTGACCGGAATGCGGGCATCTGCCGTGCCCAGCGTCACCGGCTGTGCCGCCTTGACCGTTTTTCCGTTCTCGTAGCGATAGAGCGTACCGTTTTTCTGGTACAGTCCCATGATGAGCGTGCCATCCTGCCGCAGTTCAGCCGAGAAATCCTGACCGTCCACGGTCAGCGTACCGCTGCATGCAGCCTCATTGTAGGCGTTGTCGGTGATGGTTGCGGTCAGATCGTAGGTACGCGCACCCGATTGGGCATTCTGCATGCGTATCTGATCGTACGCCTGACAGCTCTGGAACAGGGTCAGCGTATCCGAGGCCTTGCTCGCGCTGACGCTGCCACGCTCCACGAGCGCTTCGAGCAGCATGTCTGTCCCGTCCGCCGTCGGACGGCTGAGCGCGGTGTAGCTCATGGCGACCACATGATCACGCAGGAACGGGTCGGTGTCACAGTTGACCTCGTCAATTACCCCCAGCTTTTCGGCGTAGTCCAGCGCGGTCTTATAAGTATATCCATTTCCGTCCTCGTATCCCAGTGCACGCAGCAGGAAAGTTGCATATTGCTGTGCGCTGCACGTATCGCGGGTGCCGAACTTGGTGTCGCTGACACCGACGGTCAACTTGTTCTCGTACAGCCAGCCGATATAGGGCGCCGCCCAATCGGGTACGTCGGTAAACGGAACGTCATAGTTTCCGGCCATCGCTGCATCTTCCTCACCCAGCAGGCGCACCAGCATAATAGCAGCCTCGGCGCGGGTAGGCGTGCGGTCGAGTTCGTAACCGTTCTGCGTACCAACGAGCAGTCCCATATTTTTGAGCGCATCGGCACAGTGTGTGAAGTTAGCCGCACCGGCCATACCAGTCAAAGCAGCAGCGGCCAGCACGCCTGCGGTCGCTCTGCGCATCCATTGTCTCATGCGGAAAAGTTCCTCCTTGTCCTGTTTTTCTTCTCCATTGTATCACAAGCCCTCTGTTTCTGACAAAATAAATTTTTCCAGCCATCAAACCACAGGCAATCGGACATGCTACAAACATTGGAGGGATGACAATGAATCTGCAAAAATGTGCGGTGATCGGCACCGGTTTTGTCGGTGCGACAGCCGCTTACACACTGGCCACGAGCGGTCTGTTCTCCGAACTGATTCTGCTCGATGTCAACCGTGCCAAGGCCGAGGGCGAAGCCGCCGACATCAGTCACGGCGTTTCTTTCGCCCAGCCCTGCGCCGTGCACGCCGGCGATTATCAGGACCTCAAGGACTGCGGTCTGGTCATTCTGGCCGCCGGAGCCAACCAAAAACCGGGTGAAACCCGCATTGACCTGCTGCACCGAAACGAAGTGATCTTAAAGAGCATTCTGGATGCCGTGCTTGCCGTCGCACCCGACTGTATTCTGCTCGTGGTATCCAATCCGGTCGATCTGCTCACCTATCTGGCACAAAAGCTATCTGGACTGCCCGCCTGCCGGGTTATTGGTACAGGAACCGTGCTGGACACCGCACGGCTCAAGTATCTGGTCGGTCAATATTTACAGGTAGACAGCCGCAATGTGCACGCCTTCATCATCGGCGAACACGGCGACAGCGAACTTGCCGTCTGGTCGTCGGCCAATGTCTCCGGCATGGATTTACCCGACTACTGCCGCATTGCAGGCAAGGAATTTTCGCAGTCGGTGCTGGATGACATCTATCAAAACGTGCGAGACGCGGCCTACCACATCATCGAGGGCAAGGGTGCGACCTACTACGGCATCGGTATGGCGGTACTGCGCATCGCACGCGCCATCGTGCGCGGAGAGCGCTCGGTGCTGCCCGTGTCCTCGGTCATTCAGGGACGATATGGTGTGGACGAAATCTGTCTGGGACTGCCGTCGGTCTTGGGCAAAAACGGCATCGAGACCGTGCTCGATCTGCCGCTCAGCTACGAGGAGCGCAAGCGGCTGGAATCCTCAGCTGCCAAGCTGCGCACCCTGCTCGATGAAATGAAAATCTGAGCAGACGCAAAAAGAGACCGCCCAAATGGACGGTCTCTTGTGTTTGCAAAAAATCTTACTTTGCAGGAGTTGCAGGGGTCAGCTGGGTAGCCGGAACGGACTCAGCGGTCTTGTCAGCTGCTGCAGCCTCGTCCTTCTTCTCCTCAGCCGGCTTTACCTCGGTTGCCGGAGCGGTCTCAGTGGTCAGAGCCTCTGCTGCGGTCTCAGCCTCAGCGGTCAGCTCTTCCAGCGTCTTGTAGGTGTCCAGATCGGTCGGGTACTTGACCTCAACTGCGTCGCCAACCTTCTTGGTAGCCATGTTCATCTGCATGGTAACGTCGACCTTCATGCCCAGCATCTCCATGGTCATTGCCATGTCAGCCTTCTCGTCGTACAGACCGCCGTTCTTGAAGGTAACCTCAACGTCAGCCTTGCTCAGATCCAGAGCCAGCTTGAACATATCCTCGGTCAGGCCCTGTGCCTTCATTTCCTCGGTCAGCTCAACCTGCGTGGTCATCTGGCTGAACAGCTCGGTGAACAGGCCGTTGAATGCCTCGGTGTTGTAGCTCATCTTGTAGGTGTTGCCATCCTGCGAGATGCTGTCTACCATGCACAGCGGCATAGTGGTCATGCCAGTCAGCTGCTGCATATCGAAGCCCTTGAACACGGTCTCGAGGTCAAGATCCTGCTTCATCTTGGAACCCATCATGTTGGTGTATGCAACGCCGTCCTTGACGTACATTTCCATCGGAACGTCCATCTTCTCAGTCTTGCCGTCCTCGGTGGGTACGTTTACGGTCAGAGAGCCGGTCATAGCCATCTGCATCTCTTCGAGCTTGGCCGGGTCAGCCTTAACCTGTACGTTGAACTTACCTGCTGCATCAACGCTCAGATCTTCAACCTTCATGTTCATGGTGAAGTCAGCGGTTGCGTCAGCCGAGGTGGTTGCAGCAACAGCCTTGTAAGCCTCGTTGAAGTTGCGCAGAGCCTCGAAGGTCTTCTGCACCGGAGCTGCCTTCTCAGCGTCAACAGCCTTGTCGCCCACCAGCTTGGTCAGCAGGTCGGTCTCGCCGGACTTCGGAGCGACAGACAGTGCGGTGTAGCTCATTGCAACAACATCGTCACGCATAAAGTCGTCAGCGTCCATGTTGAACATATCGACTACGCCCTTCTCGGTTGCGAAATCGATTGCCTTATCGTAAGTAAAGTCGCCGCCCTCTGCATCGGAGTAGCCCAGTGCGCGCATCAGGAAAGTAGTGTACTGCTGTGCGGTGCACTTGTTGCCCGGCTCAAAGGTGGTTGCGGTTGCGCCAGAGGTCAGGCCCTGGTCATACAGCCATGCAACGTAGGGCTTTGCCCAATCGTAGCCGTTGTCCAGATCGGTGAACGGGAACTTGTCTGCGTTTGCCTCATAGTAAGTCTTGGCCTCTGCCTCCTTGCCCAGCAGGCGAACCATCATGGTTGCAGCCTCTGCACGGTCGGGAGCACGGTCGAGATCGTAGCCTGCCTCAGAACCCTGGAACAGACCCAGATCCTTCAGAACATCTGCGCTGGAAGTAAAATTAGCGGCAGAAGCGCCCGATGCCAGCATAGCGGCTGCGAGCGAACCAATTACCATGGACTTCATTACTTTTTTCATTTCCAATCATCCTCCTTCAGGATACCTATGGGATATTATAGCACTTTACCCAAAGAAAGCAAGGCGAGCGGGCCTTTTTTCGCATTTGTTCATTAAATTTTTACAAAGGAACAGGAATGAATCAGATATCTTTTAGGACATCTGTCATTCCTGTTCTCAGTTTCAGAAACTATTTTTAGATATTTTTACGGCGTGTTGGAAATCTTGATGTAGCTCGAATAGCCGCTCGGCAGAGAAAATGCCGGTACATCTGTCGTTTTTACCGTCTCGGTCGACACGCTGTACATCACATCGTGAAGCGTCATATACAGCGAGCTGATTGCCGGAATTCCCTTGTCATCAAAAGTCAGCTGTGCTGCACCCTCAGACAGCGTCATGGTATAAGTCTGTCCCTTTTGCGTAATATTTCCAATCAGGCTGCGCGCCGGCATGGGCGTCATCACAAGAGACAGAATGTTGACATCACGCAGGAAGGCTGCAACCTGATCGTCACGGTAATCGCCTGCCGTCCAGGGCGAAATGGAAATGCCGCTGCTGTCGCGCAGGACAATGACCTGCTGAGACACCGAATGACCGCCATTTAACGCAATCGACAGCATGCCGTCCAGCCGCGAGCGGTTGCCCTCGTTGATGAGCATACCGTGCAGGCTCATGCTGTTGCCCTTGCCATCGTCCAGAATGGCGGCAAACACGTCGCTCTGATACGGTGCACTCGCCTGTACCTGATTGGTCAGTGCGGTGATCTGCGCAGTCTCGGCGTGTACCGACTCGGCCTTTTTCGCGTCCACCGCACCATCCTGCACCAGCTTGCCAAGCAGGTCAGTCTCGCTGCCCTTGGGCTTGAGCTCCAGCGCCATACGGCTCATCTGTGCCGCATCATCTCGACGGAAATCGTCCAGATCACACGAGAAATTGTCGATCAGACCCACACGCATACCGAACGACAGCGCGTTGTCATAGGTAAAATCACCCGCCTGATCGGAATAACCCAGCGCACGCAGCATGAGCGCGGTGTACATCTGCGCGGTGCACGGCGACTCAGGCTCAAACTTGTCATAGCTTGCGCCGCGAATCATGCCGCGATGGTAGAGCAGATTGACATACGGCTTCTGCCAGTCCTGCAAGTCGGTAAACGGCGTTCCGGCAGCCTCCTTGGCTTCCTCCTCCAGTCCCAGCAGACGCACCAGCATAACCGCTGCCTCCGCACGGGTGCACGGTTCTTCCAGCTCGTACACCGGGCGGCCAAAACGGTCTACACCCGCGCCCTGAAACAGTCCCAGCTCATACAGCACGTCGGCACTCGCGGTGTAGTCCGCCGTGGGGGTATTTTCCGCCACCACCTCTTCGGGCGGCGGGGTCATCTCGGACACCACTGCGCCCGCCGAACCTGTCAGCAGTCCGACAGCGCAAAGTCCTGCAAGCAGTCGTCTCATTGACTTCCTCCTGTCACTTGTTCATCACAACCAGATGCGGATAAGCAATATCAATGCCTTCCTGATCAAAGCGCTTCTTGATGCGGCGCATCAGATCGGCACGCATGGCAAAGGTCGTACCATTGTCCTTGCCCCACAGCAGCGCACGCAGGACAACCGCCGAGTCGGCCAGCTCATTGACACGCACGGTTACACGCGGTGCGCCATTTGCCTTGGCTTCCTCGGTGCGCAGATCCAGATAATCGGGATGTTCACCCACCTCGTCAGCCAGTACGGCCAGCGCCTGATCGACATCAGATTCGTATGTAATACCGATATCCAGCGTCAGGCATACATTCTTGTCGCCATAGTCGGCATTCTCCACGATGGCGGCATTCATGGTGCTGTTCGGGATGATGACACGCTTGTTTTCAATCGTGCGCAATACGGTATGCCGCAGGCTGATCTCCTCAACCGTACCGGCGACACCCTGAGACACGACGTTCACGACATCACCGATCACAAACGGCCGGAAGGCCAGAATCATCATGCCGCTGGCAATCGAGCCCAGCGCTTCCTGACCAGCCAGACCAAAGACAACAGCCAGCACACCACCAGCTGCAAGCAGCTTGGTCATGGCCTGATTGAGTGCCGGAATACTGGAAACGATAATTGCAAAGGCGGCAAAGTAGATCAAAAACAGCACCGGATAGCGCAGAAAGGCGGCAAGCGTCGCACCCGACTTGTTAATCTCCTTCATGTGGTCGGTTATTCTGCGGAAGATGCGGTTTGTGATCTTGACCGCAATCAGCATCAGCAAAATTGTGACTGCAATCAGCAGCACCTTACCCAAAAAGATGCCCACGGTATTGTCATTGAAAAAATCATTCAGCACCGTCCACCAAGACTTAGGCAATGCAGCCGCAATCGCGTCTTCTGCTGCGCCGGTCAGTGCACCGCCAGCATCGGTTACGGTATTGGTTCCAGTCTCCATAATTGCGTCCTCCTTTTCTCTTGATAGCGCGAGAGCCGCGCAGTATCTGCGCGGCCCTCATCAGACAGATCGTTTTTAAACTTAGTATGCGATGCCCCAGACGATCATCTTCTTGGCCGGCTTGCCGCAGATCGGGCAAACGTCGTCCAGGTGTTCCTGTTCGAAAGGCATGCAGCGGGAAGGCATACCGGTCTCCTCCTTGACCTTTTCCTCGCAGGCCAGATCGCCGCACCACATGGACTTGACAAAGCCGGTGTGCTCCTTGAGGATGTTCTTCATGTCCTCGATCGAGTGTGCTACATAGGTGTGCTCCTCGCGGTTCTTGAGCGCCTTGTCAAACAGTGCCTGCTGTACCTCGTCGAGCAGCTTGGGCACAACGGTGGTCAGATCCTCGAACTTGACGACAGTCTTCTCGCGGTTGTCGCGGCGAACCAGTACGCACTGGCCGTTCTCGATATCACGCGGACCGACCTCGAGACGGAGCGGGAAGCCCTTCATCTCGTACTCGGCAAACTTCCAGCCAGGGCTGTTGTCGGTGACGTCGATCTTGGTGCGGATGCCCGCCTGCTTGAGCATCTCGTACAGCTCGGTTGCCTTGTCGATGACGCCCGGCTTGTGTGCTGCAACCGGGATAACAACCAGCTGGAAGGGAGCGATCTTGGGCGGCAGTACCAGACCCTCGTTGTCACCGTGGGTCATGATGATCGCACCGATCAGACGGGTGGATACGCCCCAAGAAGTCTGATACATGTACTGGAGGGTATTGTTCTTGTCGGTGAACTGCATGTTGAATGCGCGTGCAAAGCCATCACCGAAGTAGTGCGACGTACCGGACTGCAGTGCCTTACCGTCGTGCATCATTGCCTCGATGGTGTAGGTATCCTCTGCACCTGCGAAACGCTCCTTATCGGTCTTCTGACCCTTGAGCACCGGGATTGCAAGGTAGTCCTCACAGAAGGTCGCGTAGGTATTGAGCATGCGCATGGTCTCCTCGCGTGCTTCCTCCTCGGTTGCATGGACGGTGTGACCCTCCTGCCACCAGAACTCACGCGAACGCAGGAACGGACGGGTGGTCTTCTCCCAGCGAACAACCGAGCACCACTGGTTATACAGCTTGGGCAGGTCACGCCAGGAGCGAACGATCTTCGCATAGTGCTCGCAGAACAGGGTCTCGGAGGTCGGACGGACGCACAGACGCTCCTCGAGCTTCTCCGAACCGCCATGGGTAACCCATGCGCACTCGGGTGCAAAGCCCTCAACGTGGTCTGCTTCCTTGAGCAGCAGGGATTCCGGGATAAAGAGGGGCATTGCCACGTTCTCGTGACCGGTCTCCTTGAACATGCCGTCCAGAGTCTTCTGGATGTTCTCCCACAGAGCCTGTGCATAGGGGCGCATAATCACGCAACCCTTGACCGACGAGTAGTCGATCATCTCCGCCTTCTTGACGATGTCGGTATACCACTGGGCGAAATCGACGTCCATGGACGTGATCTCAGATACCAGTTTCTTCTTATCTGCCATTTGTGCAATCACCTTTTCTGTAAATTTAGGAATCGTGCGGCAAGCCTTTGGGCAATGCCGCACGCGGAATGCCTGATTGATTCTTACTTACACAGGCGGGACTTCACTTCATATTCCAGCTTCTCGACGAATTCAGCGATGGGCATGACAGTGGTCTTACCATCACGACGGTCACGTACAGCGACCTGGCCTGCCTCTTCTTCCTTATCGCCCAGTACCAGCATGTACGGTACCTTCTCAAGCTGTGCCTCGCGAATCTTGTAGCCAATCTTCTCGTTGCGCTCGTCAAGCTCGGTGCGGAAGCCCTTGTCCTCGAGCTGACGCTGAATTTCTTCCGCATATGCGCGGTTACGGTCGGTCATGGTCAGCAGCTTAACCTGTACCGGTGCCAGCCAGGTCGGGAACGCACCAGCGAAGTGCTCGGTCAGGATGCCGATGAAGCGCTCGATGGAACCGAAGACTACGCGGTGAATCATAACCGGACGGTGCTTCTGGTCATCCGCGCCGGTGTACTCAAGCTCAAAGCGCTCGGGCAGCTGGAAGTCCAGCTGAATGGTGCCGCACTGCCAGGTACGACCCAGGCAGTCCTCCAGATGGAAGTCAATCTTCGGGCCGTAGAATGCGCCGTCGCCCTCATTGATTACGTAATCCTTACCCATTTCCTCCAGTGCAGCCTTCAGGCCGTTGGTTGCCATCTCCCAATCAGCCTCATCACCCATGTGATCTTCCGGCATGGTGGACAGCTCAATGTGGTACGGGAAGCCGAACATGCTGTATACGTCATCGATCAGCTTGCAGACGCCCTTGATCTCGTCCTTAATCTGCTCACGGGTCATAAAGATATGCGCATCATCCTGAGTGAAGCAGCGTACGCGCATCAGGCCGTGCAGAGCACCCGACAGCTCATGACGATGTACCAAGCCCAACTCACCGACACGCAGCGGCAGCTCACGGTAAGAGTGCGGCTGATTCTTATAGACCAGCATACCACCCGGGCAGTTCATAGGCTTGATGGCGAAATCCTGCTCATCAATGACCGTGGTGTACATGTTGTTTTTATAGTGATCCCAGTGACCCGAACGCTCCCACAGACTGCGGTTGAGCATGATCGGGGTAGAGATCTCCTGATAGCCCGCCTTGCGGTGAATCTCACGCCAGAAGTCAATCAGGGTGTTCTTGAGGATCATGCCCTTGGGCAGGAAGAACGGGAAGCCCGGGCCCTCGTCCATCATAGTAAACAGACCCAGCTCGCGGCCCAGCTTACGATGATCGCGGCGCTTTGCCTCCTCGATGCGCTGCAGATATGCATCCAACTCATCCTTCTTGGGGAATGCGGTACCGTAAATACGCTGGAGCATCTTGCGGCTCGCGTCACCACGCCAGTAAGCACCGGTAACCGAGGTCAGCTTGAGCGCATTGCCCTTAACACGACCGGTCGAATCCAGGTGCGGACCTGCGCACAGGTCGGTGAACTCACCCTGCTTGTAGAAGGAGATAACCGCATCCTCGGGCAGATCATCGATGAGCTCCACCTTGTACGGCTCTTCCTTCTCTTCCATGAGCTTGCGTGCCTCGGCGCGCGGCAGCTCAAAGCGCTCGAGCGGCAGCTTCTCCTTGCAGATCTTCTTCATCTCTGCCTCGATCGCATCCAGGTGCTCCTGGGTCAGCGAGAACGGCAGGTCGATATCGTAATAAAAACCGTTATCGATCGCCGGGCCAATGGCCAGCTTTGCCTCGGGATACAGGCGCTTAACTGCCTGCGCGAGGATATGAGAGACCGTATGACGGTAGGTATCACGGTATTCCGGGTTTTCAAACGTGTACTGATTGTCAGACATAATGGTTCCATCCTTTCTGTGGCTTTGGGGCGAACAAAAAAGCCCACCCCCAAATCGAAATTGATTTCAGGGGTGAGCTTGTAAAACCCACGGTTCCACCCTGCTTGCAGCCATGACAACACAGCTGCCGCTCGGAGCCCGTAACGAGGGCGATTCGGCACAGGATACTGTAATTTTCCCCTGTGCGGCTCAGGAACCGGTATGCCGTTTTCTCCAGCCCGATGTCCGCTTCCAGCCACGGCGGACACTCTCTGTCAGGCCGCCTGTTAGAATCCGGCGGTTTCCTTCAAAGCCTTTTTGATATGAAATCTTATAATGATGATACACCAGCGCACCGCCTTTGTCAACCAGACACCTGCCCAAAAACCGGTGTCAATTCAGGCAAAAGCAGGGCATTTTTCCAAAACTTTACAGATTATAGCGAGTCTTGAGCGTGATGCCGGTGTAGCAGAAGGAGTGCTCGGGCCGTCTGCCGTAGAGAATAAAATCGCGCAGCAGCATGAGCGGCCGGCTGCCCTGCTCGCGGGCAGTCTGGTCAATCAGGATGCTGATCGTACCCTGCCGCAGCTCGTCGATGTTCTGCGGAGTCACGTCGTAGGCGATGACGCGTACTTTTCCATCCCGTCCAGCCTCGCGCAGTGCCTCACACACGCCGTGCTGACCGTTGGCGGCAACGTAGATGCCTGCAAGGTCGGGATGTTCTGCCAGCAGATGTTGGGTCAGCTCATACGCGCAGTCGTCGCGGTCAAAACAGGGCTGGATGGGCAGGGTCATAATGCCGGGCGCAATGCAGCGCAGTTCCTCGGAAAAGCTCGTGCAGCGCATGCGGTGTCCATCATTGCGCAGATGGCCGGTAATCGTCGCGACCTTTCCGTCCTGTGCGACCATGAGCGCCATGAGTCCCGCTGCCGTGCGGCCTGCACGGGCGTTGTCCTGTCCGACAAAGCACATGCGTTTGGACTGCGGCAAATCGGCGTTGAACGTCACGACCGGGATCCCCTGATCGGCAATCTCGTTGAGCTTTTCGCAGATAATCGCATCATCTGCCGGTGTGATGGCCAGACCATGAATGCCCATCTCCATCAGTTCATCGAGGTACAGCATTTCCTGTATGGCGTCCACCGACTCCATGGTGCGGATAACAACCTCCACGCCCTCTTTTTGCAGCGCACGCGCGGCCTGCTCGGCACCTTCCACAACGATTTTCATGGTTGGTGTCTCAGCCGACTGCACAATGATACCAATTTTAATCTGCTTGCGGCTGCGTGCCAGTGCCTGACCGACCGCATTGGGGTGATAACCCAGTTCCTCGGCAATTCTGCGCACCCGCTCGGCGACTTCCGGGCTGACGCGTCCGCGATCGTGCAGCGCACGGTCTACCGTTCCGCGCGATACGCCTGCGATCTCAGCGATTTGTTTGAGCGTCACTGCCATCGCGACCCTCTCCTCCTTTTTCCCTTCTCTTTCCCTACGCCTCTTCCTTCTCTTCCGGTGCGTTCTGCTTGGCCTGCGCAATGCGCTCTTCCAGCACACGGATAAACTCTTTCTTCTCCTCGTCATTGGCAAACGCGCTGTTGGGCACAATGAGACCTGCCAGATCGTCCAGATACAGATACACCTGACGCGCTGCCTCTGTCACGCGCTTAAAGCTCGCGTACGGATGCAGGGTGTCCTCGCTCTCACCAATGAGCTGTACGCCTTCATCGGTCAATTTGAGCGTTTTCGGGCCGCAAATGTGCTTATTGGTTGCGCGTCTGAGGGTCATGTGTACATGCTTGTGCACCTTGCGCTTGTACATTTTCGGACCGCCCAAGAAACAGGCAACCGCAAGGATCAGATACACCGCAACGCTGACAGGCGTCAGCGAATTGAGCGCGTACATCAGTCCGGTACCGCCGACGATGACCAGTCCGGCCAGAATGATGCTCATATTGCGGATGGACTTCTGGGTCAGCGGGTCATGGTCGATAAAGTATATATTGTAGTCCACAAAATCCTGTGGCGTGATGACATAATTCAGTTCCATTTTTACTTCTCCGCAACTCCACTTCTTCGTTTATGTACCATGTGCCGCAATTCGGACAGGAATTCCGCCCGCTCGCTCTCACCTCGGACAAATGCCGACGGCGGAATGACCACGGTCTGACGGTCTCCATAACTCAAAAACAGATATCCGTCCTCGTCTCCGATGTGCTCGATGCTGTCGTACAGCAGGACGTTGGTCTCCTCTCCATCGTTGATGTGCAGACCGTCCTCCTCTACGCTCGTCACCGCAGTGTAAGGTGTAATGCGCGGCGCATACTTCTTTTCGGCAGTCTTGCGCATGCTGTCGCGCATCCACTGCGGAATGAGCACCCAGGCACAGACAGCCAGAATTGCGAACGGTATAACCGCAATCAGGCCAATCCGTCCGACTGCCTCGAGCAGTACGCCAACCAGCAGAATGCCCAGACTGATCAGCCAGCGCATCCAGAAAATGCGCGACGCGATGGCACGATCGTGCGCCACATGATATTTTTGATAGGCCAGGTACTCTTCCGGCCCAATCTCATAGCGATATTGCTGCAGCACAGTGTTCTCCTCCTTGCTCGTTCTGCCTTTTATGATACCATAACGTCCGCTTAGATGCAACGAAAAGAGCCGACCATTCGGTCGGCTCAGGTCGTCGGAAAACTGCGGTTTTCCGACGAATCAGCGTCCACCGCGCAAAGCGCTCTGGACGAAGAACACCCGAAACCGCGCATCAATGAGCGGTCCCGGGTGTTTCGCTGTGCAAAAAGCCACGCACATGTCGCGTCTTTTTGCAAAAATCACACACGCCCTGCGGGCGTAAACGCTTTGAACAAGTAAAGAGCCGACCATTCGGTCGGCTCTTTGGGTGTCATCTTTGACTCGATATGTTCGGTTAGCAGGTCGCTAAAATTAGAGACCAGTGTGCTCCTTGATGTATGCACGAGCCATCTTTGCGTACTCGAACGGATTTGCCTTTGCAGGATCCTGCTCAGCCTCGACCATGATCCAGCCTTCGTAGCCAGCCTTGTCGAGCAGCTCGAATACGTCGTCGAACTGTACGCAGCCGTCCGGATCACCCGGTACGGTGAATGCGCCGTTGCGGACAGCGTCCAGGAAGGACCAGTGCTCAGCACGAACCTTCTCAACGATCGGCATACGCATGTTCTTGAGGTGTACGTGACCTACGCGGTCAGCGAACTTCTCCAGCATCTTAACCGGGTCCTCGCCAGCGAAGGTGAAGTGGCCGGTGTCGAAGCACAGGAATACGTACTTGGGATCGGTGTTCTCCATCAGGCGGGTGGTCTCCTCAACGGTCTGTACCACGGTGCCCATGTGATGATGGAAGCAGGAACGGATGCCGTACTGCTCGAGGGACAGCTTGCCCAGCTTGTTCAGACCCTCGCACAGACGAGTCCACTCCTCATCGGTCAGTACGCGCTTGTTCTCCATGTCCAGAACGGAAACATCAGTCTTGCCCTGGATCGAACCGGACTGCTCGGAGATGTTGATTGCAGTTGCGCCAACATACTTCAGGTACTCCAGCTCCTTGATGAACTCAGCCTCAACCTCTTCGTACGGCTTGTCAACCAGGAAGGAAGAGAACCACTTGGACGCGATGGTCATACCACGTACGTCCAGCATATGCTTGAGGACAACCTTGTCCTCGGGATACTTATGACCGACCTCGGAACCGGTGAAACCAGCCAGTGCCATCTCAGAGACACACTGCTGGAAAGTGTTTTCGTCGCCGAGATCCCACATATCATCGTTGGACCAACCAATCGGGCACATACCGAGTCTTACTTTCTTGGGATCTAACATTTTTCATACCTCCGTAATGAAATTTGCAACCACCACGCAGAGAGCGCAGCGCAAGCTCTTCATGTTTCTATTGTATAAGACTGCACCACAAAAGTCAACTATCTTATAGCAAAGGTACCCAAATTTTCTTACGATTTAGACAAAAAGTACTCAGACACGCGCAACGCCGGTACGAACCGCAGCATCTGCAACGGCTTTGGCAACAGCACCCGTAACACGCGCGTCAAAGGCCAGCGGCATGATGTTATCCGCCGACAGTTCTTCGTCGGTGATGACGTGCGCAATCGCATAAGCTGCCGCCATTTTCATCTCTTCATTGATGTCCGATGCACGCACGTCAAGCGCACCTCGGAAGATGCCCGGGAAGGCCAGTACGTTGTTGATCTGGTTGGGGTAGTCCGAACGACCGGTGCCGACAACGGCTGCGCCGCCCTTCTTGGCCTCGTCCGGCCAGATCTCGGGTACCGGGTTTGCCATCGCAAAGACCATCGGGTCCTTGGCCATGGTCGAAACCATCTCGGCAGTCAACACGCCCGGTGCCGACAGACCAAAGAACACGTCCGCACCCTTGACCGCATCGGCAAGGGTACCGGTCATGTGGTCGCGGTTGGTGATCTTTGCCATCTCTGCCTGTGCCGGATTGAGGCGCTCGTCGCCCTCGCATACGATGCCGAAACGCTCGCACATGATAACGTTCTGCACGCCCAGGAACATCAGGAACTTGGTGACCGCGATCGCTGCCGCGCCGCAGCCGTTGACAACCAGCTTGATGTCCTTAAGGTCACGACCGGTCAGACGGCAAGCGTTGATCATCGCAGCCGCACAGCAAACTGCCGTACCATGCTGGTCATCGTGGAAAATCGGAATGTCGCAAACTTCCTTCAGACGGCGCTCGATCTCGAAGCAGCGCGGTGCCGCGATATCCTCCAGATTGACACCGCCGAACGAACCGGAAATCAGCTGGATGGTGCGCACGATCTCGTCTACATCCTTGCTCTTGACGCAAAGCGGGAAGGCATCCACGTCAGCGAAGGCCTTAAACAGTGCACACTTGCCCTCCATGACCGGCATGCCGGCCTCCGGGCCGATATCACCCAGACCCAGTACCGCCGTACCGTCGGTGATCACCGCAACCAGATTGTGACGGCGGGTGTATTTATAGCTCAGGGACGGGTCATCCTTAATCTTGAGGCAAGGCTCGGCAACACCCGGGGTGTAAGCGATCGACAGATCCTCACGGTTCTCAACCGGGCAGCGTGCAACGACCTCGATCTTTCCGCCCCACTCTTCATGCGCCAGCAGCGCTCTTTCCTTTGCGTCCATTTGCGAAACCTCCGTTTTGCGTGTTGTAATGTATATCTCTATTTTACCGCACCACGCCGCGTTTGCCTAGAGAAAATACGCCTCAATCGCTTTTTCTTCCGGCATATCCGACACGCCGCATTGCACAAAGACTTCCCTTCTGCTACAATACAAATAGAGGAACTTTCCTCTTATTTTCCTCGTCTATCTGCATATAAAAGGAGATGACGCACGATGAAACGAACCAAACTTTTATTCATATTCTGCCTACTGCTGGCTGGACTGACCGCCTGCGGCCCCAAGGACACAGCGGAAAATCCGTCCACGCCGCCCGATCAGTCCCAGTCGACGACCGAGCCGCAGACCACGGACGATCCCCAGTCCACTCCCAGCACCTCTCAGCCCACTGAGATTCCCGAAGACCCCAACGCGATCGACTTCTTTGACTGCGGTGTGCTCGATCTTCCGAATTCCGGTGAGACCAGCGGTCGGGAAAACTTTGAGGAATTTCTCAACGTAACCGGTGTCGGTAAGTCTGCAACCATCCAGATCAAACAGTACACCACCGAAGGCGATCCCATCGTCTCCACCCTGTCTTACGACGGCACCGCCTATACCCTGAAGACAGACAACACCGCCGACAAATTCGCGGCGGAGTCCGATCGCGGTGTCAAGGAGACTTCCTGGAAACGCCTTGTCATCACCGAAACGACGAAAAATGATACCCTCTATCAGGTCTTCCGTCTGACCAACCTCGATGAAGGTGCAGTCACCGGCGAAACGCCCGACGGTGATGATGTTTGCACCCTCTTCCAAGAACCCCTTGAAGATTAAATCCCGCCCGCAGCCGAAATTGAAGCTTTCGCTCAAGCCTTTCTCGAAAGGCTTGCGGGTTCTCAGGGCAGCGCCCTGAGTCGTCCGTCGCAACGGACGAAATCCCCCTTTGATTTTCCCGTCCCCCGCAAGGGAAAATCAACCAAAATATCAAAACAAAAGGGATGTCCTGACGGACATCCCTTTCTATTTGACTTAAAACTCAATTCAGGACCTACGCCCCAAATTACTTACGAGCGATAGCCTTCTTAACAGCTGCTACGATGTCAGCTGCAGTCAGGTTGTACTCTTCCTGCAGGAAGTTCTGTGCACCAACCTGGCCAAAGCGGTTCTGTACACCAACCATCTCCATCGGTACCGGGCAGTTCTTTGCTACAACCTGTGCAACAGCAGAACCCAGACCGCAGTTTACCTGATGGTTCTCAGCAGTTACGATTGCACCGGTCTCCTTCGCGGAAGCTACGATCAGCTCCTCGTCGATGGGCTTCCAGGTGAACATATCTACAACCTTAGCCGATACGCCCTCAGCCTCCAGGGCTTCCTGAGCCTTGAGTGCCTCGTCTACCATGATACCGGAAGCGATGATGGTAACATCCTTGCCTTCCTTCAGGGTAACGCCCTTGCCGATCTCGAAGTCAGCGCCGTCGTCGTAGACCTTTACGATGCCCTTACGAACCATGCGCATGTAGGAGAACTTCTTGGACTCTGCCAGCTTCTTGGTCAGGCAGTGAATCATAGCGTAGTCGGTCGGATCGATAACAACTGCGTCCGGGATGGACATGTACAGTGCGCAATCCTCAAACGGCATGTGGGTACCGCCGTTGTATGCAGCGCATACGCCGGGGTCGGAACCGATGATATGTACCGGCAGCTTTGCGTATGCTGCGGACATGAATGCCTGGTCGAATGCACGGCGGGAAGCGAAGCAGCCGAACGAGTGAACGAAAGCGGTCTTGCCGGCAGCGGTCATACCAGCTGCAACGCCGACAGCGTCAGCCTCAGCGATACCAGCGTTGAAGCACTGGCCGGGGAACTCCTTCTCCAGCTTCGCGGTGTTGATGCAGTTGTACAGGTCGCAGTCGATGTGTACGACGTTGCGGTCTGCCTTCATCATCTCTTCCATGGCGGTTACGTAACCGTCACGATTTGCACGGGAATCCTTCTCGTGCTTGCCAATCAAAGTAAAGCTCATTGTTCGATACCCTCCTTACTGTGCCTTGACCTTGGCGAGCTCTGCCTCTGCAAAAGCGATCGCCTCGTCCCACTGCTCCTTGCTCGGCTGCGAGGAGTGTGCGCCGGACGGCTCTGCAAAGGTGCAGCCCTTGCCCTTAATGGTGTTGAGCACGATGCAGGTGGGCTTGCCGGTAACCTGGTAAGCAGCCTCAACAGCGTCGTAAACCTGCTCTACATCGTTGCCGTCAGCAACATCGATGACGTTCCAGCCAAAAGCGTCGAACTTTGCGCCGATGCCCTTGCCGTGGCTCATGATGTCGTCAACCGAACCGTCGAGCTGACGCTTGTTGGAGTCTACGAAGCAAACCAGATTGTCCAGCTTGTAGTGCGCAGCAAACTGAGCTGCCTCCCAAACCTGACCCTCGTCGCACTCGCCGTCGCCAACGAATACGAATACATGGTTGGTACGGCCGTCAACCTTGTTTGCCAGTGCAGCGCCGGTTGCGGTGGACATACCCTGACCGAGAGAACCGGTGGTCAGATCAACGCCCGGAGTCTTGGTGCGGTCGGTATGGGACGGGAAATTGGTATGGGGCTGGTTGAGGGTATAAGCCTGCTCGAGAGGATAGAAGCCCTTCAGGCCCAGGGTTGCGTACATAGCCGGGCCTGCATGACCCTTGGACATAACGCACCAGTCACGATCTTCCCAGCGGGGATTCTTGGGGTCAACCTTCATAACGCTGCCGTACAGTACAGCCAGAGCCTCTACAACGGACATGGAACCGCCGACATGGCCAAAGCCAAGCGAGCCGATGGTCTTCAGAGCCTCAACTCTGATTTCCTGGGCAAATACGCGCAGTTCCTTCATTTTTTCTGCTTTCTGCATTGCATACACCTGCCTATAATTACAGTTATTCATGTGAAAACCGGCCAAACCGCCTTTGGGTCTGCCGTTTTCTCCTTCTCACTACTTGTAGTCTATCATCGTTCTGGCTAAATTTCAATGCTGAGTTGGGGATTTTTCTGAAAAATTTTTTGTTACTTTGGTCACATTCTGATTGACTTTTATTTTCGAGCATTCCCAAAACCTCTGTGAAAAGCGTGCTTTTTCGCCCGATTCCGACCAAAAAATACCCCTTGGAGAAACATGCCGATTTTCGCCCGAATTCTGGTTGCTTTTTCGTTATTTTCTGATAAAATTATAAGCAGGGTTGTTTTGTTTTCTACGGCCTTCCGACTAATCCCGTCGGGAGCCGACAGCTGTATTTCTGTGCGCTTTGCGTCCGGCCATACGCGCGCGCAGATTCTTTACACGTAAACCATGGCCAATCAGAGAATTTGGGATTGTGAAAAGCCATGCGCTTTCATCACACGGACATTAGGAAGAAAAGGGAGAATATATGAAAATCAGTCGTCTCAACTCGATCGAGCAGTACGTTATCTCGAAAGAGACCGTTTCCATCGATGAACTCTGCGAAGTCTTCGGTGTATCCAAGAATACCATCCGCCGCGACCTCAATGACCTTGAAGCACGCGGCCACATCGCCAAGGTCTATGGCGGCGTTACCACCGTCGGCTCGCCCGGCGCTGTCCCCATGCCTGTGCGTACCAACTTGAATTCCGCTGACAAAAACCAGATTGGTATGCTCGCCGCTGCCGAAGTACAGGACGGCGATACCATCTTCCTCGACTCGGGCTCGACGACTGTCTGCCTGCTGCGTTACCTGTCCGGCCGCAAGCGCGTGACCGTCATCACGCACTCGCTGGGCGCAATGAGCGAGGCTTCCAAGTACGATAACCTTAGCCTCATCTCGCTCGGCGGCATTTACAGCAGTGCTACCGACTCCTTTACCGGCCTTTCTACCTTTGAAATGCTGTCCGGTATGACCATCAACAAGGCATTCATGGCTGCAACCGGCGTTTCGCTCGAGAGCGGCATGACCAATACCACCTTCCTCGAGGCAGAGATCAAGCGCGGCGTTGTACAGCGCGCTTCGTCCATCTATCTGATGGCAGACTCGTCCAAACTGGACAAGTCCGCTGTTATCTCCTTCTGCCAGCTTCAGGATCTGACCGCGTTCATCACCGACCGCCGTCCGCCTGAGAAATATCTGCATTTCTTCTCGGAGAACAACATCCGCGTGCGCTACGACCGCTGATTTACTGTCGATCGCTCACCGATCGCCGGTAGTCTGTCGGCGTACAGCCGTAGACTTCGCGGAATCTCTTGATAAAGTAGCTTACATTATCAAAGCCCACGCTCAAACTGATTTCCAGTATGGGCAGATCGCTTTCGCGCAGCAGGCGCGAGGCACGCTCAATGCGCAGAAAATTGACGTGCTGCACCAGTGTTCTGCCCAGATTTTCCTTGAAAAAGCTGCAAAAGTACTGTGGAGACAGACCAAACTGTGCCGAGACATCGGCAAGACGCAGGCGTTCGGTACAGTGCTCGCTGAGGTATTCCACGATCCGGCGCAAAAGCTGTACTTTATACTCCTCGCCCGACCGCTGGGCACGCTGTTCCAGCTTTCCCGCGGCGGCCAACTGGCCAATCAGGTACAGCAATGCAGACTTGACCAAAAGTTGATATCCAAACGGCTGATCCGCACATACGCGGATCATTTTTTTTAGCTCTCGGAACAGTTCCTGCCCAAGCGCAGTCTCGTGCGACACGTAGGCCGGCAGCCGCAGGCCGCCTTCTTCCAACGGTGCAAGCAGCTCACTTTGCGCAATGTCCGTCCGCCGAAACTGCAAAAAGTCCAGCGGAAATACAAACGCGCGGAATAAATTATCTACACCGCCCCGAATTTCGTGCAATTGTCCCGAGGACACAAAAAACACGTCGCCTTCCTGCCCTGCATATCGGTGGTCGGCAATGGTCACCATGACCGTTCCGCGCAATACCGTGATAATCTCGGTCTCCGGATGCCAGTGATACGGCACCAGATCGGAGTCCTGCGCCTGCGGCGCCGAATAAATCTGAAACGGGAACCCCTGCGTTCCATGCTCTCGCTTTTCTCTGCGTGCGGCGTCCACGTCCTGCACTCTCTCCTTCCCTGTCTGATCGGCTCAGAAATACAAAAATCTTAAAATCGTGTTATTACACAGGAAGATACTGCAAGCATCCTCCCGGACATTTGACTATAATTATACTCAAGATGTACCGGAAAGACAAGATACAAGCCGGAAAACCCGGCTCTCCCTTTCTCCTTCTCACCCTTTCTCACCCTGATCTTGTCCCGGTCACGCACACCGCCCGCACCACAGCTTTCGGAACTTTGTACGGAATTTTGTGGTATTGCCTGTGCAAAACGTCAAAATAGTTTGATATTTTCTCCAAAATTACGCAAAAGCGTTGATGATTTTTGGGTATCATGCTATAATGACTGTAACCGAGTATCTATGAATACTCCTCCCTGCGGCGGGCTTTTACGGCACGCGTGGGACTATTTTTTCTGGAGGTATGTGCTATGTACATTGATAAGCAAGTCAAGCGTGGCTACAACGAGTATATTCGCCTGGATGAGGGCATCGGCAAGGACGCTATGATGGACGTCGCTCTGCTCGTTATGGAGGACGGCGACACCTATTCTTTCAACGAGGCCGAAAAGGAACTCGCTTGCCTGGTTTTTGACGGCAAGTGCACCTTCGAGTGGGAAGGCCAGTCCTACGATGTAGACCGTCCCAATCCCTTCGATTACAATCCCTCTTGCCTGCATGTCTGCAAGGGCGTCGAGGTCAAGATCACCGCACACGGTCCCTGCAACATCTACGTGCAGAAGACCCTCAACGAGAAGACCTTCCCGAGCAAGATGTACAAGCCGGAAGACACCGACACCTGGGCACGCGGCAATCAGGGCGAGCTGATGGGCTGCATCAAGCGTGATGTCCGCACCTGCTTCGACCTCGACAACGCGCCCTACTCCAACATGGTTCTCGGCGAAGTTGTTAACCTGCCGGGCAAGTGGTCTTCCTACCCGCCGCACCATCATCCGCAGCCCGAGTGCTACTTCTACCGCTATGACAAGCCGATGGGCTTCGGCGCTGGCTGGGGCAACGGCGAGATCTACGAGACCCATCACAACGGTCTTGCAATCATCACCGACAAGATGCACTCTCAGGTTACCGCTCCCGGTTACTCCTGCTGCTACGCTTGGGGCATCCGCCATCTGCCGGGCGATCCGTGGGACAAGACCCGTATCGACGACGAGGAGCATCTGTGGCTGCTCGAGGACGATGCCAACGATCACATCTGGCATTGCCCGACCGGTAACTGATTTTCGTTTCCCTTTTTCACCAACCATATAGATTAAACCGTTTCTTTTTTAGGAGGAATGATTGACATGAAGCACATGGAAACCGTTCGCCTGACTGCAAGCCAGGCTCTGGTTCGCTTCCTCGAGAACCAGTACGTCAGCTACATCGACATGGACGGCAACGAAGTTGAGCACAAGTTCGTCAAGGGCATCTTCATGCTGCCCGGCCACGGCAACGTTGTTGGCTTTGCAAACGGCGTTGAGCAGGAGCTCAAGGACATGGTCGTTTACCAGGGCAAGAACGAGCAGGGCATGGCTCTGGCTGCAATCGGCTACGCAAAGCAGATGCGCCGCAAGCAGATTTTTGCCTGCACCTCTTCTGTCGGCCCCGGCGCCTGCAACATGGTAACCGCTGCCGCTACCGCTACCGCAAACAACATCCCGGTTCTGATTCTGCCGGGCGACATCTACGCTTCCCGTCAGCCTGACCCGGTACTCCAGCAGATGGAGCAGCCGCACAACCTGACCATCTCGGCACATGACGCATTCCAGGCTGTTACCAAGTACTGGGGCCGCATCAACCGTCCCGAGCAGGTTATGACCGACATGATCTCGGCTATGCGTGTTCTGACCGACACCGCAAACACCGGTGCTGTTGCAATCTCCCTGCCGCAGGACGTACAGGCTGAAGCTTACGACTACCCGGTTGACTTCTTCAAGAAGCGCGTATGGCGCATCGACCGCCGCCCGATCACCAAGTATGCTCTCGAGCAGGCTGTTGAAGTTATCAAGAACGCAAAGAAGCCCCTGCTGATCTGCGGCGGCGGCGTTCGTTACGCTGAGGCTCACAAGGTATTCAAGAAGTTCGCTGAGGACTTCGGCATCGCATTCGGCGAGACCCAGGCCGGCAAGTCGGCAATCGAGTGGACCCACGAGCTCAACCTGGGCGGTCTGGGCACCACCGGCGGCATCGCTGCAAACAAGCTGGCGCACGAGGCTGACGTTGTCATCGGCGTTGGTACCCGTTACACCGACTTCACCACCGCTTCCAAGTGGCTGTACCGCACCGATGCAAAGTTCGTCAACATCAACCCCTCCGAGTTCCAGGCTTACAAGATGGACGCTACCCCGGTTGTTGCTGACGCAAACGAGGCTCTGACCGCAATCGGCGAGGAGCTCAAGAAGATCGGCTATCATACCGACGCTGCTTACGCTGAGGCTGTTGCTGCTTACCGCAAGGAGTGGTTCGACGAGGTTGATCGTCTGGATCACGTTGTTTACACCGACAAGGAGACCTTCACTCCTGAGATCAACGACGCAAACCGCGAGTGCGTTGAGAAGTACATTGAAGACACCGGCTGCAAGCTGTGCCAGACCACCGTTCTGGGTACTATCAACCGCATGATCGACGACAACGCAATCGTTGTTGCTGCTGCCGGCTCGCTGCCGGGCGACATGCAGGGTCTGTGGCGTGCACGCAAGACCAACACCTATCACATGGAGTATGGTTACTCCTGCATGGGTTACGAGATCGCTGCTGCTCTGGGCGCTAAGATGGCTTGCCCGGATCAGGAAGTTTACTCGATGTGCGGCGACGGCTCGTTCGACATGCTGCATTCCGAGCTGATCACCTCCATCCAGACCGGCCACAAGATCAACGTTATGCTGTTCGACAACGCTTCCTTCGGCTGCATCAACAACCTGGAAGTTGGTCAGGGCAACGCTTGCATCTGCACCGAGAAGAACATGCTCGAAGAGGGCGTGACCAATGGTATCCACAAGGGCAAGGTCATTCAGGTCGACTACGCTGCAATCGGCGCTGCTTACGGCTGCAAGACCTACACCGTTAAGACCCAGGAAGAGCTGGAAGCTGCAATCGAGGACGCAAAGAAGCAGACCGTTTCGACCCTGATCGATATGAAGGTTCTGCCCAAGACCATGTCTGCTGGTTACGAGAACTGGTGGCGTGTAGGCGTCGCTGAAGTTTCCACCAAGCCGGAAGTTCAGGCCGCTCGCAAGGCAATCGAAGATCATCTGTACGAGGCTCGTCACTATTAATTCGAGCATCCACCCAGAAATAACAGAAGGGTGTGGGAGAAATCCCACACCCTCTCTTTTTTGATGCAAAAAAATTAAACCTGCCCAAAAAGGCAGGTTTTTTTCTGTCTTACAGACGCTTGCTGCGTGCATTCTCACCAAAATGCTCGATCAGCTCGACCATCTCGCCGCTCGGGCCCTTGAAGAAGATGTTGCGCAGGCCGCCGAACAGGTTGGGCAGCTCGATCGGCTCTTCGGTGCAGAACTCACCCAGACCCATGACGCGCATCTCATTGACCACCAGCGGCAGATTGGCAACCTCAATCGCAAAGTGCGGGATGACACCCTCACCTGCGGGTATCTTGCCGTCGCCCGGCTGAATCAGCTCAATCTCAAAGTTGGTCAGGGTCAGCATGGCCAGCTGATTGACGCCGGTCGGCTTCTGTACGCTGTCACGCATGGTGCATTCTGCACCCAGAGTCTCATAAAACTTGATAGAACGCTCGATGTCAGGCGTATAGATCGCAATATGTGCCAGTCTCAGATAACTTCTCATATTAGGGACTTCCCTTCTTAATAATTCTCTTTCCCTATTTTACCACATGACCTTGCACTTGTAAAAGCAAAATGTAGCTTTTTTCTCAATATTCAACCGCCTGAATGGCCGGAAATTCTTCCATCATATTCATCAAATCGCCCGCGTCAAAATGCAGCGGCAGACGAATCTGCAAATCCATCGACACATTGCCGTTGCCTTCCTTCTTGGCCTTGATGTTCATAATCTCAACGTTGTACATCCGCAGTCTGCTGCGCAGCTCGGTCATCGCCCCCGGCTCGTCGCGCATGACGATGTGGAAGCACTCGGCCGACACGGCGTTCTTGAGAATGGGAGAATCGCGATGGATGAACGCCTGCACCAGGAAAATTGCCACCGTTCCAGCGATACCCATGACATACAGTCCACCGCCGATGGCCATACCACAGCCTGCCGTGCCCCAGATACCAGCCGCGGTGGTCAGTCCGGTGACCGTCGACTGGTTGCGGCGGAAAATCATGCCTGCACCCAGAAAGCTGACGCCTGATACGATGCCCGCGGCGACACGCGAGGGGTCGAGCTTGACGGCCTCACTGACCACGTCGAAATACGCATACTTGGACACAATCATCATAAGCGCCGAGGCGATGGCTACGATAAAGTGTGTGCGCAGACCGGCTGATTTGAGTCGGTTCAGTCGTTCGTAGCCAATGGCCGCGCCGCACGCGCCTGCCAATGCCAAACGGAACAAAAATTCCAGGTTTAGTCTCCAATCAATCGCTGTAATCATAATAATTATGTACGCTCCCTTCTGTGATACAAGGCCGCGTCCGCAGTCTATTGTAATATTATAGTAAAATCTATGTAAAATATCAATATATAAATTTTACAATTGGAGGGATTCGTCCACAGACAAAAAACGCACGCCGGACGAACTCCAGCGTGCGTTTGTGATTACTTAGCTTTATGCTTCGTCGTCTTCGTGACGAACGATTGCGATGGACAGCTCGTCGAGCTGCTTCTGCTCAACCGTGCCAGGTGCATCCATCATCAGATCCTGTGCATTCTTGTTCATCGGGAACGGAATGATCTCACGGATGGACTCCTCGCCAGCCAGCAGCATAACCATACGGTCAACACCGGGTGCGATACCTGCATGCGGAGGTGCACCGTAGCAGAATGCGTTGTACATTGCCGGGAACTTCGCCTTAACAGCGTCCTCGCCCAGACGTACCAGCTCAAATGCCTTGACCATGATCTCGGGGTCATGGTTACGGACCGCACCAGAGGACAGCTCGACACCGTTGCAGACCAGATCGTACTGGAATGCAGTGATGGTCAGCGGGTCGACCTCGCCAGCGTGTGCCTTGTCCAGAATCTCTGCGCCGCCGTTGGGCATGGAGAACGGGTTGTGGCAGAACTCCAGCTCGCCAGACTCCTCGCCGATCTCGTACATCGGGAAGTCAACGATCCAGCAGAACTCGTAGCGCTCGGTGTCCATGTGGTTCGGGCACATTGCACCCAGCTTGCTGCGCAGAACGCCAGCGGTCTTCTGGGCAACGCCCTTCTTGCCAGCGGTCAGACCGACAAAGGTGTTCGGCTTGAGGTCGAGGGCTGCGATGATGGCATCCTTCTTGTCCTGCAGGAACTTTGCGATGCCGCCGGCAATCTCGCCCTTCTCGTCGAGCTTGAACCAGTAAGCCTTATTGCCCGACTGTACCTCAACATCTGCGCACAGCTTATCGATCTGCTTGCGGGTTGCGGTGAAGTCGGTAACCGGGATAGCCTTGACGACATTGCCCTCGAACGGGCCGAAGCCGCAGTCACCGATCAGCTCGGTCACGTCGGTAACGGTCAGATCGATACGCAGGTCGGGCTTATCCGAACCGTAGGTCTCCATGGCCTCGGTGAACGGAATGCGCTTGAACGGTGCGCTCGATGCAACGTTGTACTTGCCGTACTTTGCAAAGATCGGCGGCAGAACATCCTCCAGAACGGCAAATACGTCGTCCTGATTTGCAAATGCCATCTCCATATCCAGCTGGTAGAACTCACCGGGCGAACGGTCGCCGCGTGCGTCCTCGTCGCGGAAGCAGGGAGCGATCTGGAAGTAACGGTCAAAGCCCGATGCCATCAGCAGCTGCTTGAACTGCTGCGGTGCCTGCGGCAGCGCGTAGAACTTGCCCGGATGCTTACGGGACGGCACGAGGTAATCGCGTGCACCCTCAGGAGAGGAAGCGGTCAGAATCGGGGTGGTGATCTCGAGGAAGCCGTGCTCGGTCATAGCAGCGCGCAGAGCGGCAACAACGTTGCAGCGCAGCACGATGTTGTTCTTGACCTCCGGGTTGCGCAGGTCGAGGTAACGGTACTTCAAACGCAGGGTCTCATCGGCCTCGCGGCTGCGGCCAACCTGGAAGGGCAGCTCATTGTAACGGCAGCGGCCGAGAACTTCGATCTTGGTCGGAACGACCTCGATGTCGCCGGTTGCCATCTTGGGGTTCTTGCTGTCGCGCTCGCGCACAACGCCCTCAACCGAAATGGTGGATTCCTTATTGAGTCCCTTGATGGATGCCAGCATCTCCTCGGTCTCAAGAACGACCTGAGTGGTGCCGTAGAAGTCGCGCAGGATGACAAACGCCAGGCTGCTGCCAACCTCACGCACGTTTTCCATCCAGCCGACGATCTTTACCGTCTGGCCGACATGCTCCATACGCAGGTCATTGCAGGTGTGGGTTCGAGACTGAAACATAATACACTTTCCTTTACATTGAAATTCGTCTTATCGATCCAGAATAACCGTACCGGCTGCACGTGCGGCAAGGCCGTCACGAATGCGCACAAGCGCCTCGTCAAAGCCGGTGTTGGTCTGTTCGCCGGTCGCGAGCTCCTTGAGTGCGACGACGTTATTTTTGATCTCGTCCTCGCCCATGAAGATAACATAGGGGATGGCGAGCTTGTCCGCGTAGGTGATCTTTGCCTTGAACTTCTTCTTTTCGCAGTGCAGCTGGACGCGGATGCCGTTGTCACGCAGACGGGTCGCCAGCTCGATGGCCGGGCCGACCTCGTCGGTCATGGGCAGGATCATCACGTCGGCGGGAGATGCTGGCGGGTTCTGATTGAGGTAATCCTTGTCCTGCAGGACGAAGAACAGGCGGGTCAGACCGATGGAGATGCCCACGCCGGGCAGCTTCTTATCGGTGTAGTACTCGGCCAGGTTGTCGTAGCGGCCGCCCGAGCAGATCGAACCGATTTCCGGGTGATCGAGCATGGTGGTCTCGTAAACCGTGCCGGTGTAGTAATCCAGACCACGTGCGATGGTCAGGTCGATCTCAAAGTGATCAGCCGGAACGCCGAAGCCTTCCATGTAGGTCGCAACCGTGGTCAGCTCAGAGATACCCTGATCGAGCGTCTCGTTCTTGCCCTCGTAGCCCTTGAGTGCTTCCAGAATGCCCTGGGTACCGCCCTCGATGGTGATAAACTTGAGAATCTCGTCTGCCTGCTCGCTGGTTGCGCCGCAGTCCTCGGTCAGGATCTCGCGTACCTTGTCCGGGCCAATCTTCTCGAGCTTATCGATCGTGCGCATAACGTCACTTGCCTTGTCAGACAGGCCGAGCATGGCAAAGAAGCCGTTGAGCACCTTTCGGTTGTTGATGCGAATCTTAAAGCGCTTGAGACCCAGACGGGAGAAGGTCTTATAGATGATGGACGGGATCTCGGCCTCGTTGATGATGTCGAGCTGACCGTCGCCGATGATATCAATATCCGCCTGATAGAACTCGCGGAAACGGCCGCGCTGGGCACGCTCGCCGCGGTAAACCTTGCCGATCTGATAGCGACGGAACGGGAAGGTCAGCTGTCCGTAGTTGAGTGCTACGTACTTTGCCAGCGGAACGGTCAGGTCGAAACGCATGGACAGGTCGGTATCGCCCTTCTGGAAGCGGTAGATCTGCTTCTCGGTCTCACCGCCGCCCTTGGCAAGCAGGACTTCGGACGCTTCGAGCACCGGGGTATCAAGCGGATAGAAGCCGTAGAGCGCGTAGGTCTCGCGCAGGGTCTGCATGATGCGTTCCATCTGCTCCTGAGCCGCCGGCAGAAGCTCCATAAAGCCGGACAGTGTTCTGGGTTTGATTTTTTCCATCTGTACGAAAAACTCCTTCTGACTATCATTTTACCCACTGCTGGAACATGCAAAATGCCGCAGGACGCGGCATAAAAAGAGGCGCACCCGAACCCGCCGGGGCGGGCGGGTACGCCGGATGTCCGTTTGAATCAGCGGGACTTGGGATTTACAATATTTCTCCAATCGAGATCGCCGCGATCCAGACCGAGAATGAGCATTTCTGCGGTCGCCGCGTTGGTTGCGATCGGGATGTTATGCATGTCGCACAGGCGCGCGAGCACATGGATATCGGGCTCGTACTGGCTGTTGGACATGGGATCACGGAAGAACAGGACGAGGTCGATCTCGTTGTACGAGACGCGGGCAGAAATCTGCTCCTCACCGCCCTGCATACCCGGGAGATATCGTTCAATTTTGAGACCGGTTGCCTCTGATACGAGTTTGCCCGTGGTACCGGTCGCGCACAGGTTGTGCTTTGCGAGGATGCCGCAGTATGCCATGCAGAACTGCACCATGAGCTCTTTCTTTCGATCGTGTGCGATCAAAGCGATATTCATAACTCTGTTGGTCTCCTTTCTAGTCATACCTTATAGCCGCATGAGCGGCAGGCGCTCTCCTTCCAGGCGGCGTGCGATGTTGCGGTAGGCCTGGGCTGCGCCCGATTTTTTATAGCTTACAACACTCTTTCCGCTGCCGGCGCAGGCAATCACGTCCTCATCCTCGGGGATGATTCCGAGCAGCTGCAAACCGGAAGTGTCGATTGCATCGTCAATGTTAGCGGCGACGCCGTAGCGCACCAGGCGCGGACGCACGCGGTTGACGACCAGACGAATGCGCATGATGCACTCGTCCTCCATCCGTCTGGCGACGCGCTCTGCGCCGCGGATGGAAGCGGGGTCGGGCATAGTCACGACAATGCCCTGGGTCGCGATCTGGGCATAGAGCGACAGCTCGGCGGGCAGTCCTGCCGGCCCGTCAATGATGACGTAGTCGTAGCCGTCCTGCTCGGTCTGCTCGGCCAGACTGCGCATTTGGGATGCGGTCAGGTCGGGAAGATCGGCGGGCGCGGTCAGCAGGTACAGACCGTCAGTCGTCGGATGGGCGGCTGCCGCGCGGGACAGCGGTACCGTACCGCGTGCCACATCGGCAAACGTGAATACGGCCAGTTCGCTCATGCCGAGCACCAGATCGAGATTGCGCAGACCACAGTCGCCGTCCACAACCAGCACCTTTTTCCCTAGTCCTGCCAGCGCGGTCCCGACCGCAGCTGTCAGAGAGGTTTTTCCTGTGCCGCCCTTACCGGACGCAACCAAAATGATCTTGCGCATACTTCCTCCGAATGATTTCACACCTTACATTCAAGTATAAAGCAAAAATCGGTCTGTGACAAGCCTATGACGGTGTATTTTTACAAGTTTTTTCCGACATCTGCCGAAACAAACATTGGAATTTTCCACAAGGGGTGTACAAACGACAGATTTTGCTCCGGACACATAGAAGCACCTGCAAGATATCCCATCTTGCAGGTGCTTTTGATCTTCCGTCTGCGCGGAATTTTTTACTTTTGCAGCGTGTACTCGGCGGGTACCGACTCCATCTCTCCTTCGCCCTGGAAGTAGGCGTCGAAGATATCACGGGCAACCGGTGCAACAGATGAACCATGCAGTGCACATTCACCAACAACAGCAACCGCGATTTCCGGATCATCTGCCGGAGCGTAAGCGATCAGGACACCATGATCGGTGCTATTTCCATCAAAATCCTTACCACCACTATGCTGCGATGTACCAGTCTTGATTGCAATCGGAATCGGATAATTTGCGAAGGTCGCTGCTGCGGTACCGCCCTCGTCGGCAACCGACTGCATAGCATCAGTAACGGCCTTCAGATTTGCCGGATCAACATCAATCTGCTGGGCAACCTTAGGCTCGTTCTCCATGACCGTGCTGCTGTAATCATACGACTTGACGCTCTTGATCAGCGTCGGCTGATAGCGGGTGCCGCCGTTTGCCAGCGTTGCCGCATAGACAGCCAGCTGGAGCGGGGTGATGGTGTTATCACTCTGACCGATTGCAGCCTGTACAACGTCACCGGGCTGCCACTGGTTAAAGAGTGGATTGTTTTCCAGCATCTGTGCACGGTAGGTCGGGCCTGCGGCCGAACCGGCAATCTCACCGACCTCAATGCCGGTCTTCTGACCGAAGCCGAACAGCTTGGACCACTTCTCAATGGTCGCACCGCCCAGCATGTAGCCGGTCTCGTAGAAATAAATATTACACGACTTTTTGATTGCCTGATTTAAATCTACCGTACCATGCCAACCTAAGCACTTAAAGGTACGAGAGCTAAATCTCGTATAATAATGGTTGCAGACCATGGTCGTACTCTGGTTGATGACGCCCTCTTCCAGACCGGCCAGTGCAATCATGGGCTTGAAGGTAGAACCTGGTGCGTATGCCATCTGGAAGGCACGGTTGCGCGTGGGCTCCAGCGGATTGTCATTGATGGCTGCCGAATCCTCGAGGAAGGTCGCCTGACTGTACGTCGGGTAGTTGGCTGCTGCCAGCACTTCGCCGGTGTCGACCTTGACGACGACTGCCGCACCGCCGCGTGCACCCGAAATCTGCGAGAGGACGTTTGCCAAGGACTCCTCAGCGACCTTTTGCAGCTCGATGTCCAGCGTCGTGATGACGTTGTCACCCGGCTGCGGCGCGGTGGCCTCCATCGTACCCGTGACCTCACCGGTCACGTCGGTGTCCACCATGCGGCTGCCCTTCTTGCCGCGCAGGTACTCTTCCATGGACATTTCCAGACCGCTCTTACCAACGATATCGGTCATGGAATAGCCCTTGTCCTTGTACTTGTCCCAGTCTTCCTTATAAATAATACCGGTACGTCCCAGAATCTGGGCTGCGCAGTCGGTTTCGTACTTGCGCACGGTCGAGGTCTCGATATTGACGCCCTTGAACAAGCTGCTGCGCTCCTTGATCTCGGCAATGAGGTCCATCGGAACGTCCTCGACAAAGATAAACGGGTTGGTGCGCGAGAAACCTGATGTCGACATGCGGTAGCGCTGTTCCAAAATCCAGCGTGCATTGGACGGGGTGTAGGAATCGCTGATGTTGTAATACGATTTGAGCACTGCAAGCACGCTTGGTGCGTCCAGCTCCTTGGCCTCGCTGACACCGTACTTGGACTTGAGTCCCAGCTTATCCTGA
This sequence comes from Butyricicoccus pullicaecorum, assembly GCF_002160355.1. NCBI lineage: Bacteria > Bacillati > Bacillota > Clostridia > Eubacteriales > Butyricicoccaceae > Butyricicoccus > Butyricicoccus pullicaecorum. The sequence goes on from NZ_NFKK01000007.1 coordinate 56,853, forward strand.
CCGGACGATGTACCGTTCTTCTCGTCGATAAACGAGGTCAGCGTGGTGTATACCGTATCATCTGCACTGCATGTGAAGGTGTACGGCTCCTGCTGGGTGATGGGCAGTGCGGTCGGCACGTCCACACCCGCCGAGATGACCAGCTGCACGAGCTGCAGCAGGATGTCGTTCTGGTTATCAAAATCCCAGTAAGCGTAGTCAAAGCGGATGGAGTAAACCGACTCGTTGGTGACCAGCGGCCGACCGTAACGGTCGAGAATCTCACCGCGCGCCGCCGAGACAACGCTCGTCGAAGTCAGGTGACGCTCGGCTTGCAGGCGGTACTGTTCACCGTTGATGATCTGCAAAGAATATAGACCGGCGGCTGACACGCCGCACAGCAAAGCAAGCACGACAAAGAGTGCAAGCAATCGATGTAACAGCTTTGTCTTGTTATCCATAGGGTAAAAAACCTCACTTCATACGGTCAAACCGCCGTGCCATGGTGCGCACGGGCAGGTAAATAAACGGGGACAAAACGATCGCGGCCAGGATCTCGCCGTACATGGATTGCAGGAACGGCAGGATCGGGTAGGATACGCGAACCATTGCCGACAGCACAAACTGCAAGCCGCGCAGAATGAGCATGCCGCCTGCGGTCAAAAGCAGGTGCGACGGCCAGATGCGGCGCAGATAGCGTCCGCTGATTGCACCCGCGAAGGTGGCAAACAGCATAAAGTAGAGCGGCAGCAGGCCCTCTACGCCAGTACCTGCCAGATCGTACAGAATGCCGGTGGTCAGGCCGATCGCCGCGCCAACGGCAGGGTTTTCCATGAGCGCGACCGCTGCGGGCACACTGAACAAGAGATCCAGCCGTGCGCCGAACAGCTTGAGTCCGCCGAGCGGCGTTGCCGTCTCGAGCAAATAGAGTACGATCAGAAAAATAGTGTAGGAAACGATCTTATAGGTCGTAGTGCGGTCTCTCTGCATGGCGCATCACTCCGCTGCGGCATCGGCTGCCGCCTGGTCGGTGGACTGTACCTGTCCCGAAGTCACGTCGGTGATAACGTATACGTCGGTGACCGTTGCCGGATCGACAAACGGGCGGATGACCGCATAGTTATCCATGCCGTTCTCCTCGATCATGACGCGCTCAACCGTGCCGATCATAATACCCTTGGGGAAGATACCGCCCTCGCCCGAGGTCTGCACAGTGTCGCCGATGACGACATCGCTGTCCTTGCCCAGATAGGACAGGCGCAGCATGCCGCTGCCCATCAGCTCGTAATCGCCCTGTGCAATGCCGCTCTCGCGGGTACGGGTGACCAGCGCACCGGCGTGCATGTTGGTGTCAAGCACGGTGGTGACCTTGCTGTAAGTCGGTGCAACCATGGATACATAGCCGACCATGCCCTCAGCCGTCACAACCAGATCGTTCTCGGACACACCGGCGAGCGATCCCTTATCGATCGAGATCGTGGTCGCCCACTGTCCGGGCGAACGCGCGATGACCTCGGCCATGTCATAGTGGAAGGTCGGGTTTGCCTCGACCAGACCGGTCAGCACGCGCAGACGCTCGTTCTCGTCCAGTGCAACCTGTGCGTCACGCACCTGCTGCTCGAGCTCTGCGACCTTTTCGCGCAGCTGCTTATTCTCGGCCTCCATCTCGTCGTAGTTCTGGAAGTGATCGACCAGATGGCCGACCTTGTTCGTCACGACCGATACGCCTTTCTGCAGCGGCGACAGCACGGTACCGACCGCCGCCGAAACCGGCGAGTCCTGTCCGGCTGCCCCGGTGTAGGCAGCAAGACCGAGACAAACTGCCGCGATCAACAGAATGACCGTCAGCAGTCTTGTGGTAAAGATATTTCGCAAGTGGGATCCCCTCTCCTAAAATCAGACCAGCTTTGTCTGGCGCATCCGCTCGTACAGGCGGCGCACCGGCAGGCCCATAACGCTGTAATAATCTCCCTCAATACCCTGGATGAACCGTGCGCCGGTACCCTGGATACCGTATGCGCCCGCCTTGTCCATGGGTTCGCCCGAGGCGACGTAGGACGCGATCTCCTCGTCGGACAGATCGGCAAAGCGCACGCGGGTTACGACCGTGTCGGTCAGCATACCCTGACCGGGGACGTAAAGCGCAAGGCCGGTCATGACCTCGTGCGTGCGTCCGGACAGCAGTCTCAGCATCCGGCAGGCATCCTGTTCGTCTGCCGGTTTGCCCAGCGCCTGGCCGTCCAGCACGACCAGCGTATCCGAGCCGATCACGGCGGCCTGCGGGTGCAGGTCTGCGACCGCCCGTGCCTTGCCCGCGGCCAGTCTGGCGACTTCCTCGGCCAGATCGGCGCCCGGGCGCAGTCCCTCGTCAATGTCGGCCGGACACACCGAAAAGTCCGGTGTGATCAGCCCGAGCAGCTCCTGTCTGCGCGGGGACTGTGAAGCTAAAATCAGTTGCATTTACAGTAATTGCTCCTTTTACATTCCCATATCCGTGTTATTCGACACCGCGTCCGTACAGTCCGCGGGTAAAGCCGTCGGCAAAGGTCACTTCCCTGCCCTCGGTGTACGCCTGCCAGATCTCGCCAGCCCGCTCGGGCGACTCGGTGGTCAGGCAGATGCGTCCGAGCTGTGCGCCGACCTTCTTCCAGTCGTCTTTATCGGCCAGATAGAGCGGCTTGCTGTTGAGCAGCGTGTTGCGGCAGCCGAATTCAGGCAGCAGCGCAAAGCGCTGGCCGGTGCGGTCGGTCAGGGTGGTAATGCCCTGCTTGCAGCTGCACTTACCCGTCTTGCGGCGGATGGCACAGTTTTCAAAAATCATCAGCGGCAGATGGCCGTAGACCACCATTTCGGTCTGGATGGGCTTGTCGATGTCGCGCAGCTGTGCCGTGCGCAGTTCGAACGACAGCGTCTGTCGAACAACACCCAGTTCAGCCAGTGCATCGAGTGCCGCGCCGTTGCATACATTAAGACCAAAGCCGCCGTGCACGATAAATCCCTTGCGGCGCAGCAGCGGCAGCTGTCCGACGTTCATCGCGCAGGCAGTCTGCACACCGCAGTCGCGCACGACATCCAGCATGCGCTCGATTTCGGGCTGCTCGGCATCGGTGTAGATGCGCGGCATGTGCACCGCGAGCGGCATACCCTCAGAGAGCAGAGAGCGTACGGTATCCGGTTCCCCGGCAAGCTCTGCGAGCGGGACGTAGACCGTCTGGGGCTTGTGCGCCTGCATGGCCGGGGTCAGCTGAGACAGCTTGCGTATCTCTAAAGTATACCCCTCGAATGCGGCGTTTTTGTGTCGATTGTGTGAAGTTTGGAACGGTTTCCAAGTTCTCTTAGGCGGCAGGCCGCGCAGCATGGCGACCGTGTTCAGCGCCGTGCGGCGCAAGGCGTTGATACGCGAAGCCGGAACCATCAGGCCGTCGGGCAGGTTGATGATGAGATCGTCGTCCGGGTCTGCGACATAGAACGGCGTACCGCCGGTCTTGACCAGATTTTTGACCAGCATGTCGCGGGTAGTCGGACGGTTCTTGGCCTGCTCGACCGGTTCATGGTCGGCTGTGCCTACATCGTGCTCTTCTCCGTCGGACACGCCGAGCGAAATGCCGTCCGGTGTGACCGTACAGGACATGGTGACCGGTACGAGCGGCGCTTCCTTGCCCTCGGCAAAACGGTGTGCCGCTTCCTCGTAGAGCGACTTGACCTCGCTCATGGGCAGATCGGTCTTGGTGCCGAACATCTTGTCGTCCACCTTGCCGGTCAGATAACCGTCGGTAAAGCCGTCGCGCGAAAAGACTTTGCGCAAAACTTCGTTTTCTTCCTTGGTCGGGCCGCGCTGCTCGCGCAGCAGATCGGCGTAAATCTTGGTGACAATCGCGCTGTACTCCGGACGCTTCATGCGTCCTTCAATCTTGAAGGACGACACACCCATCCGGGTCAGGGTCGGAATCCACTTGGCCGCGCACAAATCCTTGAGCGAGAGCGGATATCCCTTTTTGCCGGAGTCGTAGGTGTAGGGCAAGCGGCAGGGCTGGGCACACAGGCCGCGATTGCCCGAGCGCTGACCGATGACCGACGACATGTAGCACTGACCCGAGTAGCACATGCACAGCGCACCGTGCACAAAGACCTCGGTTTCCACGCCCGCCTCGCGGGTGATCTTCTCGATCTCGTCCAGCGTGCACTCGCGCGACAGCACGACGCGGGAAAAGCCCAGTTCCTTGGCTTGCAGCGCACCATCCAGCGTGTGAATGGTCATCTGGGTGGACGCGTGCAGCGGCAGGTCGGGTGCATGCTCACGAATGAGCCGTGCAAGACCCAAATCCTGCACGATGAGCGCATCTGCGCCCGCTTCGCTCAGAAATCGCACGTCCTCCATGGCTTCGGACAGCTCACGGTCGAGGGCGACGATGTTAAATGTAACATTGGTTTTGACCCCGCGGGTGCGGCAGTAGGCAATGGCCTCGGCCATCTCCTCCCGCGAAAAGTTCTTTGCACCACGGCGGGCATTGAACGTGCCAAAGCCCAGATAGACGGCGTTTGCACCGCTCTGCACGGCTGCGCGCACGCCCTCAAAGGAACCGGCCGGGGCTAATAATTCGGGCATTACTTTCCGCCTTTCTTCTTTTTCCCGCGCGGTGCCTGGGACTGGTTGATCTGAATCTGACGGTTGAGCTCGGCCTTGACCTTCTTAAGCTCAGCCTGCAAGGCTTGCATCTCGGCATCCCGCTCGTCCGGCTGCTCGTTTACCGGTTCAGCCGCCGGTGCAGGCTGCTCTGCTGCCTTGTGTGCCTCTTCCAGTTCCTGCTTGAGGCGTTCGATCTCGGCCAGATCACCTGCATCGTGCTGCGGTGCAGCCTTCTTCTCGGCCTCTAATGTCTCCAGGTGTGCGCGTTTGACCTCCTCCTGCAAGCGATCGATCTCAGCGTGCAGCGGTTCGGGGTCTTCCATGTTGTTGTAATCCTTCTCCAGCTGGCGCAGGCGGGTCAGCTCACGGCGCAGCTCGCCGATCTCGCCGATCTCTCGTCCAGCCAGCTGAATCTTCGCCTTGGACAGCTCAGCCTTGACATCGGTCAGCTCCTTGTTCAGCTGCTCAAACTCGACGGTCGGGCGCACGTCGTGGTACGAGTCGCGCAGACGCTGCATCTCATCGCGCAGGCGTGCGTTCTCGTCGGCCTGACTGCGGCGCTCATCCAGCGCTGCCTGCAGCTGACGGATCTGGGCGTAGAGCGGTGCCGGATCGTTGCGCTTGAGACGCTCGTCCAGTTCCTCGATCTGCGCCTTGAGGCGGCTGTTCTCTCCGACCTGCTTTTCCTTGGTGTCGAGGGCATTTTGCAGGTTGCGAATCTCATTGCGCAGCGGCTCGGGGTCGTTCTCGACCAGCTTGTGCTTGAGTCCTTCGATCTCTTCCTTGAGCTGAATGTTCTCGCTGACCTGCTTTTCCTTGGCATCGAGTGCGTTTTGCAGATTGCGGATCTCGGCGTAGAGCGGTTCGGTATCAGTGCGTGCACCGCGCAGAATCTCGATCTCCTCATTGAGCGACTCGATCTGCTTGTTGAGCGCGTCGATCTGATCCTGTGCCTCGGCCGACTGGGTGGATTCCTTGACATGCAGTGCGTCGAGTGCAGCATTGAGCTGGTCAATCTCGCTTTGCAGCGAATTTTCCTGCTCATGCACCGCGGCAGCCTTTTCGGCCTGTGCCCGTGTCAGCTCCTCGCGCAGCTCCTGTGTCTCGCGGGTCAGCGCCTGAATGCGCATCTGCAAGGCATCCATGTCGGACAGTCTTGCCTTGGCCTGGTCACGGTCACGGGTCAGCTGGTCGATCTGTCCATTGAGTCTTGCCATCTCGGCATCGGACTCGGCGCACACGCTGTCATGCAGATTGTGTGCGGTGTCCAGCTCCTTTTCCAGCCGCTTGATTTCGGCCAGGAGCACGGCCGGGTCTTCATCCGGACGCGCACGGCGCATGGTGTCGAGCTCGTCCTGCATCAGGCCCAGCTCGCTCTTGCTTTTGGCGAGTGCTTCCTGCTGCTCCTGTGCCTGGTTTTTGTACTCCTCGCACTGGTGGCGCAGCTTGACGGCCTCATCGGCCATGTTCAGAGTTGCCAGTACGCCGGTCGAAAACGTCGTATTGCCAACCAGTTTCTTGGCCTCTGCGATCTTCTGATCTGCCAGGGCCGCGATCTCTTTCATGTATGCTTCGGGTTCGTCCGCGACCAGTGAGAATTTCTGGCCTGCGATGGTTACGGTGAGACGGTTTTGCATCCCGATCTTCCTCCCTGTTAGTTGCATTGGTATACAGCATATTATTATAACACAATTCCTTTTGCCTCGCACGCAAATTTCCGCAAAATACCAAGAATTTGTGATTTTGCATGCACACTGCTGTTACCGCCTGTCCGGATGCGTCAACATCCACAAGCCGGCCCCAGATATGGCCTGCTCTCTTGTTTCTGCCGCCCGCTTATGATAGAATAAATTTATCTATCTACTACTTTATTAAAGGAGTCTTTTCCCATGTCCACTCGTTCCGATGCGCGCCGTCTGGTGCTCAAGATCGGTACCTCTTCGCTGACCTATCCCAACGGAAAACTGAACATTCGCTGCATCGAACATCTGGTGCGCGTCATCTCCGATCTGCACAACCGAGGATTTGAACTTGTCCTGGTCTCGTCCGGTGCGGTCGGTGTCGGTCTCAACAAGCTCGGCATCGTCGATCGCCCGCGTGATATGCGCATGAAGCAGGCTGCCGCTGCCGTCGGTCAGTGCGAGCTTATGCACATCTACGACAAGATGTTCCTCGAATACGGCGTGACCGTCGCGCAGGTCCTGCTGACCCGCCACAATATCGCATCCGCCGAGCACTACGCCAACGTCGAGGGCACCTTTGACGCCCTGCTGACCGCCGGTGTCGTGCCCATCGTCAATGAAAACGACGTTGTTTCCACCGAGGAGCTCAGCCGCGTTGAGACCTTCGGTGATAACGATACCCTGTCGGCCGTCGTCGCACAGCTGTGCAAGGCCGACCTGCTCATTATCTTCACCGACATCGACGGTCTGTACAGCGACAACCCGCGTGAAAACCCGGACGCGCAGCTCATCTCCCGTGTCGAGGCCATCAACGACGATCTGCGCAAGATCGCGGGCGGCCCGGGCACCAAGGGCGGCACGGGCGGTATGGCGACCAAGCTGTCCGCTGCTGAGATCTGTATGGAAAACGGTGTCTCCATGCTCATCACCAAGGGCGACCGCGCCGAAGTGCTCTACGATATCGTAGACGGCAAGAAGGTCGGTACCCTGTTCAAGCGAAAGTTCAAGAGAAAGAAGGTTTGATCCCCATGCGCGATCTCATGACCATCGCCGAGGCTGCCAAAGCGGCCAAGTCGGCGGTTGCCAAGCTGGATACCAACGCCAAAAACGCCGGTCTGAATGCCATTGCCGACACGCTCCTGGCGCATACCGACGAAATCCTGTCCGCCAACCGTCTGGACATTGAGGCCGGACGGGAAAACGGTCTGAACGAAGGTCTGATCGACCGTCTGACCCTGACCGCAGACCGCATTGCCGGGATCGCCGAGGGCTGCCGTCAGGTCGCCGCTCTGCCCGACCCCATCGGTGAAGTGCTGTGGCAGCGCACCCGTCCCAACGGTCTGCGCATCGGCCTGCGCCGTGTGCCCATGGGTGTCATCGGCATCATCTACGAAGCCCGTCCCAACGTCACCGTGGACGCTGCCGCGCTGTGCTTCAAGGCCGGTTCGGCCTGCATCCTGCGCGGCGGCAAGGAAGCTTTCCACTCGTCCAAGTGTCTGTCCGACCTCATGCGTCAGGCGCTGACCGACTGTGGTTTACCTGCTGATGCCATCAATCTGGTCGAGGACACCACCCGCGAGAGCGCCAATCAGATGATGAAGCTCAACGGCTATCTGGATGTGCTCATCCCGCGCGGCGGCGCCGGACTCATCCGCGCGGTCGTGCAGAACGCTACGGTCCCGGTCATCGAGACCGGCACGGGCAACTGTCACGTCTACGTCGATGCTTCTGCCGATCTGGACATGGCCGCTCGCATTCTGGTCAACGCCAAGTGCCAGCGCATTTCGGTGTGCAACGCCGCCGAAAGCCTGCTCGTGCATCGTGATGTTGCCGAAGCCTTCCTGCCCATGGCACAGAAAGCACTCGCACCCGATCACGTCATCCTGCACGGCTGTCCGCGCACGATGGAGATTCTGGGCGACAGCATCGTCCCCGCGACCGAGGACGACTATGGCCGGGAATATCTGGCGTATGAAATCTCGGTCAAGGTGGTGGACTCCATCGACGAGGCCATCGCACACATCAACCGCTACAACACCGGACATTCCGAGTGCATCGTGACCGAGTCCTACGCGGCTTCCCAGCAGTTTACCGACGAGGTCGACGCAGCAGCCGTCTACGTCAACGCTTCCACCCGCTTTACCGACGGTTTTGAGTTCGGTTTCGGCGCTGAGATCGGTATTTCCACCCAGAAGCTGCACGCACGCGGCCCGATGGGTCTGGAAGCACTGACCTCGCAGAAATACGTCATCTTCGGCAACGGACAGGTGCGCTGACATGGAACGTGAATTCAAATGGAAGGCATCCGCCCAGCAGTTTGACGCGCTGTGTCAGTCGCTTGGACTGCATCCCCATCCGCAGACCATCCTGCACATGGACGCGACCTACTACGACGATGCCGCGCACAGTCTGCGCGACCGAAAAATCGGTCTGCGTCTGCGCAGCGAAAATGGCCGCAAGGTGTGCTGCATGAAGCTGCGCACCGAGGCGCAGAACGGTCTGCACGTGCACGAGGAATACGAGTGCGCTGCCGACACGCTGATCGACGGCCTGCAAAAACTCCCCGCGCACGGCGCATCGGCCGAGCTGTGTCAGCATCTGGCACAGTCCGAGCTTATTCCCATCGCGCACGTCTGTTTTGACCGTCAACCGGTCATGTGGACACAGGACGGCTTCTCTGCCGAGCTGTCGCTCGACATCGGAACGCTGGCGAGCGGTTCGCAGTCGGTGCAGTTCTGCGAGATCGAGTGCGAGTACAAAGAAGGCGACGCGGATGCGTTCCAGACTGCCTGTGAAGCACAGGCTGCACGCTTTGCACTGACCCCGGAACCGCTGTCCAAACTGGCGCGTGCACTTTCGTTGTCAAAAGTATGAAAATGTACCGGCCAAAACAGCGTTTATTTTGGTAAAGTTATAAAATCTTGCAAGATACCCCCGTTATCCTTGCAGTTTGAGCGGTGTCATTGTATAATGATTGCGTTGTATACGGAGGTCTGCACCCGTCGAATGTGAGGTATGTTTTGGCAGACAATTCCAGCACTTCCCGGCAAAAGCCTGGGAAAAAGTCCATTGTTTTCCTGTGTATCCTGACCGTTTTGGTGATCGCGTACGAGTTGTTTGTGAGTTTTGGACAGGAGATCATCTCCGATCCCATGCAGCAGCAGACCACCGTACATTTCATCGACGTGGGACAGGGCGACTGTTCGCTGATCGTGTCCGGCGGCGAAGCCGTGCTCATAGATGCAGGTCTGACAGCAACTTCTGATCAGGTGATCGCCTACCTGAAAGAGGCAGGCGTGACTCGTCTGGTCGCCGCAGTCGGTACCCATCCACACGAGGATCACATCGGCGGCATGGCTGCTGTGCTGGAAACGTTTCCGACCGACGTACTCTATCTGCCCGCGCAGACCGCGCTGACCGCCACCTATTCGGCCATGCTGGACGCTGCCGAACAGACCGGTGTGTCGGTGCAGGTTCCGAGTCCCGGACAGGTACTCGAGTTCGGCAACCATGCCAGTCTGACTTTTCTGGCACCCGCGCCCGATGATACATTCGACAATGTAAACAACGATTCCATTATCTCCATGTTTGCCGCGGACGACTTCCGCGTGCTGTTCACAGGAGACGCCGAAGCGCAGGCCGAAGAAGCAGTGCTGGCTTCGGGCGCCGATCTTTCCTGTGATGTGCTCAAAGTCGGACACCACGGCAGCGACACCTCGTCTACCAATGCGTTTCTGGATGCCGCATCGCCCAAAATCGCGGTCATTTCCTGTGGAAAGTACAACGATTATGGCCATCCGCACCCCGAAACACTCGTCCGTCTGGCAGAACACGGTGCATCCGTGCACGTTACTGCCGACTCGGGCACCTTCCGTTATCCAACCCCTGTCAACTAACAAAGGAGACAACGCCACATGAGAGAACAGGCAGTCGTTGACCGGTTCGAAGGCGATTTTATCATTCTGGAAACCGATCACGGTATGATCGAAATTCCCCGCAGCCATGCACCCGTTATGGCCGGCGAGGGCATGGTCGTCTGGTACGAGGGCGACCGCATTCTTGAAATCGACGAAGAGGAAACCGCTCGGCGCGAGGCCATGACCCGCCGCCGCTTCGAGCGGATTTTAGGAAAGAAATAAATCTAAACCGCAAAGGAATGAACCCCAATGAACCAGAAAAAGCCGTTTGTTACCCTGGAGCAAGTTCAGGAAATGGTCAAGAAGTACCCCACTCCCTTCCACCTCTATGACGAGAAGGGCATTCGTGAGAACGCACGCCGCATCAAGCAGGCATTTGCCTGGAATCCGGGCTTCCACGAGTATTTTGCTGTCAAGGCTTGCCCCAATCCCCGCCTGCTTCAGATCCTCAAGGAAGAGGGCTTCGGCTGCGACTGCTCGAGCTACACCGAGCTGCTGATGAGCGAGGCAGTCGGTCAGGTTGGTGAGGATATCATGTTCTCGTCCAACGTGACCCCGGCTGAGGATTTCGCACTGGCTGCAAAGCTGGGTGCAATCATCAACTTCGACGACATCACCCACATCGACTTCTTTGAGAAGATCGCTCCGTTCCCGGAGACCATGTCCTGCCGCTACAATCCGGGCGGTGACTTCAAGATCGAAAATGAGATCATGGATACCCCGCAGGATGCAAAGTACGGCATGACCCGTCCCCAGCTGACCGAGGCATACCGCAAGCTGATGAGCAAGGGTGTCAAGCACTTTGGCCTGCATGCGTTCCTGGCTTCCAACACGGTTGCAAACGAGTACTATCCGGTGCTCGCACGTCTGCTGTTCCAGACCGCAGTCGAGCTGCACGAGGAGACCGGTGCACATATCGCGTTCATCAATCTGTCCGGCGGCGTTGGCATCCCCTACCGTCCCGAGCAGAATGCAAACGATATTATGGCCATCGGCGAGGGTGTTCGCAAGGCATACGAAGAGGTACTCGTACCGGCTGGTATGGGCGACGTTGCCATCTACACCGAGATGGGTCGCTTTGTTATGGGCCCCTACGGCTGCCTGGTTGCAAAGTGCCTGCATCACAAGCATACGCACAAGGAGTATGTAGGTCTGGATGCCTGCGCTGCAAACCTCATGCGTCCGGCGATGTATGGCGCTTACCATCACATCACCGTTCTGGGCAAGGAAGACGCGCCCTGCGATCACAAGTACGACGTGACCGGCGGTCTGTGTGAGAATAACGATAAGTTTGCCATCGACCGCATGCTGCCCGAGATCGACGACGGCGATTATCTGGTCATCCACGATACCGGTGCACACGGTTTTGCAATGGGTTATAACTACAATGGCAAGCTGCGTTCGGCTGAAGTCCTGCTGCGTGAAGACGGCACGACCGAGCTCATCCGCCGCGCAGAGACCCCCGAGGATTACTTCGCAACCCTGGACGTGACCGGCGTATTTAAGAAGTAATTTCTCGCCCACAGGCGAAAATCGGGATTCTCAAGGGACGAGTCCCTTGAGTCCATCCAAGTGAAACTTGGTCGAGCCCGCAGGCTCGAAACTTTCCTTTTGATTCCGGTCTTTTGACCGGAATCAACCAAAACAAACATCCAAACAGCCGCCCAGATGGGCGGCTGTCTTTCCTTCCCTACACTTCAAAGGAGTGCATTTCCTTGTCTCTGACTTTCCAAAAAGCCCAACTGTCCGACCTTGACCTGCTCGTCCAAACACGCCTCACCGTCCTGCGTGCCGCAAACGAATTACCGCCCGATACACCGCTTCCCCAAGTTGAAGAGCAATCGCGCATCTACTATGCCGACGCGCTGGCAGATGACTCACACACGGCCTATCTGGTCTTCGACGGTGATTGCTGGATTGGCGCGGGCGGCATCAGTTATTTTCGCGTTATGCCCACGGTAGACAATCCCACCGGCCGAAAGGGATACTATATGAATCTCTACGTTGCACCGGAATACCGTCGGCAAGGCATCTGCACCAAGCTGCTCGATCTGCTGACAGCCGATGCGCAAGCACGCGGTGTGACCTTTCTGACGCTGGAAGCGACTGCAATGGGTCGACCGGTCTATGAGCGGTATGGGTTCCGGGCGATGGAACACGAGATGGTATTGCAGGAAGATATTTAAAAAGACCGTCCCAGATTGGGACGGTCTTTTTTATGAGCGGCCAATTGCCGCATGGGAATTACGCCGTCTGCGACGGCGGTTTGGTTTTAGTTCAAGTTGATTCCCGGGTCGAACACCGGGAATCAAAAAGGAGTTCCGGACTCTGCGGAGTCCGGCTCAGGGCTCTGCCCTGAGAACCCGCGGCCTTTCGAGAAAGGCCGGCGAAAGCTTCAATAATGGGTGCGGTGGTAAGTTTTACAGCAAAGCGACGATTTCACGCATGAGCGTCTGGAACTGCTCGCCGCCCTTTGCTGCCATTTCCTTGACTTCTTCATCCGACAGTGCATTTCCGGTCACGCCTGCGGCCATATTGGTAATCATGGACACTGCAAGAACCGGCAATCCGCAATGTGCAGCCGCAATGCTCTCAAACACGGTTGACATTCCCACAGCATCGCCGCCCATTGTACGGAACATGCGAATCTCCGCCGCTGTCTCATACTGCGGACCATTCACGCCAACATACACGCCATGTCGCAAAGACAAACCGCAATTTTCCGCGGCCTGATCGGCCAGATCACGCAAGTCCTTCGGGTAAACGTGGCACATATCGTTAAACCTTGGGCCAACACGGTCATCGTTCGGACCGGTCAGCGGACTCTTTCCGGTAAAGTTGATATGGTCATCGATGACCATAAAATCTCCTGCCGAAAAGTCCAGGTTAATACCGCCTGCTGCATTGGTCAAAATGACCGTTTTAATGCCCAGCAGTTTGAATACCGGGATGGGATAAGATACCTCAGCCGGTGTATATCCTTCATACCCATGCAGTCGACCCTGCATGCACAAGACGGTCTTACCAGACAGCTCACCCAGCACCAGTCGGCCTGCATGATCGGGTGCTGTGGAACGGCAGAAGTGCGGAACTTCACCGAACGGAACGGTCACCGGGTCTTTGAGTTCATCGGCCAGCGGGCCCAGTCCCGAACCGAGCACCAATGCGACACTCGGGATTCTCCCACCGAATGCACGGCTGAGAAACGCCGCACTTTCTCTCATCTTTTCATACATAAATGACCGCTCCTTTCCGGGTTTTACTTACAGCTGTGCGCGAATTGCGTCGGTTGCACGCTGTGCTTCGAACTTGACCTTCTCGATATCGATGGTCTTGTATTCGCCGTCCTGATACAGCACCTTGCCGTCAACCATGGTCAGACAGACGTCACTTCCCTGTGCCGAGTAAACCAGATTGGTCGTCCAGTCGTTAACCGGCACCATCCAGGGCTCGTCGACGTTCAGCACCGCAAGGTCAGCCTTCATGCCGACACGGACAAGACCGCTGTCATCGCGTCCCTGCGAGCGCATACCGTTGACCGTCGCAGCGGCCAGCGCCTCAGCCGGGGTGACAACGGTCGGGTCATGGGTTGCACCTTTGTATACATTTGCGAACAGGAACATCTCTTTGAAAAGATTGAGGTTGTTGTTGGAAGCAACGCTGTCCGTACCCAGCGCAACATGGATACCGCGCTTGAGCATCTCGGGCACGCGTGCAAAGCCGCTCGCAAGCTTCATGTTGCTGACCGGGCAGGACGCAACGGTCACGCCGCGACGCTCCAGAATGGCAAAATCGCTGTCATCCAGCCAGACGCAGTGCGCTGCCGTGGTCGGCTGATCAAACAGACCCAGCTTTTCAAAATATGCTGCGGGCGTCATGCCGTGACGCGCCTTGCATTCCTCGTGCTCGCTCTGGGTCTCGGACAGGTGAATGTGCACGCGTGCATCGACCTGCTTAGCATGCTTTGCGACTGCCTCGACCACCTTGGGCGTGGTCGTGTACTCACCGTGAATGCACAGGTCAATCTTCAGTCTGCCATCACCTGCGTTCTGATAACGCGCAAGCAAGTCGCAATTGTCCTTGTAGGCGGCAGTCTGCTCGTAATCGCTGTCGTCAAAGACGGTCAATCCACGGCTCAGGTTGCACTTAATGCCCGATTCCAGAATGGCATCGGCCATGGTCTGGCTGAAAAAGTACATGTCGGTAAACGACACCGTACCAAAACGCAGCATTTCGGCAATGGCCAGACGGGTTGCCGGTGCGACAGCCGCGTCGCTGAGCTTGTCTTCAAACGGGAAAATACGCTCGTTCAGCCAGCGCTGCAAGGACAGGTTCTCACCGTAACCGCGCAGCAGAGTCATGGGCGCATGCGAGTGCGCGTTGACCATACCAGGCATGAGCAACTTACCCTTACCGTTATAAGTCTCACCAAAATCCTCGGTCGGACGCTCGGAACCGATATACGCGATCTTATCCGCCTTGACGCCTACATACTGGCCGTGCTTGACGGTAAAATCATCAGCTAAAATCGAAATATTTTCAAAAAGCATAACGATCAATCCTTTCTTTGTATCCATGATATCACAAAACGCGCGGCACTGACAAGTGTGTGCATGCGGATGCAAAAAATCCCGTGTATCCATTTGGAGCACGGGATTTTGTTTGTTCAGGAAGCGGCGCGCGTCCGATGCGAAACCGGCAGATTGAGCAGCACAATGGCTGCCAGCACAAGCGCCATACCGCCCAGCCGTCCAACATCCAGCGGTTCGGCAAAGAGCAGCATGCCGACCAGCGCAGCGACAACTGGTTCCACGCAAGCCACGATGGAAGCCTTGCCCGCGTCCACCCGGGTCAGTCCCTTGGTGTACAGCAGATAAGGCAGGACGGTGCACAGCACACCACCACACAGCGCCATAATGACCGTTTGCGGCGAGGAAAACACAATGCGTGCGGCCTGTACTGGCTGCGAGATGGGCAAAACACCGATGGCTGCAAACAGCATGGTATATGCTGTAATGGTGCGGGAATCATAATCGCGCAGGGCGAATTTTCCAAAGACGGTATAGAGCGCATAGCCGATGCCCGAGGCCAGACCGAAGGCCAACGCCGCCGGATGCACCGACAAACCGCCCGAAAATGCACCGGTTGCCAGTCCACAGCCCACGACGGTCAGCGCCAGTGCACCGATCTTACGTCCGGTCAGCTTTTCCCCGAACAGCACGGCAGAAAACAGCATGACAAACACCGGCGCGGTGTACAGCAGCAATGCGGCAAGGCCGATGGTCGAGCGCTCGATACAGGCAAAGTAGCAAGAATTGAAAAATGCCAGACTGATCATACCCGTGCCGACAAAATACCACAGATGCTTCCAGGTCTTGAGCTTCAGCGCGCGGCGATCGCGCACAAACAGCCAAAGCCACATAACAACAGCTGCACACACGGTGCGCACGCCGACCGCCTGCGGTGAGGTCAGTCCCGCAGCCGAAAGCACCTCAAAAAACAGCGACAGCAGACCCCAGAGGGCACCTGCTGCCGCGATCATGGCGTAATATTGCTTCATATCTCGATCCGCTCCTCTTTCGCTCTGCATTTTATTATAGCAGAGCGGTAAAGGAGTGTCAAACCCAGCGCAGAATTTCCTTCTTCATCCGTGAAATAATGCGCTTTTCCAGGCGTGAAATGTACGATTGTGAGATTCCCAGCAGATCTGCGACCTCCTTCTGGGTCATGCTGCGCCGTCCGCCCAGTCCAAAGCGTAGACAGATGATTTGCTTTTCACGCGGCGGCAGCTGGGACAGCGCCTGCCGGAGCAGTTCGCGGTCAACGTCGTCCTCAATCGGTCGAATGACGCTGTCCGGCTCGGTGCCCAGAATGTCCGAGAGCAGCAATTCATTGCCGTCCCAGTCCGAGGACAGCGGCTCGTCAAACGACACCTCGGCGCGCTGCCCGGACACCTTGCGCAGATGCATCAAAATCTCGTTTTCGATGCACCGGGAAGCATAAGTCGCGAGCTTGACATTTTTGTCGGTCTTATAGGTGCCGACCGCCTTCATCAGACCGATCGTACCGATGGAAATCAAATCCTCCACACCCACACCGGTGTTCTCGAACTTGCGTGCAATATACACCACTAATCGCAGATTATGTTCGACCAGCGCATCCCGCGCCTCGGGGTCTCCCGCCATCAGCCGCGCGATGCAGTCGGCCTCGTCCTGTCCGGTCAGCGGCGGCGGCAGCACCTCAGAGCCGCCGATGTAATAAATGCCCCCGCTGCACAGCGCACGCAGTCGCGCCAAAATCCGTCTCAGCCACTTTTTCATTGTCCGCCTCGCTCCTTTCAAACACCGATGAGTCCATCGTACCGTCCGCCTGCAATCGGCTGCGCGCTGATGGCCGCCAATCTGCAATCGGTCTTTCCTGCGTCCATGTGCACATCGTCCAGCCGGAACGCGAGCAGCAATCCGCTGTTCTGTCCGACCGCTCGGTAAGGCAGCAGACAAAACCGGGTGCGCCACGCGTCGGGCAGACTGGCCATCTGGTCGCCTGCATTGTCCGACCGCAGCCCGCTGACCACACCTGCAAGCTCGCTCGGCAGCAGCCGTGCCGCCGCGTACCGATCAAGCAGCAGCGCAGGCCGTCCGGTGACCGGCTCGCACAGGGTGTTGCCCGTGTCGCACAGCAAGTGCACGATTGCTCGCTTTCCGGCAAAGGTCAGCTCCGCCTGTGCGCTCGGACGCTCGCCCCCGTTCTGTCCAGCTGTGCCGCGAAACAGTAACCCGCTCGCACACCAGCACAGCAACGCAGCTGGAACGACCACGCGCAGCGGCACGTCCAGATAGTACGCACCTCCGACGCGCAGCATAGCGCCGGTCGCCTGACCGAGTGCCATCACCGCACCCGCGCAGGCACAGGAGACCAGACCAAAGACGACCGAAACGCGCACAAGCCGACCTTTGCAGGGTGCAAACACCAGCGCAACCATACCGACCCCAGCGGCCAGCTCGCACAGACCGTTCTGCAAAAAGGTAGTCGCAGGCAGAACGGCACACACGGCATAGGCTGCGCCTACTGCCGCACCGATGAGCAGACGCACCCGCGGGACAAAGACCCCAGCAATCCGCGCGGTGGCAAGCAGGAGCAGATAGTCCATTGCAAGATTGACCACTGCCAGCACATCGAGATAAATGACCATGCTGTCCCTCCCTGCTCTCTATGATAGCAGACCGGACGGGCAGATTTTGTCCAACGGGTGACCGGGCAAAAAAATTCCCCGACAGGGAAAGCTGTCGGGGAAGAATATTTGTGTTAGACAAGTGTCATGGGAACGGTCAGCTGATTGCCGTTCGACAGGACGAGCACAATATTCATCGTGCCGGTGCGTCCAAAGACCAGAGGCTCCAGTGCTGTGTGGTACAGAACTACCTGATTGCCGCTGATGATGTACTGGGTACCCATGGCAAGCTGACTGCCGTCGAGCAGAACTGCCTGCACAACAACACTCGAGTCAATGTTGATGTTGATGGTCACATTCTGGTTGGCTGCGTTGCCTGCGGTTGCGCTGAAAGTCACCGCCTGGGTGGCAAGGCTGGCCGAACCCGAATTCGAGGACGAGGACGAACCGCTGTTAGACGAGCTGCTGCCGCTTCCAAGATAGATGGTCGCGGTCGGGTTGATACCCGTGCTCATAATGACCTGTACGGTGTACGTTCCGCTGGACAGACCGCTGAACGCATTCGACATGATACGGATGGAACCGGTGACCGGGTCATAGTCGTACTGATAACCCGCCTGCAGGACACGATCGCCCAGCATAACCGAGCGCACGGTGGCGTTATCCTCGGACACGATGGCCAGAATGACGTCGCTTGCCGTGGACAGGTTGACCGTGGCCGGGGTCAGCGTGTGATTGGGCTGACTGCGGTCAACCGAGACCGACGTGCCCTGAATGGTCGCCGACATGCCCTTGTTGAACGAGTAGGTCTGCGGCTCAATGGCACTGACCGCACCGTTTGCCTGGAAGACTGCATTCTGAATGGTACCAGTGCCCTCGATGGTTGCTGCCCCCTTAACAGTTAGCGACTCGACAAAAGCGCCTGCCGACAGGCTCAGACGGTTTGCATCCTGCAAGGTGACCTTGCCAAAGCGGCCATTCAGCGTCAGCGGCATATTCTTATCGCCGTAGACGTTGATCTGCTTGAGTCCGGAGGCGCCAGCCTGCAAGCTGGTCTGGGTCAGTCCGGCGGTGGTCATGACCGTGACCTGATCGATGTTCGTCGTACCAGCCGAGGTTACTTTCACCTCGCGTCCGGTAAAGGGCGAGCTGATATACAGTTCGGGGGCGGTGACGTTATTCAGCTGAACCGTGCCGCCCGCTGCAATCAGACGACCCTTGACGGTCACGTCAGACAGGGTCACTGCCGACTGGTTGAGTCCCTCGCTGATGTACAGATTGCCCGGAATGGTCACGCCAGACAGCGTGCACGCGCTCGTGATGGTCACGTTTTTGGTGTCCGAATTGAGAGACGAACTGTTATAGGTCGCGCCGGCCTGATCTAAGATCGTACCGGTGAAATAGTACAGAATCTTCGCCGCCTCGGCGCGGGTCACGCTGCGCTGAGGCTGGAAGGTGCCGTCGGTGTAGCCCGACACATAGCCGTTGTCGACCGCCCACTTAATATACAGTGCGCTCCAGGTGGCAATCTTGGACTTGTCGCTGAAGGACAGCTGGCTGGGTGTGACCGTTCCGGCATCGACCTTGCACAGTCTGCCCAGAATGGTCATGGCCTGCTCACGGGTGATGGCCTTGTCCGGACCCATCTGGGTACTGGACAGACCGGAGATATAGCCGTACTTGACCGCGATGCGTACCGACTCGTAATACCACTGATCGGAATCGACATCTTTATACTGGCTCACGTCGGCCTGCTCGGTAAAACCGAAGGCGCGGTTGATGTAGCGCATGAACTCCGCACGGGAGATCTCAGCCGTGGGCGTGAACTCACCTTTGCCGTTGGCATTGATGACACCATGTGCGCTGAGTGATCGGAAATATGGCTCTGACCAGTGGCCGGTGATATCATCTGCTGCAAAAGCCGCCGTCACAGCGCAGCTGCACACAATCAATATAGTCAGCAAGCTGCGGGCGATTTTTTTCATCATCATAGCGTTCCCTCTCTTTCCGGTTGCTGGAATGATAGTTCATTATAGCAGTTTTCGTGATCGATTTCCAGTCTAAAGCGGCGATTTACACACTGCGCGCGTAGCGCACGAACTGTCTCCCCTTGCGGCTGACACCGCCAAGCTCGACAATCCGGGCACGACCGAGACCGCGCACGGTGATACGGTCACCGGGTGCGACATCGGCGTCGGGCTTGAGGCACTGCATCTGGTTAAGGAAGACCGTGCCTTTGTCGATACGCTCCTGCATCTGCGCACGGGACAGGCGGAAGATGAGCGCGGCCACGCTGTCCAGCCGGAGAGACGCCACCGAGCCTTCGCCGTCCTCCTCATTGACCTCGGGTGAACGAAAATCGGTCAACGCAATTTGACTGAGCATGACGCGCTTGCGTCCGGCACGCAGAAAGTTCATCAGAATAAATTCTGCCATGTCCTCGGTGACAAAGAGCTCGGCACCGTCGTCATGCAGCACGATATCACCGACCACTGCGCGTTCGATGCCCAGACCCATGAGTGCACCCAGATAATCACGATGGGACAATGTATCTGCTGGACTCTTTTCGGCGCGCAGCAGCGCAAGCGGACTGTTTTCCGGCTTGATCGCGTCCTCAGCGGTCAGGTAGTCGGGCAAAAACAGCGCCATCACGCGCTCGGCATCCGGGTAACCGCCCCAAAACACCGTCTGCGCCGTGATTCCAGTCTCGCGTGCGGCCTTGACGCACAGTGTACGCTCTCGCAGATCAAGAAAGCGCGTGTGGGTCAGGTACGACCGCTCCTGGCTGACCTCATACTTATCAAAAAACTGCTGAAGCAGCATTTTATCCTCTGCTGTCTGCGCGAGTGCGCGCACAGCCTGTTCGCGGGTTTTCATACATTCCTCCTGATTCCGGCTGTCTGCACAAACCGGACTTTTTACCATTATACCACACCATACGCGAATTTTAAAAGAACGCCTTCAAGCTGGCAATTTTTTCTATGCATCACTCTACCATGTGTCCCGCAGTTGTTATATAATAAAGTATACAAACTGACAGGATTGTGAGGGGATTTCGGATGGAAGATCGTTTGACTGCGGAAGCCATCACACGGCATCTGCACACCACGCGCCTGGGACGTAAATTACTGATCGAGCCGTCTGTCGACTCGACCAACACGCAGGTCAAACAGCGCTTCGGCAATGAGGATGAGGGCTTTGTTCTGCTGGCCGAGGAACAGACCGCCGGACGCGGTCGACTGGGGCGACAGTTTGTGTCCCCGGCAGGCAGCGGACTATATATGTCCATTGTACTGCATCCCGATTTACCGCTTGAGCGCATTTCTTTGCTCATGCTCATCTCGGCTGTCTCGATCTGCGAAGCGCTTGAGCACCAGTGCGGCATCTGGCCGAAAATCAAGTGGGTCAACGATGTTTTTATCCGCGGATACAAGTGCGCGGGTATCCTGACCGAGTCCTCCTTCTCGACCGGCGGCAGCAAACCGGACTTTTCGATCGTTGGTATTGGCGTGAATCTGAAATTTGACCGTGAAGCTTACCCTGAACTTGCAGACATTGCAGGCGGCATCTGGGACGAAACCCACCACTTACCTACTCGTGCACAGCTCGCAGCATCCATCCTCAATGCGTTTGAGCCGTGGTATGATAAACTGCTTGCGGGACAAAGTAAGGAACTATTGCAGGCATACCGCAGCCGTATGAATTGCCTGCGTAAGCGTATCATGGTCAGTTCTCCACAGGGACAGTATCCTGCAACCTGTGTGGATCTGACCGACGAGGGTAATTTGGTGATTATCGATCAGAATGGCACACAGACCATTCTGCGTGCCGGTGAAATCAGCGTCCGGCTGTGACACTTCCAAACCGCCAGACCCATTCCCGCCCGCAGCCCGTAGGCCACTATCCTCGTTCTCGCGCTGAGCGCGAATAAAACGAGTGTGCGAAATAAAGCTTTCGCTCAAGCCTTTCTCGAAAGGCTTGCGGAGTCTTGAGGCAGAGCCTCAAGTCGCCCGTCGCAACGGGCGAAATCCTTTTTGATTTTCCCGATCTCCCACGAGGGAAAATCAACGAAAATAAAAAAAGAAAAGCGCGACCCGCAGGTCGCGCAATCTCTGAAAAGACCGTCCTGTCGGACGGTCTTTTCCTTTTGTTTGTTTTAGTTGAAACCCGGGGCGTACACCGGGTTTCAAAAGGGAATTTCGCCATCTGCGGATGGCGACTCAGGGCTCTGCCCTAAGAACCCGCAGCCTTTCGAGAAAGGCTGGCGAAAGCTTCAATTTTTCCGTTTTTCCGGGTTATCTGCGCTGTCGAAAAAACAGACTTACGGCTTAAACCTCCATGATAATCGGCAGGATCATCGGGCTGCGCTTTGTTTTCTTAAACAAATAATTACTCAGCGCACTCTTGAGTGCACTCTTAATACCATTCCAATCACGCACGCCCTCGTCTAAGCAGCGATCCAGAGCCATTTGCGACTGAACGCGCAACTCTTCCATGAGGTCTTCCGCCTCACGGACATAGATGAAACCTCTGGAAACAATATCCGGTCCAGCGATGACCACGCCGCTCTCCTTATCGATCGTGACCACGACAACCAACAGGCCATCCTCGGCCAAATGTTTACGGTCACGCAGAACGGCTGCGCCGACATCACCAATACCCAATCCATCGATCAGGACACGACCTGCCGGAACCATCGGGCACAGGCGTGCCGAGCGATCATCAATCTCAATCGGACGGCCAATCTCGGTAATGATGACATTGCGCGGATCGACGCCCATTTCCTCAGCCAGAGCCGCGTGCTTTTGCAGCATGCGATGCTCACCGTGCACCGGGATGAAATACTTGGGCTTGCACAGACCAATCATCAGCTTCTGCTCTTCCTGGCAAGCGTGGCCAGATACATGAATGGCTGCATTGCGGTCGTAAATGACCTCTGCACCCTTGCGGTACAGCTCATTTACCATGTTAGAAACCGACTTCTCATTGCCCGGAATCGCGGATGCCGCAATCAGGATGCGATCACCGGTCACGACCTCAACCTGCTTATGGCTGGAATACGCCATGCGGTAGAGTGCGGACATGGTCTCGCCCTGCGAACCGGTAGACACAATGCACAGTCTGTTCTGCGGATAGCGGTTGATCGTGCTCACGTCGATGAGCACCTTACCGTCGTCGTGTAGGTAGCCGAGCTCCTGTGCAACCTGAGTAATCTTCTCCATGCTGCGTCCGCAGACTGCGACCTTTCGTCCGAAACGTGCGGCGATGTCCAGAATCTGCTGGAGACGACTGACGTTGGAAGCAAAGGTTGCGATGATGATACGCTGGTCACAGTTCTTAAAGAAATTCTCCAGCGACTGACCGACAACCTTCTCACTGGGCGTATAGCCGCTGCGCTCGACGTTGGTCGAGTCACTCATCAGCGCCAGAACGCCCTCGCGTCCGAGTTCACCAAAGCGTGCCAGATCGATCATCTCACCGCTGACCGGGGTCAGGTCGACCTTGAAGTCACCCGTATGGATGATCGTGCCGAGCGGCGTGCGGATGGCCAGTGCAACCGAGTCCGCGATCGAGTGGTTGGTGTGGATGAACTCGATGGTGAAGCATCCGAGCTTGATCACATCGCCAGCCTTGACCGTGTTCATGCGCACCTTCTCGGGCATGCGGTGCTCAGCCAGCTTGGTCTGGATGATGCCGCAGGTCAGGCGAGTGGCATAGATCGGTGCATTGACTTCGCGCAGTACATACGGGATTGCGCCGATGTGGTCCTCATGGCCGTGGGTGATCAAATAGCCTCGCACCTTCTTCTGGTTGCGCTTGAGGTAGGTCGTGTCCGGAATTACCAGGTCTACACCCAGCATGTCGTCGTCCGGGAATGCCAGTCCGCAGTCGATCACTACAATGTCGTTGCCATACTCGATGACCGTCATGTTCTTGCCGATCTCATTGAGACCGCCGAGCGGTATAATCTTCAGTTTTTCTTTCATAACTTCGATATCACTTTCCTTTGTCGTTTTACAATTTGGTTGAATCTTCATACGCCGGTCTTTCCGGCTTTCTCTCTTGTGACGAGGCCGCATCTTCGCGCCTCAAAATACCATCAAAAAAATGGAACGGGTTGCTCCCAGAAAGCAGGCTTTCACAGCCCGCCCTTTCCGCACCGTGGGGGCAAACACTGAGTTTACTATAACACGTTTCCTCCGATTTGTACAGTGGGGTGCGTCCGCGCACGGTCGACACAGACCGCCAGACATGCCGTAAAATCCGGCGACTGACGCTCCGTTTTGTTACCGTTCTGTTACCTCAATTTCCGACAAGCATAAATCTAAAAAAAATCCAGTTACAGAATGGTTAAATTTTTTGAAATTTAAAGGCGATTTCTGTTATATTTATTTTCTATATTACTATTTGTAATCGAATTTCAATTTTTTTCAAAAAATCATTTGACAAAGCTGGGCGAGACGGGTATGATAGCACCTACGGATTGGTAACAAACCGGTTACAATCCAAGTTTTTTGTCCATTTATGCGTATTCAGACGCACAAACCAAGAAAAACGAGGAGATTTTTTGTATGAAAATTCGATGTATGAAAACCATGAGACGCTTCGCCGGCATGATCGCTCTGGGCTGTCTGCTGAGCTCTGGAAGCGCTCTGGCTTATACCACCACGACGGAGAACGGCAGCGCTGCAGATGCAGTCATGGCGGCTCTCCCCTACGGCTACCTGTCGGCTTCTGCTGAGACCGTTGTTGACTCGGCCAGCGCAACCGAAGACATGCAGGCAGCTAAGAACCAGGTCGAGGAGGAAGAGCGTCAGGCTCGTGAGGCAGCGGCTGCGGCAGCAGCAGCGGCAGCGGCTCAGGCACGCATCAACCAGCTGGTCAACGGCTCGGTCACGCCGCACTCGATCAGCAAGAGCAGCTCTCTGGCAGCTGACTCTGTCATCAAGAACAACTTCAAGAAGCTGGGCAACTACCGCCTGTCCTTCTACTGCCCCTGCGCAACCTGCAACGGCCGCTCGGATGCCAAGACCAAGATCGGCACCAAGATGGCAGAAGGCCGCACCATCGCAGTTGACTCCCGCGTCATCCCGCTGGGCAGCCGCGTTTACATCGATGGCTACGGCGTATTTATCGCTGAGGATACCGGCGGCGCAATCAAGGGCAACCGCATCGACGTCTGTGTCGCAAATCACAGCCGCGCTTACCAGTTTGGCATTGATTATGCCGATGTTTACCTGATCGGTTAAGTTACAAATAAGTTACAAAATTTAGCCGTTTTTATATATTTTCAACTTTTAGGGCGTTCAAAACGCCCTTTTTTCATTGTTTACAAAGAAAACTTGCATTTTATGGAATCTTGTGCTATACTATATGCAATTGTGAAACGAACGGCAGCCCATTTGCCGGCGTCGCAAGGCGGCGTATCCCACCAGTTTAAGAGGAGAATTTTATGAGATTTCTGAGCGTGAAAACAATTGTGCGCGGCGCGTCTGCGCTGGCGCTGTGTGCCTCCCTCAGCCTGGGCACCGCACTGGCTTATAACGGTGACCCCGAACTCGCATATACGACCCCTGCACCCAAGGCAACTACTTCCACCACTGCTACCACCACCCCGGCACAGTCTGTTAAGGCAGCCGCTCCGGTGATCGCAGCTTCGGCTTCTACCGACCGTCTCCAGCAGCTCATCTCGGGCGAGATCGTGACCCGCACGGTTGAAAAGCTGGACGCACTGGCAGCAGATGCCCAGATCACCCAGAACTTTAAGAACCTCGGTTCCTTCCGTCTGTCCTTCTACTGCACCTGTGAAAAGTGCTGCGGCGCTTACGCCACCGGACTGACCAAGTCGGGCACCACCGTCACCGAGGGCCGTACCATCGCAGTTGACCCCAAGGTCATCCCGCTGGGCAGCCGTGTTTACATCGACGGTTACGGCGTATTCATCGCAGAAGATGTCGGCAGCGCGATCAAGGAAAACAAGATCGACATTGCCGTCGGCAATCACGAGCAGGCACTCAAACTCGGCATCGACGAGGCAACCGTTTACTTGGTTGCCGGTGCTTGATCTATCCCGAATATGTGCAGTTTCAAGGACGCTTATGCGTCCTTTTTTCATGCTCGTATTTTCCGAAACCTGCCCCTGTTTTTTTACCTTCTCTTACATTATATATAAAGGTATTCACCCGCCTTGACACCTGTCGACCTGCCTTGCACGCAGGCTGTTTTTCTGTTATAGTATAAGGTATCGAAAACGAGGTGAATGTATTATGAACGCTGCCACGCGCCGCGAACAAATTTTGCAGCTGCTGAGCCAGTCGAGCGGCCCGCTGTCCGCTACCGCGATTGCTTCCCGCTTTTCGGTCAGCCGACAGATCATCGTCGGCGATATCGCCTTGCTGCGCGCCGCAGGCGCAGACATCACCGCAACGCCCCGCGGCTATCTGCTCGAGCGTCCAGAGGCGCAAAACCACGTTGAAATCAATATTGTATGCGAGCACGCAGATGATCGTCTGGCCGAAGAGCTGTACACCGTGGTCGACCTGGGCGGCGCCCTGATTGACGTGACCGTCGAGCATTCGATCTACGGGCAGATCTGTGCCCCCCTGCATATCTACTCCCGGTTTGACGCAGACGCCTTCCTGAGCAAGCTGGAGCGCGAGAACGCACGTCCGCTGTGTAATCTGACCGGCGGCATCCATCTGCACCGTTTGCGCTGCCCAAATGCCGAAGTACAGGCACGTGTCTTGCAGGCACTCAAGGATAAGGGATTTCTGCTCGAACGCTGACTGCACAAAACTGCCCCAAGGGGCAGTTTTTTTATTGTCTCATTTGTGTCTTGACAGCTATCTTGATAACTGATATGATAGATTGCAGTCAGAGTCATCTGGCTGGTTGTCAAATATCTGTTGTCACACAAAAAAGGAGTCTTTTTCTATGTCCAGTCAAAAGCTGTACCGCATGGTCGTCGCAGCCCTGCTGTGCGCCGTCGGTATCCTCATCCCCATGTTCTCCCCCATTAAAATTACGCTCGACCCGGCATCCTTCACGCTGGCCAGCCATGTCGCGCTGTTCCTCGCGATGTTCGTCTCGCCCGGTGTCGCAGTTGCGGTGTCTATCGGCACGACACTTGGCTTCTTCCTCGCAGGCTTCCCGATCACGGTCGTTCTGCGTGCTGCCAGCCAGATCGTCTTCGCCGTCGTCGGCTCGCTCTACCTGCGCCGTCATCCCGACCTCGCCCTGCATCCCACCCGTCCGCAGACCCTGCTGTTCAGCTTCCTGATCGGTATTCTGCACGGTGTCGGTGAAGTCCTCATCATCCTGCCGTTCTACTTCGGTGGTTCTATGGCAGCCTACGAGGCAAAGGGCTTCTTCGTCAGCGTCATCCTGCTGGTCGGCGTGGGCACAGTCGTTCACTCCATGGTCGACTACGGCATCGCATCGGTCATCTGGTCGCCGCTGCGTCAGGTCATCCGTCCGAGCGCGCTGTGCGACACTTCCAAGCAGGCATAAATCGTCCCATCAAAAAAGCACTTCCAAATTGGAAGTGCTTTTTTCATGCAAACAGAAGACCGGCGCAGCGATGATACGCCGCGCCGGTTTCCCCTTCTCTTACTTTTTCTTGCCTTTTTCTGATATGATGCAAAATTACTTCTTGAGTGCGTTTACATAAGCGAGAATGACCTCGATGGAATTCTCGACGCCCAGACGACCGGCATTGATGCACAGATCATAATGGTCGCTCTTGCCCCATACCTTACCGGTATAGTAGTTGTAGTAGGTCGAGCGCTGCTTATCCATCTTCTCGAGTGCTGCGCGCGGAGACTTGCCGGACAGTTCATAATCGTCATGGGTCTGGATGCGCTGCAGGCGATCATCTACCGAACCGGTGATGAAGAAATCAAAGCGGTTCTCGTACTCACGCAGAACGTGGTCTGCGCAGCGTCCAACCAAAACGGCAGAGCCACTGTCTGCGATCTCACGGATGATGTTTGCCTGTGCCAGGAACAGCTGATCGGTTAGGGACATGCCATTAAGACCGGTAGAGCCAAACATGGTCAGCGAATAGAGCAAGCTGTTGGTTGCACGCTTGTCGAGCTGCTCGAACAGATCCTCGCTGAAGCCGCTCTTCTTTGCAGCACGGGAAATCAGCTCCCGATCATAGAATGGAATACCCAGACGAAGCGCGAGCTTGCGTCCGATCTCGCGGCCACCCGAGCCATACTGTCTGCCGATGGTAATAATGAGATTGTTTGCCATAATGACCCCTCCATTCTATGTGAAACTTGCATAATGTTTCTGTCATCATTATGGCACACATTATGCAAGTTGTCAACCGAAAGCAAAAATTTTTTCACACGCACCGGTTTCAGTAACAGATGCGTGTGAAAAAAGGTGGATTATTCGCCTTCTACAAGCATTTTGCCAACTTTATAGATATCGCCTGCACCCATGGTCAGCACGAGGTCACCCTCGCCTGCTTCCCGTCTGAGGTAATCGGCAATCTCCTCAAACGAACCCAGGCTGATCGCACCCGGAATCTCGCGTGCCAGATCGTCGGACGAAATGCCGATCGTGTTCTGCTCACGTGCGGCGTAGATCGGTGCAAGCACGGCCTGATCGCACAGCTTGAGCGCTTCCACAAACTCTGCAAACAGCGCCTTGGTGCGTGTGTAGGTGTGCGGCTGGAATGCACAGAAAATGCGCTTGAAGTCCATCTGACGTGCGGTATTGAGCGTTGCACGCATTTCGGACGGGTGATGTGCGTAGTCGTCCACAACCAGTGCACCGGTGGACATGCGTCCAGTCAGCTCAAAGCGACGGGACGAACCCTTAAACTGTGCCAGACCGGCAGCAACCAGCTCACCGCGCACTTCCAGGAAGGAAGATACCGCGCAGCACGCCAGTGCATTCATCATATTATGACGGCCGGGAACCGACAGGGTGACATGGGTGTACAGCTCGTTGTTGACCAGCACGTCGAACGAATAATAGCCGTTGTTCAGTGTGATATTGGCCGGACGTACATTCGCCGTGGGCGCGGTACCGAATGTCATGATCTTGCGGTCAATGCCCTGCACCGCCTGCATGGCGTTGTCGTCGTCCGCGTTGACAACGACCAGACCATTGGCCGGGGTCAGCTGACAGAATGCACGGAACGAATGGATGATATCGTCGAGATCCTTGAAGAAGTCCAGATGGTCAGCTTCCACGTTGAGCACAACCGCGATGGTCGGCGCAAAGGACAGGAAAGAATTGCAGTACTCGCAGGACTCTGCGACAAAGCACTCGTGACCACCGATGCGCAGCGTGCCGCCGATGGCGGGCAGATTGCTGCCGACCATGACCGTCGGGTCAAGCGCAGCCTGCATGGCAATGAGCGTCATCATAGACGTGGTGGTTGTCTTACCGTGCGTACCGGACAGGCAAATAACATCCTGGTAGTCGGTCATCAGGCAGCCCCACGCCTGTGCGCGCTCCATAACCGGGATGTTCAGCTCGTGCGCACGGACGATCTCCGGGTTATCGTCGTGTACGGCAGCCGTGCGGATGACGAGGGATGCGCCCTCGACGTTCTCCGCCGCGTGGCCATAGTGAATGACAGCGCCCAGACGCTCCAGGCGTTCGGTGACAGCCGAGTGTGCACGGTCGGAACCGGTGACCGGTACCCCCATGCTCAAAAGCAGTTCACCGAGCGAATTCATCGAGACACCGCCGATTCCGACAAGGTGAATGGTTTTTTTATGTTCAATAAAGGGCTTGATGGACAATTCCATGCGCATAGCCTCCAATTTATGATAAATATAGATTTGGTCTATGTATTATTATATGAGAAAGCAGACAGAATATCAAGCAGGAACATCGCTGCGGCATCCAAACAAAACCGTGTAAAGGAGACATCTTTTATGGAGATTACCGAGATCAAATTCCGCCGCTTTCCCAGACAGGGACGGCTGCTCGCCCTGGTATCGGTTACATTCGACGACGTGTTCGCCGTGCACGACATCAAGGTCATCGCGGGTGACGACCATCTGTTTCTCGCCATGCCCGCGCGGCGCACATCAGACGGACGATATCACGACATCGTGCATCCCATCGGCCCGCTCGTACGCCGGGAGCTGGAACGTCAGGTGCTTGCAGAGTACCGCCGGCTGACCAAGGCGCACGCTGGATAGACAGTTTGGCTTGCAACCTGCTCCGGAATGCGCTAAAATATACATGCTTTGAAATTTTGAAGGAGTAGAATGCAATGCGCGTTATGATCTTATCGGTGACCGCGGGGTTTGGTCACCACGCGACCGCAAAGGCGGTTGCAGATATGCTGCGTGACAAAGGGGCAACCGTAGAAACCGTCGATGTTTACACTTACATCAGCAAGATCGTCAAGGAGACCATCGACAAGGGCTATCTGTTCACCTCCAAGCACACGCAGGAGCTGTACCGACTGGCCTATCTGTTAGCGGAAAACCGCGGCAGCGGCTATTTTTCCACCCGCATGTCCATCATCAACATCGTCAACGCGCTGGGCGCGACCAAATTTGCCCGCGTGGTCAACGATTTCGCACCGGATGCCATTGTGTGCACCCACGTCTTCGCCGCACAGCTGGTGGACGACCTCAAAAAGCGTTCGCTGCTGACTGCGCCCACCATCGGCATCATCACCGACTATACCCTGCATCCTTACTGGGAGGAAGTGCCGCGCATCGAGTACATCGTGACGGCGAGCGAGCTGCTCACCCATCGCGCGGTCAAAAAGGGCATCGAGGCCAACCGCATCCTGCCCTTTGGCATCCCGATTCATCCCAAGTTTAACCAGCCGATCGCGCAGCAGGATGCACGCGAACAGCTGGGTCTGGAACCCGACCGTCCGACCATCCTGATGATGGGCGGCAGCATGGGATACTCGGACAACAAAAAGCTCATCTTGCAGCTTGGTCTGTGTGGTATTCCCTTCCAGCTGCTTGTCGTCTGCGGCAACAATAAAAAGCAGTACGCCGAGATGGTCAGCATGGCCGACACGCTCACCGGCCCGTGCACGCTGCACCCGTATGGCTTCGTGACCAACGTTGAAGTCATGATGAGCGCCGCTGACTGCATCATCACCAAACCCGGCGGTCTGACCGTTTCCGAGGCGCTGGCCAAGAACCTGCCCATGATTCTGGTCAATCCCATTCCCGGACACGAGGAACGCAACGTGGAATTCCTGCTCAACAACGGCATGGCCTGTCTGGTCACCAAGACTTTCCCGGTCGATGAAGCGGTCTACCACCTGTTCATGAGTCCCCAGCGTCTGCGCACCGTGCGCGAGACCATGCACGCCATCGCGCACCCCGATGCTACCGAGCATCTGTGCAACTTTATCCTCAATGACCTTATCCCCTGACTGCATCTGCGCCGTCCACACCCTGTGGACGGCGTTTTTCTGTTTCCGAATTTTCCTGCCGATCGCTGAAATCCACACGGCTCGGTCATTGACCCAGAGCGCACGGCGCAGTATAATTAGATTAGCAAATAAAACTAATTATGCCGGAAAGAGGGTTCCGGACTATTTGCAAAGAGAGAGTTTGAGCATTTCAGGCATATTGGGCCTATGAGGAGGAGGTCAATTATGGAACTCAAAGATGTGATTCAGCATCCCTATCTGCGTACTGACAGTTACGGCAAAATTTTCCTGTACTGTACCCCGAACGACTGCGCATGCGTACCGCGCCATACCATCCAGATGTCCGAGCCCGTCCGTCCCGATGTACTTCAGCAGGCGGTCAAAGCTGCGCTGCTGCGTTTTCCGCACATGATGATCGGCATTGAGGCCACCGACACCCAGCTGCGCTATCGCATCAACGTGGCAGAACCGGTCGTTCTGCCCTTCGACGGTCTGTGGAAGCGCTACTGCATCGGCACCGAGGACACCAACGGCTTCCTGTTCCTGGTCGGCTATCAGGACGACAAGATCTACATGGAATACCAGCACAGCACCTCTGACGGTCGTGGTTTCGAGGAGTTCATACGCTGCGTGCTGTTTAACTACCTCAAGCTGTGCGGCAAGCCGGTCGAGAACGACGGCACCGTGCGCGGTCTGGACTCGGTCTACACCATCGAGGAGAGCGAAGACGCATACAGCCATCTGGCAGACAGCTACTCGAGCGAAGGCATCTATCAGAAGCCTGCTGCACTGCACGCCGAGGAGCTGACCGACGTAGGCGACCAGCCCGAGGTCATCACCGAGGTCACCTTCCCCTTTGAGCAGCTGCACAAGGCAGCCAAGTCCATGGGCGCCAGCCCGCTGAGCGTCATCGCACCGCTGTTCAGCCGTGCGTTCCGTCAGAAATTCGGCAAGGACTCGGACGCGCCGGTCATCTCCCAGATTCCGGTCGATCTGCGCCCGTATGTGCCCAGCGCAACCACCCGTTACTTCATCTGCTTCCTCGACCTGCCCTACGAGGCATCGTACGACGATCTGCCGCTTGAGGAAGTCTGCCGCCGCACCAAGGCCTTCCTGAAAGACCAGATGCTGCCCGAGCGCCTGCTGTTCCGTGCCAAGCGCGCAAGCGATGTGTGCCGCGAACTGCACGAGCGCGACATCCCGCTCGCAGAAAAGGAAGCCGAGGCTTCCAATCTGTCCAAGAACTTCGTACTCGAAGACAGCTTCCTCATCACCAACGTCGGCGAGTTCCGTCTGCCCGAGTCCATGAAGCCCTACGTGCTCGACTACGGTGCGGTTCTGCCCTGTGCAAGTCAGCCGTGTGCGATGCTGGTCTCGTCCTACAATGGCAACATGAAAATTTCCATTGCCCAGCGCGGACACGACCTCGATCTGCCGACCATGTTCAGCAACTATCTGGCATCTCTCGGTGTTCATACCCGTCTGTACAGCTATCCTTTCCGCGTTACCTGGTACGACGGCATGACGGCTTCCAAGGCATACCGCCTGTAAGTCCTCTAAATGCAAAAACAAAGCCCTGCATCCCGGTCCGATGCAGGGCTTTTTGCTTTACTTTGCCAAATGTTCGCCGTCGTAGCGGGTGACGTGGAACATGTAGCGCTTGGTCTTGGCCGGGAATCCCAGCTCACCGAGCACATCAACCAGATGATTCATCAGGTCGGGGCGTTCATCGCGCTGGGACAGCGAAATTTTGAGCGTATCGCGATAGGAGCTGACCAGCACGCCGAGCGGCTGATGGGCGCACGGCAGGATAGCGCCGTAATCCTCGATGTACTTCTCCATGCTGACCGGTACACGGAAGGGGCCGATGTTGGTCAGGATGAAGCTGTCTCGGCGGATATAATTACGCGCCTGTTCGCGCATCATCTGTTCCTTTTCCGCGATGGGCATGTCGGCCTGATGGCCGTCCTGTACGCGCTTTGCGTTCTTGAGTGCCCAGAAGGCTGCGTGCGGCAGTGCGCGCTGGGTGTCAAAGTACTCACTCATACGGCGTGCTGCCTCGACGACCGGCAGTTTGAAATACTCGTAGTGGAACGGCAGGTCGAGCAGCGCGACAAAGAAGCGCACGGTTGGCGTGCGGATATAAGTGCGCAAATCCATAGGAACCTCGGCGACGATATTGTCCGTGCGATCGGTGCCGACGTAGTAGGTGCGATGGAGGGCATGACACAGCGCCGCCATAAGCAGGGTCAGAGGCGAAATATCATTGCTTTTTACGAACTTGTGCAGCTTTGGGAAGGAAATTGTGATTTCCGCCGTCCACTCGTTTTCATCTTCCATGTTGTCGAACTCGGGCAGGTGCAGCGCGGGCACATCAGGATAGTGATTCTCCGACGACTGCTGTGCCTTGCGCAGCTTGATAAAGCCGTCTTCGTTCTCTTCCTGCTGATAATCGGTGTCCAGCGTGCGGATGGAGCCGTCATTCTCGACCGGCTTGCCGCACAGTTTGAGATAATAATAGAGCACGCACTTGATGAACTCATTGAAGCCGCGGCCATCCGAGGTACAGTGCTGATACTCCATGTAAATGGTCTTGTCCTTGTAGCCGCAGGTAAACAAATAGCCGTTGTTATCGTCCGAACCGATGTAATAGGGCGAGATATCGTCAAAGGGCAGCACGACCGGCGGTTTTTCCAGCAGGCGATAGCGATACTGCTTGTCGCCGCGGGTCAGGCCAAGACCCATCTGCGGAAAGCGCAGCAGAGCGATCTTGAGCGCCTCCTGCAGCGTATCCGGCTGAACGGTTTCGGTCATGCGAATGATGTGTCTGGGTGCTGTGGTCAAATCACAGTGGGTGGCATACATAAAAATACAGCCATAGCTGTCCACGTCGAGCAAATGGTTAATTGCATGGTTGCGCATATACAGATTCATAACGAAACTCCTCATGTTCCTCCCGGGTGACCGGGTTATATGTCTTCTCACTACCTTGCTGGGTTCTCGATTTGGATACAATATTCATGCACCGCTGCACAGACACAAAACCTGTGCAATCGGATACTTTTATTATAGCTCTGCCCGCACAATTTCGCTACATGCCTTCGGACAAAAAATATATGGTTTCAATTATGCATTTTTGTTTCTTTTGTCTTGTCATTTTACATAAAATAAACAAAACCAGTCCATTTTGGACTGGTTTTGTACGATCTTGTCACTTTGTTTTCACATTTGTCGAACCAAAGTCGTTACACCACTTTTGCCCTCTTATGCGTTCTCCTCGACCGCCTGCGCAATCACGCGATAGGCCTCGATCAGGCGTTCTTTCGACCATGCAGCGTTTGCCGGACTGGTTGACGGCAGGCAGACGGCCTCGATGCCGGTCTTGTCCTGACACAGCTTGCGGTAGTACTTATGCGAGGTCGCACCGGTGCAGAAAATCGCCTTGACCTGGGTCTGGGCGATCAGCCAGGGCAGGTCGTTGGGCTCGGGATTGCGGATGGACGTGTCGCTCGCGCCGCGAATCTCACACGCTGCCAGCGTGTCCCACATGGCAATATGGTGGCGCAGCGCAAGACTGCGCTTTTGCTCAATGGTCTGGGGCGCTTCCTCCCCAAACACTGCCGCCAGTACCGGCCAGAACCGGTTCTGCGGATGGCCGTAGAAAAATGCCTGCTCGCGTGACTTGGGACTGGGAATGGAACCCAGAATGAGTACCCGGGAGTCGGGTGCAAAGAGCGGCGGGAAATTGTGGGTGACGCGGGTATATTCCATTTTTATGTCTCCTCCTCAATGACCTTCAAAAAGGCACGGAAGGCCGACGGCAGGGCATAATCACCGCGCAGCGCGGACGGCGTTACCCAAGTAAGGTCTTCCACCGGCTCGGACAGCTCGACGTAATAGCCGGTCATGTGCCACTCGATGTGTGTGAAAATGTGCTTTGCCGGACGCAGCGACAGCATGCGCTCCACCTTCCAACCATCGGCTGTGAGCTGGTCGCGCAGGGCGGACGGTTCGAGCGGGTGCTCGTAGGCCGGAAGTTCCCACATGCGCGCCAGCAGACCGGTGTCCGGTCGCTTGCGAATGCCGACCAGACCGCCGCAGCGCGGCAGCAATACCGTGCGATGCACGACCGTGCGCGCCTTCTTGGGTGTGCGCACCGGGATGCGGTCGGTGGTCTGTTCGTGACAGGCGCGGCACAGGTGCATGAGCGGACAGTCTCCGCAGCGCGGTGCACCGTTCGGAATGCACACGACCGCACCCAGCTCCATCATCGCCTGATTGAACGCACCCGGGCGATCGTGCGGTATGATAGCCGCCACCTGCGCCCGCATGTCCTTTTTGACCTTGGCATCGTCGATCGGACGCTCGTCGCCCGTAATGCGCGCGACCACGCGCAGAACGTTGCCATCGACTGCCGGTTCTGCAATGTCAAAGGCGATGGATGCGACCGCGCCCGCAGTGTAATCTCCGATTCCCGGCAGTTTTAACAGTGCAGCATGGTCTGCGGGCATCTGTCCGCCGTAAGTGTCGCAGATAACCTGCGCCGCCTTGTGCAGGTTGCGCACCCGGCTGTAATAGCCCAGTCCCTCCCACAGTTTGAGGTAGGTTTCCTCGGGTGCGTCGGCCAGGTCTCGCACGGTCGGGCAGGCTGACAGAAACCGCTCATAATAAGGAATGACCGCCTCGACTCGCGTCTGCTGCAGCATGATCTCGGACAGCCAGATCCGATAGGGATCGCGCGTCCTGCGCCAAGGCAGGTCGCGGTGTCCGGCATCATACCACGCGAGCAGCGGTTCGGTTACCGCTCCGGTCACTTGAGCAGCGTGGCGCTGTCGCCCACGTAATACATGGTGAAGGTTGCGTTTGCGACCTCGGTACCGTCGGAATCGGTCACGTCCACGCCGTAGACTGCCGTCGTGCGTCCGACCTTGATCTCACGGGTCTTTGCAATCAGGTTCTTGCCCTGCTTGCCCGGGCGCAGATAGTTAATGGATGCGTTGAGCGTCACACCCACGCGGCCATAGGATGCCGCTGCCGTGCCGGCTGCTACGTCACACAGCGCAAAGATTGCACCGCCGTGCGCATTGCCGAGCGGATTTAAATTATCGGGCTTGGCAGGCAGCTCGATCTCGGCGTAGCCCTGCCGGATATGGTTGACACGCAGTCCCATCAGTTCGTTAAAGCCTCCGTTCTCCTGTCGCTGACGGAGATAGGCCAATGCATCTGCCATATTTGTACATCCTTTCTCATTGGGTAATTTTTTCAGATTGGTGCTATCATATCATATTTTACCCCCTGCTTCAACTCTTCTACCCGCTTCATCCGCCTGATTTTGCTGTCTTTTGCCCCATTCTGCGCAGCTGACAGAAGCATCCGCGAGAACCGAGCGAGTTTTGTTGCTTTTCACATTGACAGAACGGTTAGGTTTAGCTTACAATAATGCATGAGAAGTTAACCTATGGCAACAAAATGGAGGAATCGAAAAAACATGAAAAAAACGCTTGCGGGACTGAAGCCCGGGCAGTCCGGTGTGGTGGACGGCCTGACGGCTGCGGGGGCAGTCAAGCGGCACTTCCTCGATATGGGCATCACCAAAGGCGTGCGCATCACGGTTGAGCGCATCGCGCCCTTCGGCGACCCGATCGCGGTGCGCCTGCGCGGATATAGTTTATCACTGCGGCGGGACGAAGCCGCTAAAATCGAACTGGAGGGTTAAGCCATGCATACACTTGCAATCATCGGCAACCCGAACAGCGGCAAGACCACCCTGTTCAACCGTCTGACCGGTTCCAACCAGCACGTTGGCAACTGGCCCGGTGTCACAGTCGATCGAAAAACCGGTCACATCAACTATCAGGGCAAGCGCACCGATGTGGTCGACCTGCCCGGTATCTATTCGCTCTCTCCCTACACCCAGGAAGAGATCATTGCGCGCGAGTTCGTGCTGTCCGACGAGCTGGACGGTATTTTGAACATCGTGGACGCAACCAATCTGGAACGTAACCTGTACCTGACCATGCAGCTGATCGGTTTGGGTCTGCCCATGGTCATCGCGCTCAACTTCATCGACGACGTTGAGTCACAGGATATTCATATCGACTGCAACAAGCTGCGCGAGCGGCTGGGCGTGCCGGTCTATCCGATCTCGGCACGACGCGGTCTGGGCATGGACGCACTGCTCGAGGCGGTCACCGGCGAAATGCAGCCGCCCACCCATCAGCCTGCCTACCTGCACGGCGTGGGCGCGGCCATCCGACGCGGTGCCGAAATTCTGGAGCAGACCAACATCCGTGCGTGCAGCCGTCCGTTCTACGCGGCCAAGCTGCTCGAGGACGACCCGCAGATCGTCTCGCACGTCCAGCTGTCGCTCGAACAGAGACAGGAAATGGACGATCTGGCCGACGCGCTCAGCGCACACGAAATCGGACACGATCACGAGATGATGTTCGCGGACGCGGTCTATGATTACATCGAAGGCGTGGTGCGCGACAGCGTGCGCAAGCCTGCCCATCCCAAACTTACCCCGACCGAACGTATTGACAAGGTCGTTATCAACAAATGGCTGGCTGTCCCAATCTTCATCGCCATCATGGCGCTCATGTTCTGGA
Organism: Butyricicoccus pullicaecorum; assembly: GCF_002160355.1. Classification (NCBI taxonomy): domain Bacteria; kingdom Bacillati; phylum Bacillota; class Clostridia; order Eubacteriales; family Butyricicoccaceae; genus Butyricicoccus; species Butyricicoccus pullicaecorum. Next base: position 94,218 of record NZ_NFKK01000007.1, read on the forward strand.
CAACCTTCGGCCCGGTAGGTGAATGGCTCAAGGGTATTTTTGAGACACTCATTCAGGGCAAGTTATCTCCCTGGCTGGAAAGCACCCTGCTTGCAGCCGGTGCGTCCGACTGGGTCATCGGTCTGGTCTGTGACGGTATCATCGGCGGCGTCGGCGGCGTCGTCTCCTTCCTGCCGCAGATCGTCCTGCTGTTCTTCTTCCTGTCCATGCTGGAAGACACCGGCTACCTCGCGCGCATCGCGTTCATCATGGACACGCTGCTGCGCCGCATCGGCCTGTCGGGTAAGTCCTTCGTGCCCATGCTCATGGGCTTCGGCTGCACCACCCCAGCGGTCATGGCAGCCCGCACGATGGAAAACGAGAAGGATCGCCGCATGACCATCATGCTCACGCCCTTCATGTCCTGCGGTGCAAAACTGCCGGTCTATTCGCTCATCGCGGCCGCTATCTTCGGCGCAAACGCCGGTCTTGTCATCATCAGCCTGTATGTCTTCGGCATTCTCATGTCGATCTTTGCCGGTTTCGTACTTAAAAAGACCGTCTTCCGCGATGTATCCTCGGGCTTCGTGCTCGAACTTCCCCCCTACCGTCTGCCTACCTTCAAGGGTACGGTGCGCGGCATGTGGGACAAGGCCCGCGACTTCATCACCAAGGCCGGTACGGTCATTTTCCTGATGTCGATCGTCATCTGGGTCCTGCAAAACTTTACACCCACCTTTGCGGTCGCGGCTTCGCCCGAGACCTCCATTCTGGGTGTGTTCGGTCGCTTCATCGCTCCCATCTTTGCCCCCTTGGGCTTTGGCGAGTGGCAGGCTTCGGTCTCTCTGCTGACCGGTCTTGTCGCAAAGGAGGCAGTTGTCTCGACGATGAGCGTACTGTATGGCGTATCGGCCAGCGCCGATCTGAGCGCGATTCTGTCCGGTGTGTTCTCTCCGGTCGCCGCCTACGCCTTTCTGGTATTCATCCTGCTGTACATGCCCTGCATGTCGGCTTTCGCAACCATTAAACGTGAACTTGGCGGCTGGCGCTGGGCGCTGGGTGCCGCAGCCTTCCAGACCTGTCTGGCCTGGCTGACCGCGTTTGTCGTATACCACGTCGGTATGCTTCTGTTCTGATCTTTGGAGGTGGACTATGCGGCAGATCCATGAATCTGGCGAAAATTATTTGGAAGTCATCCTGGACATCCAGCATGAGCTGGGCGTTGTGCGCTCGGTCGAGATCGCGCGGCGCGTGGGCGTATCCCGCGCATCGGTATCTAAGGCGCTGAGCGTGCTGCGCGATATGGGACTGGTCGAACCGGCCTATTACGGTGAGGTCGTGCTGACCGAAGCCGGTCTGGAACACGCACGCGCAGTGCGCCGCCGGCACGATCTGCTGTGCCAGTATCTGCGCGATGTGCTGGGTGTCTCGCCTGAGGTCGCCGAGCATGATGCCTGCCGCATCGAACACGTTGTCTCGGACGAGCTGATCGAGCGCCTGGAAGCGCTGCTCGCCGACGGGACTGGTACAAATACGCGCACAAACGAGGAGGAATCCCAATGACGCAGCTGATCGCCGCCGATATGGACGGCACCCTGCTGGACAGTCAGAAACGGCTGTCGCCCGACCTGTTCCCGCTCATCCGCACGCTTCGCGCACGCGGCATCCGCTTTGCCGCAGCCAGCGGACGGCAGTATCACAACCTATACGCGACCTTTTCCGAGATCGCCGACCAAATGCTGTTCATCGCGGAGAACGGCGCGGCGGTCTATGACGGCACCGAGTGCCTATTTGCCGACAAGCTGCCCGCGTCCTACTTTGTCGGCCCCATCCAGACCATCCGCAGCCTGCCCGGTGTCAACGTCGTCCTCTGCACCCATGACGGCGCGTTCATCGAGTGCGACGACGACCCGGTTTTCGTGCGCAACGCGCACATGTACTATGAAAAGCTGGACGTCGTGCCCGATCTGATCGCACACCTCGAGCACCAGCCCGCGTTCAAGCTGGCTGTATTTGAGCAGGGCAAGGCCGAGACCGGCTGCTGGCCGGTGCTGCGTCAGTATGAGGACAAGTTTGCCGTCGTACTGTCAGGCGCGGACTGGGTCGACCTGATGAACCCGGAAACCAACAAGGGTTCGGGTCTGCACCGCATGGCGGACTATCTGGGTATCCCGATTGCCGACACCATGGCCTTTGGCGACTACCTCAACGACCTCGAGCTGCTGCGTGAAGCCGGGTTTGCCTGCGCGATGGAGAACGGTCACCCCGATCTCAAGCGCATGGCAGACTGCACCGTCCCGTCTAACGACGAAAACGGTGTCGTCCGTGCCATCCGCGCACATTTCAATCTGTAATCTTTGATCTACGGTACGCATTCGCGTGCCGTATTTTTTTGCCCGGTGTATTCTGTCGATTTTTCCACTTGACAAGACAGCAAAAAAGTTTACAATAAATATGTCTTAGCAGAGTAGACTGCTGCGCGTGAAGTGCCGCCGGAACGGGGAGTTGTCCGACGGACGAAAGGAAAGATTCTTTCCTGCGGTGTAGCTGTCGCATCCCGCTGCACACAATTTAAGAGCGGTTACACCTCTTGAAATGCGTGCACTCGAATTTTCTGGAGGTGTATTTTTATGGAAAAACAAAAAAATGTGTTTCGCCGCTCCCTGGACGAACTCAAGTCCCCTCGCGCACTGGTCATCACGGCCATGCTCATCGCACTCAACCTTGCAATGGATCTGTTGGGTCTAAAGATCTATCTGACCCCTGAGCTGCGTGTCTCGGTTGGCTTTGTGTGCAACGCCTCGGTTGCCATGCTTTACGGCCCGACCGTCGGCATGATGACCGGCTTCTCGACCGACGTGCTTGGCTTCCTGCTCAGCCCCAACAACAACGCCGGTTACTTCCCCGGCTACACCATCACCGCCATCGTCGGCGGCCTGCTCTACGGCCTGTGGCTGTATAAGGGACGCCCGTCTATCCCCCGCTGTATCGCTGCAAAACTGTCGGTCAACATCGTCTGCAACCTGTTTCTCAACACCCTTTGGAGCGCGCTTCTGTACCAGAAAGGCTTCTGGGTATTGCTCCCCGGCAGACTGTTTAAAAACCTCATCCTACTACCCTTAGAGGTACTGATCTTGTGGGTTGTAGCAAATATTGTGCTTCGGCAATTCCGCAGAGTATTTTCCGGCTCTGTCAGTTCCTAAACCTTTAAATCCCCCGAAAGAGACAATCGGGGGATTTTTCGACCTCTTTTTTGACTTTTTACCCGTTACCTACTTTACAAATAGTAATAATGTGAGTATAATATATATACTTTTATGACGGAGTTTGACGAAAATGGCAAGTGATTTTGCGAGAACCCTTGCGCTGCTGCGCCGCGAAAAGAAAATAAGTCAGCGCACGGCCGCAAGTGACCTTGGTGTCTCTCAGGCACTGCTGAGCCATTATGAGAACGGGCTGCGTGAGCCTGGTCTCAGCTTTGTCGTGCGCGCAGCCGATTACTACGGCGTTTCCTGCGACTATCTGCTTGGTCGATCGATGGCGCGTGACGGTTCCTCGGTTCCGGCTGCCCGCATGCACGATGCGGCTTCCGATGAGTCGGGCGATCCCGAGAACGCCATCCAGCAAAGCCGCCGTCTGGTTGTCAATTCGGTTGCTATGCTGTTCGAGGTCGCGGAAAAGACCGGTTCGGAACAGCTGTCGAACGAGATGTATAACTATCTGTCTATGGCGATTTATAAGGTATTCCGCTACCTGTACGCAGCCGATCCCGGCGGCGTTGAGGAAGCCTTCCGCACGGCAAGCGAGCACTTTGACGGCCTGTGCAACGCGCACATGAGCCTGTCCGAGCTGCGTATCCGCGCCGCGGCGAAGGGTGAAGGCGGTTTCGGTCTGACCCGCGAGGAGATTCGTCTGCCCTCGCTCCAGCCCTCCGATCTCGCCCGCGCATTCCCCAACCTGTCGTCGTCCATGCTGACCCTGCTGCAAGCCGTTGCAGACCGCATCACGCCGCAGGACACGGCGAAAAACAGCGCGGAAAAGCGCAGCAAGTAAGCTGTAAAGTTTTTTGTCCAAATTCTAAAAAAATCGTTGACACCACTCGGTTTTCATGGTATTATAGTTTACGTCGCTGAGGTGAGCAGCTCACCGAACCGAGTGGACCGAGAAAACGCTGGTATAGCTCAGTTGGTAGAGCAGCTGATTTGTAATCAGCAGGTCGGGGGTTCAAGTCCGTCTACCAGCTCCAAATCTCGAAGCGCAACTGCATATGGGAGGTTTCCCGAGTGGCCAAAGGGAACAGACTGTAAATCTGTCGTCTATGACTTCGGTGGTTCGAATCCACCACCTCCCACCATTTTATATAAAGATACTCTGCTGAGTATCTTTTGTTCTCTCAAATTCCCCAGCACTGTCATTCAGACAGGACAACTTGATATGGGAGGTTTCCCGAGTGGCCAAAGGGAACAGACTGTAAATCTGTCGTCTATGACTTCGGTGGTTCGAATCCACCACCTCCCACCAAAAAGAAACAGATACCGAATGGTATCTGTTTCTTTTTGCTTGTGGTGGATTCGAAAGCCGGCTCTTGACAAAGCGCCGGTGGCGCTTTGTAACCGGCGTGGCTTTCCCGCAGGAAAGCGAATCCACCACCTCCCGGCACTTCACCTATACTGCCGTTTCCCTTGTTGTAATACCCTAATCCTTACCCCACACCGCCGCCTGTCACCGGCCACAACCTTCCCGCAGGAAAGCGAATCCACCACCTCCCGACATCTCACCTATACTACCGTTCTTCTTTGGTAATCCCCTAAGCCTCACCTCACACCGCCGCCTGTCACCGGCCACGACCTTCCCGCAGGAAAGCGAATCCACCACCTCCCAGCACCTTACCTATACTGCCGTCCCCTTTTTGTAATACCCTAAACCTCACCTCACACCGCCACCTGTCACCAGTCACGACTTTGCCATAGGGAAGCAAACACACCACCTCCCGTCACTTCATCCACACCTTTCTCCTACGCCCCTCACCTTGCACCACTACGTCTTTCATCATTCCCCTATAACAAAAAACAGACGCAGGAGTCTTTCTCCTGCGTCTGTGTGCTATTACCAGATATGCGTCATCGTTCGAGGAACAGCCATGCTTCCAGCCCCATCAAACAGGCTCCCGCAATCAATACCACCTGAATAGACGGTACCATAAAAACAGCAAGACGAATCACGGTAAAACCTCCTTTAGTAAGCTAAAAATGTTGGTAACTCCAGTGCAATGCAGCACATCCAGACAGCAAACAAAATCACGATCGGCAGTTTTTCCAGCCATTTTCCCGCTCGGGTATCAACGCCAAACAGTCTTGCCACAAGCAGAAAACACAGCCATCCAACCGCCGCGCCCAGCGTGTTCAGTATCAGGTCATCCACAGAGGTTGCCCGATAGGTAAACAGCTGGTTGACTTCAATGAACAGGGACATACACAGCCCCAAGCCGATGGTTCGGCTTGGGCTGCGCCATCCACTCCAAAACAGGGGAACCAGAACGCCCAGCGGTACAAACATTACAAGATTTCCGACAATCTGGATCACGCTTCCCACCACATCATTCGTGGTCAGAACCTCCGCAATATCATGGAACGGAATCAGTGACAGATTGATTGTACGCGCAAAATCTCGAATGATGATAAAATTCGTTGGCGTGCCGCCGGTGAGCTGAATCACAAAATACCAGTACACTGCCAGCAAGATCACGCCTGCCGCTGTATTAGTTCTGCGTCTCATCTCACATCCCCTACTTTCCAAACATTACTGTGCGTTAAACAGCTGGTTGATCAGCTCGGTCGGCATTTTACCTTCCGGATAGAACAGACTCTCCTTGGTTGCCCAAGTCTCATTTCCCTGATGATTCTCAATCATAGCCGAGATCGCAAGACTATTCTCATACGACGCGGTCTGTGCCAGGAATCCGCTTCTGGAGCTCATGGTTCCAGTAATTGCAGATTCCAAAAGCGCATCAATCGTAGCCGGATCGGTCACCGTGACGGTGTGCGCTTCCATGAAACGATCCTGTCCATACTCGCCGTACTCATTCATGTAATCGTAATATTCCTGCTCATCGTATTGGGTAATTTCAACCGAATTCACATTTTCATGCGTGAGCTCTACCGGCTCTACTCCTGTCAAACGCTTGATCAGCGTCAAGGTATCGGTATCTGCTGCGTAAACCATCAGATCTGCGCTGTACAGGGCGCCGCGGTCGTTTTCCGGCACTTGCAGCCAATCACTTTCAAGCGTCAGCTGCATAACCGGAAATTCTTTCAGATGCGCTTCGGCGTTCGCGATCTGATCGGCACGCAGCTGGTCAATGACTTCCTGAATCTCATTGCGCGAGATCAGCGTCGCCTGCGGCAGCGTACCTTCGGGTGCTGCACTGTTTCTCACTTCCAGTCGCGTCATGCCTTCCTCATTCGTCTGCGGAATTTGGACGATCTGTACCGTAGAATACAGCTTGAGATACGGCTCACTGCCCATCAGATCGACCATCTGATTCTCGATGACCTTCTGCGGAACTTCAGAATAGCGGCGCGATACACGGTTGCCGTTCTTCAGTGTATAGTAAATCGTGTACGTGTGACTGCTGCCTTCGACTTCAAGGTCGCCATTGTTTGCAACCGACAGCTCAGCCAGCTGATGAATCTTCTCGATGCTCTCGGCATCGCTCAGCTGATTCTTGTAAGCAGTCTGATCGTTATAACTCCAGTCAATGCTGTAATACGGGCTTTCAACCGAAGCCGACGCAATATCATCCACATCCGGGATGTAATTGTCATAGCCAAAGACATCGTTTTTGATACCGACTACCACAACAACGGCCAAAATTGCCAGTACAATCATCTGCTTCCAGTGGTGCAGGAGTGCCTTGAAATCAAAATCATAGATGATCTCAACAACCATGTGGCACAGAACCACACCAAAGACCAGACCAAACCACATACCACCAGACGAACCGGTAAAGATCGCGGTAAAGATCAGGCTGAACGCAAAGCCTGAGAAGATGCACATAAACCACTTGATCGGCGCCTTGACACGTCGGAACGAAACCGCCATGCCTGTGTTTTCACTCTTGCGGCGTACAAACAGGAAGTAGCTCAGCACACCCAGCACGATGGTCAGAACGACCGGGTAAAGCAGAATGGCCATACCGCCTGCAGTATCCATCGCCGTACTGCTAAACAGCGGAACGCTCATTGTACGGGTATACTGTTCGGTTGCGAGATAATTGCACATCGGGCTGCCGTACAGGACAAAAGTCTGCATCAGCGGAACGGCAGAGCTGAAGGTCTCATAGAACATTGCCTGATAGCACTGTACCATAACCATCAGCACCGGAATGCCCAGCTGTGCCCAAATGCCCAGCAGAACGGTAATGATGGTATTACCTGTCAGCACCGTGCACAGAACTGCAACCGTGTAGTTGAGCAGGAAATACGCAATGTTGCCCAGAATGCTCTGTGCCAATAACGCTCCTGTAATCTGGCCGCCCAGGCCCATTGCACTGACAAAAATCAGTCCAATGACCAACACGATCAAATAAAACGGCAGTACCAGCAGAACACCGCTGATATAATTGACCGCGAACAGCTTACCGCGGCTGATCGGCAGTGCGTGGTAGAAATCCACCTGACGGCGATCATGCAGATAGCGGAACATCGCAACACCGCACAGGGTCGCCAGTACGATCAGTACAAGCTTGATAAACGGACTGTCAAACGAGATGACCTGTGCAATATTGTTCTGTGTATTTTTCAGCACATCTGCAGCCGTGCGTGCGTAGTCCGGTTCTGTCGTAAACTTGAGCTGCACTTGATAATCCTGTTGGATGGCAAAGATCGGCAGCAGCAGACCGGCCAGACAGCCCAGCACGCTCAGTGCAATCGCCCACATGCGGCTTGTCATGTTGTGCCGCACCAAGGACTTAAAGGAGAAGTTTTTTGAGGTCATAACCTGCCACCTCCGTTTCGCTGATAAAGATTTCTTCGAGCGTCAGCGGGAGCATCTCATAGAATGCAGGCTGAAGCACGGTCATGCGCTCTTCCAGCTGCTCGCGGGTACCGCGGGCGGTGATGGTATAGAGCGAACCGCGCTGTTCGCGCTTGAGCACCTCGATGCCCGCAAACGGGTCGCCCTCGGGCGGCTGGCGCAGGATGAGCTGTACCTTGTGCAGTCCCAGCTTCATATCATCCAGGTCACGCGAGAACAGGATACCGCCGCGGTGCAGCAGGCCGACATGATCGCAGATGTCCTCGAGCTCACGCAGGTTGTGCGATGCGATGACCGGTGTCAGTCCGCGGTCGGCAACGTCGCCTGCGAACAGTCCCTTGATGGTCTGTCGTGCAACCGGGTCGAGTCCGTCGAAAGTCTCATCACAGAACAGATAATCGGTACATGCACTCAGGCCGCAAATGACCGAAACCTGCTTCTTCATGCCCTTGGAAAACGTCCGAATCTTACGGTTTCCGTCCAGTCCGAAACCATCCATCAGCATGCGGTAACGTGCCTCGTCAAAGTTCGGATAAAAGGTCTTATAATAGTTTTTCATATCATCCGGTGTACTGTTCGGAAAGAAAAACTGTTCATCAGAGATGTAAAAGCAGCGCTTCTTGATCTCCTCATTTTCATATACTTCCTGCTCGTCGATGCGTACGATGCCCTCATCAGGTGCGAGGATACCGGCCAGCATACGCAGGAACGTCGATTTGCCCGCGCCGTTCGAGCCGATCAGACCAAAAACCGATCCCTCATGGATTTCGGTGTCTACATGGTCAACTGCCAGCAGCGTGCCAAATCGCTTGGTTGCTTTTTCTGTACGAATCACTTGTCTTCCCCCTCCCCTGTCAGCCATTGCACAAGCTGTGCGTTTGAAATGCCCAACTCACGCGCTGTACATGCCAGTTCGGTCAGTTGCTGTTTGAGTTCGGATACGCGACGCTCACGCAGAGCGCCTGCGTTTGGCGAAACAAAGTTTCCCTTGCCTTTAACCGAATAGATCACACCTCGATTTTCCAGCTCACTATATGCTCGCTGAATGGTATTCGGGTTGATCGATAGCTCGGCCGCCATTTGGCGCACCGACGGCAGTTGACTGTCGACTTCCAAAACGCCGTGCACTACCATCTGCTCGATCTCATCCACGACCTGCTCATAGATCGGTCGTCCGTCTCGATAATTGATCCCCAGCATTGCGCGCCTCCTTTCTTCTGTTGTGTATTAACTGTACTATTCATCTTAGTACAGTCAAAGTATAACAGTTTTATGTTACAAAGTCAATAGGCAACCGGCGCAATTTATGATATGATATCAGTAAACACGAAAAAGTCCCTTTTCCACCACAGGAGGCACATAAAATATGGTACAAATCGGCAATGAATGGGATGAAATCCTGAAAGACGAGTTCCAATCGGACTACTATGCACAGATTCGCGAAACGCTCAAACAGGAATATGCGTCCCACGAAATCTACCCGCCCATGCAGGATATCTTCAATGCGCTGCGGTACACCTCGTATTCCGACGTCAAGGCTGTTCTGCTCGGTCAGGACCCCTATCACGGCCCCGGTCAGGCGCATGGCCTGTGCTTCTCGGTACGTCCAGGTGTCGCTCCTCCGCCCAGCCTGCAAAACATCTTTAAAGAGCTGCAAAGCGATATGGGACTGCCCGCTCCGCACTCCGGCTGCCTGATTCCGTGGGCAAAAGAAGGCGTGCTGATGCTCAACACTACCCTCACCGTACGTCGCGGTCAGGCAAATAGCCATAGCAAAATCGGCTGGACCAAATTCACCGACGCGATTATTCAAAAGCTTAACGACCACGAACAGCCCATCGTATTTTTGCTTTGGGGCAGTAACGCACGCAGCAAAAAAGCTCTCATCACCAACCCCAATCACCTGATTTTGGAGACCGTCCATCCGTCTCCCTTGTCCGCACATCAGGGCTTCTTTGGCTCCCGCCATTTCTCTCAGTGCAATGAATTCCTGATGGCACACGGTATCGCTCCCATCGACTGGACACTCGAATAAACCACCGCACCCCTAATTGAAGTTTCGATCAAACCTTTTCAAAGGTTTGCGGGTTCTCAGGGCAGCGCCCTGAGCCGCCCGTCGGCCCGTAGGTCACTATCCTTATTTCCGCGCCGTGCGCGGATAAAATGAGTGCAACGGGCGGAATCCCCTTTTGATTCCCGGTGTCCGCCCCGGGAATCAATCAAAAATAATAAAGAAGCGCGTCCGCAGACGCGCAATCCCAAAACAAACAAAAAGAGCGCAGCAAGTTGATGCCGCGCTCTTTTTATATACTCGGATATTCTCACTTCATACTTCCCTTGGTTCCCCAAGTGTCGTACTCTCCCCACGACAGATAAACGTCATCCGCCGTCAAGCCGGTTTCCTTCTCCATCAGCTCAAAGACTGCCTCGGTAAACGCCTTCTTGTTTTCAAACTCCGCAGTCTTGTAGCAGCGCACGTCGACAAACGCGAGATCGCGCTTCTCTCCGGCAAAATACATGGTATGTCCCTCGGAAAAATCTACCATCAGCGCCTTCTCACTCTTACCCGGAATCAGGCTGATCTTTTCTCCCAGACCACTCTTGATTGCATCCTTCTGCTGGTCACTCAGCTTCTTTGTCAGATTCACACAAATATACGGCATATTTTTTGTTCACCTCGTCGTGTAGATTTACCTCTATTATACCTTTTTACCCAACGACACGCAAATCTTTTTGAATCATTTGTAAATCTTTTTCATCAATACAGGACGAACGCATACTTTTGTGCTATGATAGACACACGGACATTGTATATCCGCATTTTGGAAACCGAAGGACTGAAGCACGATGGATATTAAGTGTACGCAAAATATTTTTAAAAGTTCAAACGGTCGATCCAACGTGGCGTACTATATCCTGATGCCCGAAGGCGTAGAACTGCGCGGCATTGTACAGATCTCCCACGGCATGTGCGAGTACTTCTCGCGCTATACCGTGTTCGCAAAATATCTGTGCTCGCTCGGATTCATCGTCTGTGGCAATGATCACATTGGTCACGGCGCATCTGCTGCCCGCTCGACCGAACTCGGATTTTTCGCTGTACGGGACGGCTGGAGCTTCCTCACCGAGGACATGAAAACCCTGACCGATATCATGCAGACCCGTTTTCCCGACCTTCCCTATTTCGTACTCGGTCACTCGATGGGCTCGCTCATTACCCGCCTTTACCTGACCGAAGTCGGAGACCGCCTCACCGGCTGCATCCTCAGCGGTACTGCCGGCCCCAATCCCTTCGCACGCACCGGCGTGCGTCTGGCAAATTCGGTCGCCCACTCCAAGGGCATGACCTATCGCTCGGCGTTTCTCTCCAATCTCGCATTCAAAAGCTATAACCGCCGCATTCCTGACCCGCAAACGACGTTCGACTGGCTCAGCCGCGACAAGAACATCGTCCAGATGTTCCAGTCGGACGCAAAATGCAACTTTGTGTTCACTGCGGCCGGATTCCGCGACTTATTCACCCTGGTCGAGCGTGCAAACTCCTCCAAGTGTTTTAAGTCCACCCCGCACGACCTGCCGCTGCTCCTGATCTCGGGTGACCGCGATCCGGTCGGCGGATATGGAGAGGGTGTGCGCCGGGTGGCGCGGCTGTATCAGGCTGCCGGACAAAAAGACCTGGATGTCATCTTTTATAAGGATGGCCGCCACGAGATTCTGAACGAAACCAATCACCTGGATGTCTTTGGAGATATCTCCCGCTGGCTGGAAAAGCACCTGCAATCTGCCGAGGCATCCGCGCCCGACACTAAGGAGGATACCCCCAATGTTGATTGTGACGATTGAACAGTTACCCGATCAGCCGTTTACCGTACTCGGTATGGTGCGCGGCAGCACGGTACAGTGCAAGAACTTTGGCCGCGACTTTATGGCAGGACTCAAAAACCTGGTCGGCGGCGAGATGGAAGGATACACCGAACTGATGAACGAGGCGCGTGATATCGCAACACAGCGCATGGAAGAACAAGCTGCGCGTCTGGGTGCCGATGCCATCATCGGCGTGCGCTACAACTCTTCCGAGATCGCACAGGGCGCTGCCGAGGTCATGGCCTACGGCACCGCAATCAAATTCCGTTAAAAAAAGACGCTCATACGAGCGTCTTTTTTCTTGTCCTATTTTACTTGGTCCACTGTGCCTTTGCTGCACCTTCCTCAAACTTCTCGAGGAAGCCCTTGACATTGGCCGCAATGTCGCCGCCAAAGACTGCCGAACCGGCTACGATGACATCTGCACCAGCTTCGATACACTCAACCACATTGTTCTGCTTGACGCCGCCGTCGATCTCCAGCTCACACTGATAGCCGCCGTCCTGAATGGCCTTGCGCAGCGCACGAATCTTATCCATGCACTCGGGAATGAAGCCCTGACCGCCAAAGCCCGGCTCTACCGTCATCAGCAGGATCATATCGCACTCAGGCAGCAGCTCGATCGCGGTCTCAACCGGCGTTGCCGGCTTGATGACGCATGCTGCCTTGATGCCAGCCGCACGAATCTTGCGCAGCTGCTCACGGGTGTCACCGTTTGCTTCACAGTGCACGGTAATGATATCCGAACCTGCCTTGATAAAATCGTCCAGATACTTGTCCGGGTCGGAAATCATCAGATGTACGTCGAGCACTGCGTCGGTCGCCTTGCGCAGCGACTTGACCACCGGTGCACCAATGGTGATATTGGGTACAAAATGGCCGTCCATAACGTCTACGTGTACATACTCCGCGCCCGCGTCTACTGCGACCTTAATGTCACGCTCGAGGTTTGCGAAGTCCGCCGACAAGATGGACGGAGAAAGCTTGATCTTCATGGGAATATTCCTCCTTTGTATGCTCCGGTCTGACAGCCTGTGCGTGTGCGCCCGACTGTCCCGGTAACCGCCTATCGGCGGTCGCTCTCCTGCGATCCGGGGGTCTCTCCCCCAGATCGCTCATATCCTTTGATTAAATTATACACGATTCCGGCGTAATTTCAACGACGTTTCGTCAGATTATCGCTTGCGCCGTGCCCCCGGTTCGGGGTATGATATTAGTATGAATTTCCGCTGTTTCCCGTAATTTTTTGGTTATTTAACCAATATCGACACGGCCTCAAGCGGCGGAAGCCCGAACAAAATCCACTTTTTGCATGAAGGAGTCCGAAATGGCAGTTTATCGTTGTTATTCCGAGAAGCGTCCCGGCTTTGACGTCGAGGCGCACGGTCTGTTTGACAGCCTGCACAATCTTCTGGAGATCGAAGCCCTGACCGGCGTGCGCTATCTGTGCCGCTACGATGTCGAGGGCGTGGACGAGGCAATCTATGCCAAGGCCAAGAACATCGTATTCTCCGAGCCGATGGCCGACGTGTGCTACGACGAGACGTTCCCCGCGTCCGAGGGTGCACACACCGTTCTGGCTGTCGAGCCCCTGCCCGGTCAGTTCGACCAGCGCGCCGATTCCTGCGCACAGTGCATCCAGCTGATGGCTCAGGGCGAGCGTCCGGTCGTCGCTGCCGCAAAGGTCTATGTGCTCGAGGGCGAGCTGTCGGATGCTGATCTGGACAAGATCCGCGGTTACCTCATCAACCCCGTCGAAGCCCGCGAGGCATCGATGGACAAGCCCGAGACCCTGCATGCTGTTTACGAGATCCCGACCGAGGTCGCATCGGTCGAGGGCTTCATCCACATGGATACCGCTGCCCTGGACGAGATGCAGAAGTCTCTGGGTCTTGCGATGGATCTCGATGACCTGACCTTCCTCCAGACCTACTTCCGCGACGAGGAACACCGTGACCCGACCATCACCGAAGTACGTATGGTCGACACCTACTGGTCTGACCACTGCCGCCACACCACCTTCCTCACCCAGATCGACAACGTGACCTTTGAAGATCCGATGGTACAGGAAGCTTACGACCGTTACATGGCTGCCCGCGTCGAAGTTTACGGCGAAGAGAAGGCTGCAAAGCGTCCGGTCACCCTCATGGACATCGCAACCGCTGCCGCAAAGGTACTCAAAAAGCGCGGCTACCTCAAGAACCTCGACGAGTCCGAGGAGATCAACGCCTGCTCGATCAAGGTCACCGTTCAGGTGGACGGCAAGCCCGAAGAATGGCTGCTCATGTTCAAGAACGAGACCCACAACCACCCGACCGAGATCGAACCCTTCGGCGGTGCGGCTACCTGCCTTGGCGGCGCTATCCGCGACCCGCTGTCCGGTCGTTCCTACGTCTATCAGGCAATGCGCGTAACCGGTGCCGGTGACCCGACCGTCCCGCTGTCCGAGACCCTGCCCCACAAGCTGCCTCAGCGCAAGCTGTGCACCACGGCTGCCGCTGGTTACTCCTCTTATGGCAACCAGATTGGCCTTGCAACCGGCCTGGTACACGAGTTCTACCATCCGGGCTATGTTGCAAAGCGCATGGAGATCGGCGCAGTTGTCGGCGCGGCTCCGATTGAGAACGTCATCCGCGAAGTACCCGAGCCGGGCGATATCGTCATCCTGCTCGGCGGTAAGACCGGCCGCGACGGCTGCGGCGGTGCAACCGGTTCGTCCAAGAAGCACACCGAGGCTTCCCTCGAGACCTGCGGCGCAGAAGTTCAGAAGGGCAACCCGCCCGAGGAGCGCAAGCTGCAGCGTCTGTTCCGTGACCCCAAGGTCACCCGCATGATTCGCCGCTGCAACGACTTTGGTGCCGGCGGTGTATCGGTTGCCATCGGTGAGCTGGCTGACGGTCTGGACATCGACCTCAACGCCGTACCCAAGAAGTACGACGGTCTGGACGGCACCGAGCTGGCAATCTCCGAGTCTCAGGAACGTATGGCAGTCGTTGTTCGCGCCAAGGACGTAGACGCCTTCATCGCTGCCGCTGCACGCGAAAACCTGGAGGCCGTCGTTGTCGCAAAGGTCACCGATCTCAACCGTCTGCGCATGACCTGGAACGGCAAGATGATCGCGGACGTTTCCCGTGACTTCCTCAACACCAACGGCTGCGCAAAGCATGCCGATGCTATTGTTCCCGCAATGCCCATCCCGGACGCTGCAAACCTGCCCGACGGCGACACCCCGCGCGAGAAGATTCTGCATCAGATGTCCTCGCTCGGCATCTGCCTGGAGCGCGGCCTGACCGAGCGTTTTGACGGCTCGATCGGTGCAAACTCTGTCTTCATGCCCTTCGGCGGCAAGAATCAGCTCACCCCGGCACAGGTCATGGCAGCTACCCTGCCCGCACTGAACGGTCAGTGCTCGACCGCGTCCGTTATGGCCTTCGGCTTCGATCCCTACTACACCGAGCAGAATCCCTTCCTTGGCGCTTCGGCTGCAGTTGTTGAGTCGGTTGCTAAGCTGGTCGCTGCTGGCTGTGACTACAAGACCGCTTACCTGACCTTCCAGGAATACTTCGAGCGTCTGGGCCGCGATCCGCACCGTTTCGGCAAGCCGCTGTCCGCCCTGCTCGGCGCGTACAAGGCACAGGAAGAGCTGTGTCTGGCTGCAATCGGCGGCAAGGACTCCATGTCCGGTTCGTTCGACGACATGGACGTTCCGCCCACGCTGGTCTCCTTCGCGATCGCACCCGAAGAGGCAACCAACCTGATCTCTCCCGAGTTCAAGGCTGCCGGTCATCCGGTCTACCTGTTCGACGCACCCTACACCCCGGACGGTGCACCCGATTATCAGGCCATCAAACCCATCTGGGAGGAGATCACCGACCTTATCCATTCGGGCAAGATCGTATCCGCTTGGGCACTGTCGGTCGGCGGTGTATCCGAGGCTGTCTGCAAGATGTCCATTGGTAACGACATTGGTTTTGCATTCGACGATATGTTCCCGAGCGAAGCACTCTTCCTCAAGAACTTCGGCGGTCTGGTCGTCGAGGCAACCGAGGAACTGCCCGCTTACTGGAAGATCGGTACCACCATCGCACAGCCCGAAATCGTACTGGGCACCGAGACCATTACCCTCGATGAGCTCAAGGACGCGCTGGAAGGCACGCTGGAGTCGGTATTCCCGACCAAGGCACCGGCTTCCGACGACAAGCTGCACACCATCTCCTACACCGAGCGCAATGTATCCGCTCCGGCGGTCAAGTCCGCAAAGCCCCTCGCGGTCATTCCCGTCTTCCCGGGTACCAACTGCGAATACGACACTGCTAAGGCAGTCGAAAACGCAGGCGGCGCAGCTGAGATCATTGTTGTCCGCAACTTCTCTGCCGACGCACTGGCACAGTCTGCTGCACAGCTGGAAGAAGCCATCCGCCGTGCACAGATGGTCATTATCCCCGGTGGTTTCTCGGGCGGTGACGAGCCTGACGGTTCGGGTAAGTTTATCGCTTCCTTCCTGCGTAACCCTGGCATCAAGGACGCGGTACACGAACTGCTGCAGAAGCGTGACGGTCTGATGCTTGGTATCTGCAACGGCTTCCAGGCACTGATTAAGCTGGGTCTGGTTCCCTACGGCGAAATCCGTGATCTGGACGAGACCTGCCCGACGCTGACTTTCAACCTCATCGGCCGCCATCAGTCGAGCTACGTCACCACGCGCGTTGCATCGGTCAAGAGCCCGTGGCTGTCCTCCTGCCAGGTCGGCGACCTGCACTCCATCGCAATCTCCCACGGCGAAGGCCGCTTCGTCGCTCCGCAGGCTGAGATCGAGCGTCTGGAGGCAAACGGTCAGATCGCATTCCAGTACACCGATCTTGCAGGCAATCCGTCCATGGATATCGCATTCAACCCCAACGGCTCCATGTGCGCAATCGAGGGTATCACCTCGCCTGACGGTCGTGTCCTCGGTAAGATGGGTCACACCGAACGCTTCAGCCCATATGTGGGTAAGAATATCTACGGCGAGAAGTACCAGCCCATCTTTGAAAACGGCGTGAAGTACTTTAAGTAAGAGGGAAAAGTCCAAAATTTTCAAAATGCTTCATTTCGTCAATTTTCTTCAAAATCGTTGGACGAAGTAAAGAAGCAAGAACCGCTTATTTCAGCGCATAAGAGGACACTTTCACAAGTGTCCTCTTGTTTTCTCTCATTTACAATCATCATACACCAACATGAAAAGGGACAGACTTTCGTCTGTCCCTTTTGCTCACTGACTTACCAATCACATAGTACGTTTCACGAAATTTAGCTTGCCGGACGGACCAGAACTTCTTCGGTCTCGCCGAGCATGATCGACTTCTCGCTCGGACGCAGTTCACCGGTATTCTCATCGCGACCCTGGAGTACAAACTTTGCATCTGCCTGACCGATGGTCTTAGATGCCTCTACCGAGCCTTCCCAAATCGGATCGCTGGGCTTGCGGTAACGGTTGAAGATAACGCCGAGCTGGGTGTCGCCTTCGTCCATCCAATCGGTCATCATGTTCCAGTCACCTGCGCTGTCGCCAAAGACCATCAGCGGGCCTGCGCCGTCATACTTCGGTGCAATGAAGTTAGTGATGATCGTGCTCTTGCCGGGGCCCTGGGTCTGCGCGTACTTGCCTTCGCCGCCCCAGTCGTAATTATACTCATTGATGTAAACGCCGTTCTCATCGAGCTTATTGCGCATTGCAAAGATGTGATCTTCCGGTACGTCATAGCCCATTACCTTGCTTGCTGCAAGCACGGTATCAATCGGAGATGCCGAGACGATGTAAACGTCAATGCCGTTGGCCATCAGGGTATGATACAGGTCGAGCAGTTCGTCGGTGAAGGTCAAGCCGGTTACGAAGCTAACCGACAGGACACCAGACTGACCCGGCTGTTCGATGGGCGAAATCCAAGTTTCCTCTGCATAGCGGCCATAGTTTGCCCAATAGGTATGCGATGCGGTTGCCAGCTTCTGTACTTCATCCGGCGTCATACCGGTGAACAGGTAGGTAACCCACGGATAGGATACTGCATGGTCAAAATTGTCGCCGACCGAGCTGTACATGTAGCGCAGCTTTGCCGCGAAATCCTGATACTGATTGGTTGCATGGATGTACGACAGATCCTTAGTACCCTTCATGCCCTTGTAATTTTCATACAGCCAGGTGTAATCGCTCGTGATATCTGCAATCAGCGTCTCGGGCGTTACGGTCTTGCCGTCCAGGCTCTTGCCCAGTTCCTTCTTGAGGTCGGGAATACCGGTTGCCAGTACGTCGGGCAGCTGCTCCGGAGTCATCTTGAATTCCAGGTTCTCAATCTGATAAACCAGAAGCGCTTCCTGAATATCGAAAATAACCGAAGTGTTATCGAAATCAAATACGACGTACTTACCCTTGTTGGCATTTGCATCGATTACAGCCTGAATGCGTGCACGCGTTGCAGGTGCCCAGTTGCCCTGAATCAGCTTAGTTGCATCTGCCTTGTACGAGCTGGTGGAATCAATGGAGATAGTCGAACTTGCTGCATCCCAAGACAGACCAAAATCAAGAATTTCTGCTAGGTCGCGCAGCTTGTAATAGTTGCTGCCGTCGATCTCGTAGCCTTGTACCGCTGCTGGCTGCTTGTCAACCGTGACCTTTGCCGTTGCAGCCTTGTCCGCTGCAAACGCTGTGGTCAGTGACGTCATGGCTAGTGCGGCGCCCAATCCCAGGGCAGCGAGTCTGCGCATTCTCTTGTCACTCATCAATGTTTCCTCCTTTTTTACATCTGGATGTACTTCCCGTCCACAGAGGACGACAACATAAAAAGCAGACATATTTCCTCAGCTGCTTTTCGGATACCTAATGATATCACCGGCAACCAAAAAAGGCAAGCATTTTGTCTATTTTCAGCAAAAAGACAAGTTTGTCTCGTCAATTTTATGTATATTGTACATAGTTTCCGCGTTTTTTGTTACACTTCTCTGCATAAACTTTCGCTGCCTCTTGTCACAGCCAAAAGCATACGCTATACTAAAATCATCTACATATTGAAAAGGAGGAAATTTTGATGAAACACCCAAACCGCGCGACCGTTTTGTGCTGTAATCTGAACGGCACCAAGGCTGCCAAAATCAAGATGGCTGCGGTCAAACTGGGACTGCGCATCCACACGGTATCGCCGGATGAATTTACGCTTCCGCTCGGTCGTCTGGTCGGTCTGCCCGCATACGCCGACGCTGAACCGCTGGAAGGTGAATCCTTTACGCAGGAAATGCTGATCTTCCACAATTTTACCGAGCCGCAGCTCGATGCCTTTCTGGCTGAGATCCGCCGCGCAGGCGGTGTACGTCTCAAGGCAGTCGTTACCCCGACCAATGCGTCCTGGTGTATCAGTGCGCTCTACCACGAGCTGGAAGCCGAACACGCGGCAATCCAACAGCAGCGTCAGGCACACGACGAAAACAAATAAAAAAAAGAAGCGCCGAAGGTGCCTCCCGATAAGAAAACATCGTGGGGCAAGAGAGAACGGTATAGCTTCGGCTATGCCGTTTTTCTCATTCTTGCCTTGATGAAGTGACTTTGGATACTTCCAGGGCTCCAATGCCCTTATAGTAGATGTCAATTTCCTGGGTGCGGTTCTTGCCCTTCGGATCGCTGGCTGCATGAACAACAATCTTCTCGATAAATTCATGCAAGATACATGGGGTCAATTCGGGGATTTCCGTATACCGTTCTACAACGGAGAGAAACCTTTCCACATTGGCGCTTTTGCGTTCCTCTACCTCGATTTCATCCCGAAGGGCAATCGCTACATCTTGAAGCTGATGCTGCTCTTTCTCATAGTCGGTAGAGAGCTTTTGAAAACGCTCGTCAGAAAGTTTTCCCGAAATGGTATCTTCATAGAGCCGCTTGAAAATGGTGTCCAGTTCTGCGATCCGCTTTTCAGCATCAGCCAATATTTTCTTCCGCTTTGACAAACCTCGGTTACGTTGGCGCATATCCGCATCCATAACCATCTTTACAAAATCGTCTTTGCGCTGTGATGCGAAGGAAACGATCTCACGCAGATTTTGCAGAACCAATTCCTCCAGGATAACAGTTCGTATGGAATGTGTCTGCCCGCATACGTCACGGCTTTTCCGATAGCCCGAACACAGGTAATATTCCTGATCGCGCCGGAAATTGGTTGCCCTGCATTGATACATGATGGAGCCGCAGTCGGCGCAGAACATCATGCCGGAGAACATCCCCATTTCTCCCATCTTTGTGGGTCGGCGCCGCGTCTGCCTTGCAAGCCTTGCTGCATCGGCAATCGCCTCCGTCCAGATGGCTTCATGGGTATTCTCAAAAATCTTCCACTCGGTTTCTGGATTGAGAAGGGTCTTTTTGCTCTTGTAGGATTTTTTGCGGGTTTTGAAATTAACCGTGTGCCCCAGGTATTCACGCCAGCGGTCCATGATGTCGGCAATCGTAGAAGAATCCCAGGCATAAGGAGAACCTTTCTTTGTGACATTGGTCGTCCTGCCTTTACTCTCATAGTAAGCAGCCGGAGTAAGGATTTTTCTTTCCGTCAGCTTTCTTGCGATCTGCGAGGGTCCCAATCCGTCCATGATATAAAGACCGATTTCATAAACCACCTGGGCCGCTTCTTCATCCTTTACCCATTGCTTTTTATCATCAGACGATTTCATGTATCCATACGGAGGCATGGTAGCCAAATGCTCCCCCGCATTGCCTTTCACTTTCATAACGGCACGGATTTTTTTGCTGGTGTCTTTGGCGTACCATTCATTGATGATATTGCGGAAGGGCGTAAACTCGTTGTCGCCCTGAGTGCTGTCCACACCATCATTCACCGCAATAAAGTGAATATCATGTTCGGGAAACATGATCTCCGTATACATGCCAACTTGCAGATAATCACGTCCGAAACGCGACATATCCTTGATGATGACCCGCTTGACAAGGCCAGCCTCAATATCTGCGATCATCTGCTGAAAGCCTGGGCGGTTGAAGGTCGTACCTGAGATGCCGTCATCAACATAGAATTTGAAATTGCTGTATCCATGCTCACGGGCATACTTTTCCAGGATTTTTTTCTGGAAAGAGATTTGTCAAGGGTGTTTTTTACAAAAACCTTTGCGGTAATCTATGAATTTATTTTCTTTAATTTCTTAATAAAAGATAGGCAAACGTCAGTGAATCTAAATTTCCATGTTATAAAAGAGAACTTGAAACGCTCAAAATTAAAATTAGTATGAACTTCCCAATTCAGCCTTGACTTCTTGCGGGTTTCCCTATATAATAAAAAGCAAATTATTCAAAGAAGGGAATTGAAAGACTTACTATGGACAACGCCGACAGTAGCGACGCTGATCGAAGTAACAATAACTATAAATTGAATAGATTTTATATATAATAGGCATAACCTGCGACCAATTGTTAGACAGCAGGCTATGCCTATTTGTGTTCTTTTTTGCTGACCACCGCTGAAAGGCGGTCAGAATATAAATTTTATCAAAGAAAGGAGTGATTGATCCATCATGGATCGACACAGACAGACGCCTTGGCACGCACTGAAACTTACGGAGGTTTATGAGACTTTACATACCTCCGAGGAAGGATTAAGTGATGCCGAGGCTGCCGAAAGGCTGGAAAAATATGGGCGCAATGCATTGCGCTCGAAACCGCCCAAAACCATTCTTCAAATGCTGAAAGCGCAGATCATTGACCCGATGGTACTTATCCTCATCGGCGCATCCGCTTTTTCCGCAATTTTGCAGGAATGGACGGAAGCGGCGGTAATCTTTGTTATTGTAATCGTCAACGCTGTCATTGGTATTGTGCAGGAAAAGAAGGCACAATCCTCTTTGGAGGCGCTTCGCAACATGAGCGCCCCAACGGCCCGTGTTCTGCGCCAGGGGGAGGAGACCGTAATTCCCGCCAGCGAGCTGGTAGTGGGTGACGTTGTGATGCTTGGCGATGGGGACATGGTTCCGGCGGACTTACGCCTGATAGATTCCGCCAACTTGAAGGTGCAGGAGGCTTCTTTAACGGGCGAATCCGTCCCTTCTGAAAAGGAAGCGGAAGATTTGCTGCCGGAAGACTGCCCCCTGGGCGACCGCAGTAATATGGCATACACCTCCGCTATTGTCACATACGGACGGGCGACCGGCGTTGTGGTAGCCACCGGCATGGATACCGAGGTAGGCAACATCGCCGGTATGCTGGACAATCAGGACGATACGGATACGCCCTTAAAGCGAAAGCTGAACGCAGTTGGTAAGACATTGACCATTGTTGGACTAATCGTCTGTGCCCTGATCTTTGCCATCGGTGCTTTCTATCAGCGCCCGCTGATTCCGCAGTTCCTGGTTGCGATTTCGCTGGCAATCTCTATCATCCCGGAAGGTCTGCCTGCTACAGCCACTATTGTAATGGCGCTGGGCGTGCAGCGTATGGCTAAGAAAAACGCACTGATTCGTAAATTGCCCGCAGTGGAAACCCTGGGTAGCGCCACCGTCATTTGCTCCGATAAAACAGGTACGCTCACACTCAATAAAATGACGGTAACACACATTGCGGTCAACGGAGATTTTGAAAACGGCACAACTACCCCGGTTGAAAATGCTACCAACCAGCATCCCGCGGTCTATAAGGAATTGGTTTATGCAGCGGCTCTCTGCAATGACGCCAGCCTTGACCCGGATAGAAAGGGAGAAATCATCGGTGACCCCACAGAGGGTGCGCTGATCTATCTGGCACAGGCGTTTGGAATCGACCATGAAGCCCTGGAGGATGATTATCCCCGCCTTTTTGAGCAGCCTTTTGATTCTGAGCGTAAGAGGATGACCACTGTTCACCGCATCAATGAAAAGTGGATTTCTTATACCAAGGGTGCGGTGGATGAAATGCTGCCCCTGTGTACTCACATTCTGACTTCGGAAGGTGTGCGGCCTATTACGGAGGCTGACAAAGAAAACATTACAAAACTTTGCCTTTCCATGTCGGAGGGTGCCTTGCGTGTGCTTGGCTTTGCCATGCGCACCCTCATGGAGCTACCTACAGATGATGATGAGAATGTAGAATTTGACATGACTTTTGTGGGTGTGACCGGAATGATCGACCCGCCCCGAAAGGAAGTAGCCGATTCCGTGCGTACCTGCCGTCAGGCGGGCATCCGAACGATTATGATCACCGGCGACCATAAGGTGACAGCCCTTGCCATTGCGAAAGAGCTGGATATTTACCGAGAAGGCAACACCGTCGTATCCGGTGAGGAACTGGATACGATGACGGATGACGAATTGGACGATGCGGTAAAAACAACAACCGTCTTCGCCCGTGTATCCCCTGCGGATAAACTGCGTATCATCCAGAGTTTGAAACGCACCGGTGAAGTAGCGGCTATGACGGGTGACGGTGTCAATGACTCCCCCGCCCTGAAAGCAGCGGACATCGGTGTTGCGATGGGTATCACCGGTACGGATGTGGCCAAGGATGCCGCCGACATGATCTTGCTGGATGACAGCTTTACCACGATTGCTTATGCCATCAAGGAAGGCCGTCGTGTCTACCGCAATATCCAGAAGGTAATCCAGTTCCTTTTGGTTGGTAATATTGCAGAAATTCTAACCTTGTTTGTTGCAACCCTGTTTAACTGGGATGCACCCCTTCTGGCCGTTCACATTTTGTGGGTAAACCTTGCCACGGCTACCTTGCCTGCCCTTGCACTGGGTGTTGATCCGGCCAGCAAGAACATTATGAAGCATAAGCCAGTAAAATCGGGCACTCTGTTTGAAAAAGATCTGGTACGCCGTGTTATTATACAAGGCATCTTTGTGGCGGCCATGACCACCTGCGCTTACTGGATCGGCGCAAGCATGGGCGGGCATGTGACCGGTCAGACAATGGCGTTCTGTGTACTGGCCTTCTCGCAGATGCTTCGCGCTTTTAATCAGCGCTCCAATACGGAGCCTATCTGGGTGCGGGCAGAAGGGATCAATCCTTGGTTGATCGTTTCCTTCGTGGTATCTGCTCTTCTGATGGCGTGCATTCTGCTTGTTCCTGCGCTGCAAAATGCGTTCCGGTTGACCTTGTTGGATGGCACACAGTGGCTAATCGTCATTGGGCTGTCCCTTATGTCAATCCTACAAGTAGAAATTGTAAAGACCATTAAAAAGCATATTCATAAATAAGCAAAAAGGCGGAGGGGGCACCCTCCGCCTTTTTTGAAAGAGATAATTATCTGTATATATTACTGGAAGGCATACAGCATTGTTGCTGCCCTGGATGACTTCTACGCTTGCTATACGGTGGAGGAAGCAAGGAACGCCTTTGACTCTCTCTATTCCTGGATGCGCCGTTGCCGGT
>NZ_NFKK01000008.1:0-115386 GCF_002160355.1 Butyricicoccus pullicaecorum
CCTGGCAAAAGCGGGATACGCTGTTCTCCCATTCGTATTTCCGGCTTGCGGCGTCGGCGCATGGCATGAGCGCCAGCGAACTTTTATCGTCGCGGCTGATGTTTCCCACGCCCCTTGCCTCCGACAAATCCACCTGCAAGGACGCGGCCAACCTGGATGTGTTCCTGTCGGACAATGGGATCTTCCGAAAGAGGAACAAGGATGGGGCCATCTGGAGCCTGTCCCTGTCGGCGGCGGTGTACTACCTGACCCCGGCGGCGTCGGAGGGCTACCGCTCCACCCTGAAACCGGTGGCCTTCCGGGACAAATCTCCGGCGGCCAACCTGTCGGCGCAGATCATCCACCAGGAGAAACCCCTTTCGGAGAAGGCGGCGCTGAACCCGGATTGGGTGGAATGGCTCATGGGCTTCCCGCAGGGATGGACGGCCGTATCCTCTGGGCCGCCGAGCCGGAGGGCGTCCCCCGCATAACCGAGGACACGAAGGATCGGGCCCTGCGGCTGAAAACTCTGGGCAACGCGGTCTGTCCGCCCCAGGCCTATCCCATTTTTCACTACATTTCCATGATCGAGACCGGGGCCTGCGCCAGCATTTGCCCCTATGGAGGAGGTGACGGATAAATGCAGGAATGGAAAGCCTCCGAGAAGGAGGCCCAGAAGATGACCCATGACGGGGCCATCTCGGTGAACCTGGTAACTGGCGAGGCTACCCATATTTCGGATCGCCCCCCGGAGCAGGATTATTCTTCTGCGGATGAACCGGCGGGGGCATTGAACCGTGTGGCGGACGAGGTGGTGGGGCACCGGGAACGCCGGCAGGTAAAAAAGGCGCGGCGAAAGCGGCGCGACACCTTTCGGGAGGGCGAGGCGGCCAGGGACCGCCCTTCCTCCCGTTTGCAGTTTTCCGAGACAGACCAGGCGGCGCCGGAACTGAAAAAGGCCATCCGCAAGTCGGACAAGGCGGCGGATCGGCTGGACGCGGCGAAAGTTGCTGTCCCCGCCAAGCCTCCCGGCAAGGAGCATGGCAACCCATTGTCCCGGCCGGTGCAGGAAATACGGTCCACCCTCCACGGCGAAGTGAGCAAGGTGGAGGGCGATAACTCCGGTGTTCAGGCTGGCCACCTGGGGGAGCGGCAGATCGAGAAGGCCGTGGGCTATGGCGGCCGCCGCTTCCACCAGGCGCGTGCGAACTGTAAGCTGAAACCCTGGCGGGATGTATCAAAAGCGGAGCAGGTAGCGGTGAAGGCCAATGCGGATTTCTATTGGCAGAAGTCCGTTATGGAGAACCCCCAGCTTGCGTCCAGCAATCCCATCTCCCGGCTGTGGCAGAAGAAGCGCCTGCAAAAGCAGTACGCCGCCGCCCACCGGGCAGGGACCGGCGCGGCCCAGGCCGCGGGCAAGGCGTCCCAGACCGCCGCCTCCGCCGCAAAGAAAGGCGGCGGGACCATCGCCCAGAAGCTGGGCGGTTTCGTCACCAAAAACAAGCACACCCTCCTCATCGTGGGCGGGATCGGCCTGATGCTTATGATGATTATGGGCCTGATGCAATCCTGCACCTCCATGTTTGGGGGCGGCACCTCCGGCCTGGTTGGCTCCTCCTATCTTTCGGAGGACGCGGACTTGACCGGGGCCGAGGCCGCCTACTGCGAGATGGAGGCGGAGCTGCAAGAGTATCTGGATACCTATGAAAGCACCCACGACTATGACGAGTATCACTTTGACCTGGATGAGATCGAGCATGACCCCTATGTGCTGCTGTCCATCCTGTCGGCGCTCCATGAGGGGGTGTTCACCCTGGACGAGGTGCAAGGGGATCTGGAAATGCTCTTTGACAAGCAGTACATCCTCACGGAAACGGTAACGACAGAGACCCGCTACCGCACCGAGACCCGGACGGACAGCGAGGGCAACTCCTATACGGTCCGGGTGCCCTACACCTGGTACATCTGCACCGTCACGCTGGAGAATTTCGACCTCTCCCATGTGCCGGTCTATATCATGGGCGAGGACCAGCTCTCCATGTACGCCGTGTATATGTCCACCCTGGGCAACCGGCCGGACCTGTTCCCGTCCTCCGGGTATGTGGGCAAGTATGTGGAGAACCCTCCCACGGCCTGGGACATCCCCGCCGAGTATCTGACGGATGAACGGTTCGCCACCCTCATCACCGAGGCGGAGAAATATCTGGGGTATCCCTATGTGTGGGGCGGGAGCAGCCCGGAGACCTCCTTCGACTGCTCCGGCTTCGTCAGCTATGTGCTGACCAATACCGGGCTGTGCAACACCGGGCGGCTGGGTGCCCAGGGGCTCTACAATATCTCCACCCCGGTATCCGATCCCCAGCCGGGCGATCTGGTGTTTTTTGTGGGGACCTACGATACCAGCGGCATCTCCCATGTGGGCATTTATGTGGGCGACAATATGATGCTGCACTGCGGCGACCCGATCTCCTACACCAATTTGAATACCAGCTACTGGCAGTCTCACTTTTATGCCTACGGCCGGCCGCCGTACAACTGATGGGAGGTGAAACACACATCAATATGGTTTCCTATGGGGGCGGTGTCAACAGCACCGCCCTTTTAGTCGGTCTGCACCAGCACCGTATTTCGGTAGACCTGATCCTCTTTGCGGATACCGGGGCGGAGCATCCCCACACCTATGCCTACCTGGACGTCATGGACCGCTGGCTGAAGGATCACGGGATGCCGCCCATCACCAGAGTGTACAAGACCACGCGGGACGGCAAGCGGCTGACCCTGGAGCAGGAGTGCTTGCAGAGCGGCACCCTGCCCTCTATGGCCTACGGTTTCAAGCGGTGTTCCCTGAAACACAAGATCGGGCCGCAGGACAAGTTCTGCAACCGCTACCCGCCCTGCCGCAAGGTATGGGCGGCCGGGAAACGGGTGGTGAAGTTCATCGGTTACGACGCCGGCGAGAGCTACCGCAGCGACAAGGTGCTGCTGGGCGACCTGGCCGACCCCAAGTACAGCAAGTGGTATCCCCTGATGGAATGGGGATGGGACCGGGCAGCGTGTATGCAGGCCATTGAAAATGCGGGTCTGCCCCAGCCGGGCAAATCCTCCTGCTTCTTCTGCCCCAGCATGAGGGCGGAGGAGATCATCCACCTGCGGGACCACCACCCGGACCTGTTCCGAAGGGCCATCGCCCTGGAGGACAACGCCCGCCCCAATTTGAAAACGGTCCAGGGCCTGGGCCGTAACTATTCATGGAAAGAACGATATGGAAAGGAGTTTTGCACACATGGCAACTGTTGAGAAGATCCGCCGTGACATTGAAAAGACCAAGGAGAAAATCTCCGAGCAGCAGAAGCGCCTCCGCGCCCTGGAGGCCCAGCTCACCGAGGAGGAGAACCTGGAGATCGTCCGCATGGTCAAGGCGGTGAAGATGGACAACCGGGAACTGACGGCCTTCCTGAAGGCCTACGCCAGCGGCCTCATCACCCTGCCGGAGGGCATGATGGAGGCGGAGGCCGCGGCGGACCCCGGCGAGAATGAGATGGAGGATACCGAGTATGAAGAATAAGAAGATCATCCGCCTGTTTACGGCGGCCCTGGCCGTGGCGCTCTGTGCCACGGCCTTTGCTGTCCCCGCTTTCGCCGGCGGTGGGGAGGGCGAACCCTACTACACCGAAACTGCCGGGACGGAGGCGGACCCTGCGGAGGACGCCGAGGCCCCGGAGGTCACTATCACTGATGAGGAAGATCCCGCCGGCAATGATAGCGCGGACAATAACACGGAGGCAGACGGGGACACCCTGGACCAGATCACCGAACTGCTGGGCGGCCTGGGGACTGTGACTGTCACCGAGGACGGTATCCTGTTCACCCCTGACACGGAGAAATGGGAAACCCAGCAGACCGGCACCGTGACCACCTGCGGCGGCAACCTGAATGTCCGCACCGGCGCTGGGCTGGATAACGACGCCTTCACCCAGCTTCCCGATGGGGCGCAGGTAGAAGTCATCGGCACCGAGGGCGAATGGGTCAAGGTGCTTCTGCCGGAGCGGGAGGGCTATGTTCATTCCGACTACCTGACCATCACGGACACGGGCAGTTTCTCCCTCTCCCTGGACGGGACGGACCTCTCCGCCCTGCTGGAGCTGTTCGCCTCCGGCCTCTCCGGGGGCGGAGGGGCAGCCCTGACCCCGGATGGGAACCTGTCCCTCATTGACGACCTGGGCGGGACATCCTCCGGCAAGCAGTTCATCACGGTGGAGACAAAGGGCGGCAACGTGTTCTATCTCATCATCGACCGGGATGACGAGGGGGCGCAGACCGTCCACTTCCTGAACCAGGTGGACGAGGCGGACCTCCTGGCACTGATGGAGGATGGCGAGGCCCAGGAGGCGCCGGCGATCTGCACCTGTACGGAGAAATGCCAGGCCGGGGCGGTGAACACCTCCTGCGAGGTGTGCGCGGTGAATATGGCCGAGTGCGCCGGCGCGGAGCCGGAGCCGGAACCCGAACCGGAGCCGGAGGCGGAGAAGTCCGGGGGCATGGGCGCCCTGGCGCTGGTCCTGGCGCTGGTGGTGCTGGGCGGCGGCGGAGCCTTCGCCTATATCAAGTTTATCCGTCCCAAGCAGGCGTCCAAGGTCAGCGCAGACCCGGACGACTATGATTTTGCGGATGAGGAGGAGTATATCAACGAGGACGAACCGGAACCGGAGGAAGAAATGGAGGATACGAAATGAAGCTGGTGATCTGCGAGAAACCGAGTGTTGCAAAAGCCGTTGCGTCGGCCCTGGGTGTCACATCCAGGGCCGATGGCTGTTTTGAGGGGAATGGGCTCATCGTTTCCTGGTGCGTGGGGCATCTGGTGTCCCCGATGGACGCGGCTGGGTACAACCCCGGCTATAAGAAGTGGAAGTATGACGACCTTCCCATCCTGCCGGAGCCCTTCCGCTATGTGCTGGCGAAGGACAAGGAGGACGCCTTCCAGAACCTGAAACGCCTTATGGACCGGGAGGATGTCACCGAGCTGGTCAACGCCTGCGACGCCGGGCGGGAGGGCGAGCTCATCTTCCGGCTGGTCTATGAGATGGCGGGATGCCGGAAGCCCTTCTCCCGTCTGTGGATCTCCTCGATGGAGGACGCGGCGATCCGGGAGGGCTTCGCTGACCTGCGCCCCGGCGCCGAGTATGACCCGCTGTATCAGTCCGCCCTCTGCCGCCAGAAAGCCGACTGGCTCATCGGGATCAACGCCACCCGGCTGTTCTCCGTCCTCTACCACCGCACCCTGAATGTAGGGCGGGTGCAGACGCCCACCCTTGCCATGCTGGTGGACCGGGACAGCAAAATCACAATGTTCCGCAAAGAGAAGTACCACCATGTGCGCCTGACTCTGGGCGGGGCCGAGGCGGTCAGCGAGCGGATCACCTCCCCGGCGGAGGCGGAGGCCCTGCGGGCGGCCTGCGCCGGCGCGGAAGCGGTCTGCGCTTCCGTCACCCGTGAACAGAAGAAAGAGTCGCCGCCCAAGCTCTACGACCTGACCACCTTGCAGCGGGAGGCAAACCGGGTGTTCGGCTACACGGCGAAGCAGACTTTGGACTACGCGCAATCCCTCTACGAGAAGAAGCTGCTGACCTATCCCCGGACGGACAGCCGGTTTTTGACCGCCGACATGGCGGAGACCGCTTCGGCGGTCCTCCACCTGGCGGCCAAGGTGCCGCCCTTTGACGGGTGCGGGGAGTTCTTCCCGGATGTGTCCCTGCTGGTAAATGACAAGAAGGTGTCTGACCACCACGCCATTCTCCCCACCCTGGAGCTGGAGAAGGGCGACCTGTCCGCTCTGCCCGTGGGTGAGCGGAACCTTCTTTTGCTGGTGTGCCGGGAGCTGCTGTGCGCGGCGGCGGAGCCCTATGTGTACGAGGCTGTCACGGCCGCCTTTACCTGCGGCGGGCACACCTTCACCGCCAAGGGGCGGCACATCCTCTCCGAGGGCTGGCGTGAGATCGACCACATTTTCCGCGCTTCCCTGAAGGAGCAGCCGGAGGACGAGGCGGAACCCGCCGCCCTGCCGGACTTCACCGAGGGTCAACTTTTTGACCAGGTGGAAGCCGCTGTCACCGAACACTTCACCGCCCCGCCCAAGGCGTACACGGAGGACACCCTCCTGGCGGCGATGGAGACTGCCGGAAAAGAGGATATGCCGGAGGACGCCGAACGCAAGGGCCTGGGCACCCCGGCCACCAGGGCGGAGATCCTGGAAAAGCTGGTGGCGGCCGGGTTTGTGGAGCGCAGGGGAAAAAGCCTCATCCCCACCAAGGCGGGGATCAACCTGGTCACCGTCCTGCCGGATACGCTGACCTCTCCCATGCTTACGGCGGAGTGGGAGCAGAAGCTGACCACCATCGCCAGGGGCGAAGGCGACCCCGCCGCCTTCCTGGCGGGGATCTCTGACATGGCGCGGGAGCTGGTGAAAACCTATTCCCACATCTCCGAGGAGGGGCAGAAGCTGTTTGCCCCAGAGCGGGAGGCCGTGGGCCTCTGCCCCCGCTGCGGAAAGCCGGTCTATGAGGGCAAGAAGAATTTTTACTGCTCCGACCGCTCCTGCCGCTTTGTCCTATGGAAGGACGACCGCTTCTGGACCTCCCGCAAAAAGGAGCTGACAAAGAAGATGGCCGCCGACCTTTTGAAGAAGGGCCGTACCTCCGTCAAGGGGATGTGGTCTGAAAAGAAGGGCGCCGCCTATGACGCGGTGGTGGTGCTGGATGATACCGGCGAGAAGTATGTCCGCTTCAAGCTGGAGTTCCCCAAACGGAAGGAGGGCGTGAATGGCAAAAAGTAAATCGGATATTTCCCTGAATGATCTGAAAGCGATGCTCCCCCAGGAGGGGAGTTCCGCAGAGCAGGAGGCGGCGCTTCGGGCGCTGTCCACTCTTTCCCTGGAGGATCGGGGGCTCCTGGCCGCTGTGCAGGAGTCCCCCTTCCGGCTGACCACTCTGGAACAGTTCCGGGAATTTCCCGCCAATACCGAGTATTTCGTCCTGGAGGCCAACATCAGTAAGGTGGAGGATGTGGGCTGGCGCTACTTGGCGCAGCATCTGGACACCCTTTTGCCCCCGGAACTGCTGGACGCCATTGACCCGGTTCCCTTCGGCAAATACGCCGTGCAGGAGGAACAGGGCTGCTTCACCAGCCGGGGATATTTAACGCTGTCTGGGGATGAGTGGCAGCACGGCCGCCCCCAGGCGAAGCAGGCGGACCGCAAGCCCTCCATCAGGGAGCGTCTGGAACAGAGCAGGCAGGAGTGCAGAAACAAGAATAAGGCCCAGGCGCCCCGCAAGGGGAAGTCTGAGCCGGAGCTGTAAGGAGGTGCGTATATGCCCCATTATGAATATGACAAGGACTATCCCTTTGCCGCCTTCATCACCAACCTGGGCAAGTACAACGAGGGCGACCTGGTGGGCGAATGGGTAAAGTTCCCCACCACACCGGAGGAGATGCAGAAGGTGTTTGAACGGATCGGCATTGGGCAGAAGGACGACTTCGGCCAGCCCTACGAGGAGTGGTTCATCACTGACTATGACTGCTATGTGGACGGCCTCTATGACAAGCTGGGCGAGTATGAGAGCCTGGACGAGCTCAACTATCTGGCCTCCAAACTGGACGAGATGAGCCAGGGCGAGTATGAGCAGTTCCAGGCGGCGATGGAGATCGGCGACCATTCGGGCAGCCTGCAGGAGATCATCAACCTGACCGAGAACCTGGACTGCTACGACATTTACCCCGACATCCACGACCACGACGACCTGGGCCGGTATTACATCGAGGAGCTGGACGCCATGCAGGTGCCGGAGCACCTGCGGAACTACATCGACTATGAGGCCTACGGCCGGGACATCGCCTTGGAGGAAGGTGGCGAGTTCACCGACCTGGGGTATGTGCGGGATACCGGGAGCAGCTTCCATGAGTATTACGACGGGGAGCATGGCAGCATCCCGGAGGAATACCGGGTGATGACCTTCCAGGACACGGAGGAGCTGACCGAGGAGGAAAAATCCGAGTGGGCGATGGACATCGCCTACGATATGGACGAGTTCTTCCGCCAGCACGACCCGCAGTACGCCGCCGAGCACCCGGAGGAGCACGCGGCGAAAGAAGAAATCTACGAGAACCTGATGGCCGGCCGCATTTCCGCACTGGATGAGAAGCTGGCCGCCCTGGGGCAGACCCAGGAGGACTACCTGCCTTCGGAGATCGAGAAGTTCAAAGACGCCACCGGGTATGAGGAATTTCTTGACTTTGATCCGGCGGTAATCCGGGAGGCCATCCAGAACCCGGACAAGTCCCATGCGGACGAGATGCTGGCCTTTGCGGAGCAGGCGGGCCGGGAGTATGAGGCGGAGCTGTCCGGGCAGACCCCGGCGCCCTCCCCGGATGACCGGGAGACCGGCGAAACGGTACGGACCCCCAGGGGGACCTTCTATGTGACGGATATGAGCCGGGAGCAGATGGAGGCGGCTGGGTACGGCTTCCACCATCAGTCTGACGATGGGAAGTACCTCATCATGGGCAACGGTTCCCGCGCCTTTGCTATCCGCAGCAAGGAGGCCCAGGAGCACACCGCCCCGGAGAAGATGACCGTCCTGGTGGTGGAGCCCATGAAGGAGCCCTATGTGAAGGAGATCGACCACGGCCTCCATTCGTTACAGGCGGAAGTGGGCGGCGATATTGCCGCCACCTATCCCTTCTCCGACCCGGTGGGGCTGGTCTGTAACGATGAGGGCAAGCTCATCGGTCTGGAGCTGAACCGGGGCCTGCGGGATGAGCATGGGGAGATTTATGACGTCATGGCCGGAACCTTCCTGGTGGTGGGGCTGAGTGAGGACAGCTTCACCTCCCTGACCCCGGAGCAGGTGCAGAAGTACACGGAACACTTCAAACAGCCGGAGCAGTTCATCAGTCTGAACGGGCAGATCATCGCCCTGCCGGTGGAGCCGGAGAACCCTCTCCGCACCGCCGAGATGACCCTGGAGGACGACTACGGGATGATCGACGGGGTGCTGAACAACGGCCGCAGGGGTGAGGAGCTGGAGAAGGCCCAGGGTGAGGCGCGCAGGACCACGCCGGAGAAGAAGCCCTCCATCCGGGAGCGGCTGGCGGAGGCCAAACGGGAGTGCGGCGAGCGCAAGCCCCCGGACAAGGTTCAGCAGAAGAAGCCCCCGGAGCATGACCTATGAGCCGGAGCAAGAAGTGGCGGCTGGAGTGGTCCTTCTTCCTGGGGGAAAACGGCCGCCGCAGGTACAACAAGATCTGCAAGGGCTGTGTCCATCCCTGCAAGCAGAGCTTCCGGGCGGACCTCATCGCCTGTCCCCATTACCAGTCCGCACGCTCGAAAAAGTGTGGGGATAGGGGTTGAAAATGGGCTGAAAAATCGTCTGTGGCGGCTTTTCCGGGAGCCGCCCTTATGGTTTTTCCCATACGGGCCTCTCCCTCTGATTTGAGGGGCGTAAAGAGGTTGTTTTGAACACTTTTCCATAGCAGAGCGGGAGCGCCGCCTTCGGTTTGGGCCGAGGGAGACGCTCTCGCTTCTTTTATGGATATTTTACAAAGGATACTCCGGCCTTTTTAAGAGGTTTCCATTCGCCTTTCAAATCACTTTGCGGGAGACTTTCATAGACGAATAGCCAATTCCTATTAAAATCATCCTCATTTGTAGCCAGACTACGGGCATGATCCTTCATCTTTTTATTGGCAGCACCATTGGAATGCTTCTTAAAATACAAAAAGGAAAAAAGTTTGAACAGGCATGAATTACTGGCGATAGCTTCGTCTGGATCGACTTTAACAATTTCAAAGTCATATTTGAGTGAGAAATATAGTGCATAGCATATTAGCTCATAATTCTTTTCGTCCAATCCCTTCTCAAACAATTTTTGGGATAGGTTTTTAATTTCTACACTTGAGACAGAAAATTTTTCAAAAACATTTTTCTCAAGCAAAGGGACTAAATAAGGATATATAAGGCAAAGATGGAATATAGTTTTTACGCAATACTCTTTAGCATTGGGAGTTAGCTCTTGTCCAGCTAATACTTTGATTGCATAGTTCAGTATGGCCGAGTTCATTTTATTGCTTTGCATCAGTTCGATAGCTGAATCTAAATATGCTCTGGCACCGATAAAATCCAGTTTCCCATTCCGTTGCATAATTGATACAGAGTTTATTTTGCGAACCCATTGTTCAACAGATGCAACGGGAAGTTCCTGAATTTCCGTTTTTTTAAAATTTAAGGAAAGATCAAAATCACGAAGTTCTTCTCCCAATGCAATCAAAAATTTCTGTCCATCTTCATATGTGGTTACATAGCAGGTATAATCGTCAATATTTCTGATGTATCTCCAACCGGCATCATAAAGGCGTTTGTCAATAACGGTCAAGATTAACTCCGATAAAAGATTTGAAGCATGAGGACCAATTAGCAAGCCGTGGGTTTCTCCGTTTTTACAATTCTGCGTAAAATGGTCAATTTGATTATACCACTCTGACTGGTCACTTTTCCTGCTGTGTGCTTTCGCATATGTTTTTCCAACCAACGCCCAAGGAATTGCATGAGTATAAATACTCGGAAAACAGGTTGAAATATCCGCTTTGACAATGTACCTGTTTCCAATCAGCAAGTCCGGCTCAGGAGTTCCATCTCTTTTCCAATTAGAATAGCTCATTGAAAAAAGCGCATTGTTTTTTTCGAGCTTCCGAATGTGAATTCGACTGATTTTATAATCTTGATTTAAAGTTTGATTTGAAAAGTGAGTTTTCAGTTTGTCCCAATTATCCGCAAGACATTGACACAATTTCTGGTAGGCCATTGGATTGGGAATTCCCAATGGACGCGGCACATTTATATTTCTCATGCTTTCGTGAT
This sequence comes from Butyricicoccus pullicaecorum, assembly GCF_002160355.1. Taxonomy (NCBI): domain Bacteria; kingdom Bacillati; phylum Bacillota; class Clostridia; order Eubacteriales; family Butyricicoccaceae; genus Butyricicoccus; species Butyricicoccus pullicaecorum. Next base: position 10,889 of record NZ_NFKK01000008.1, read on the forward strand.
AAATGTATTGCCTCCACCCATCAGAAAACGGTGTCTTGAGGGTCGTGCAATAATTGTAGAATGCCTCGGAGCTTAAAATGGGAGGGAGCTTTTCTGTAAAAAGCCCATATGCAAGTAATCTTCTGTATAGTTCATCAGAAGAAATATCATTCATAATATCTGCATAACTTTTTAGCAAACGAGTTCCCCCCTAACACCCTAATAATAATCATTATATCACACCGTTCTACGCATTAAAAGTGAAAGTGGGAGCGCCGCCTTCGGTTTGAGCCGAGGGTGATGCTCCCGCTTCTTTTTTGTTCTCTTTTTTCTCTTTCAATCAGGATCGGATAGGACAGGATAGGAAAGATATTCGCCGTAGTAGGCGCTGTGGGAATGTGCGTAAACGGTCATGCTTGTGGAGCTGTGGGAAACGATGTTTGCGGGCTGTGGGAAAGCCAGCGGCTTTTCCATCGGGCCGTGAATGTCTGTTTTCCATCGGCGGAGCGGCCGTTTTCCACATTTCCATAGTGCGGTCATCCCACGATCAGGCGGTAGATGGTGAGGGGCACATACCACGCCGCCACCAGCAGGCACCAGACCAGGACGAAGCCCCCGATGAGGCCGCCGATGATGAAATTCAGCGCGAACAGCGCGGCGCCGCCGCCCAGAGAGCCGCCGCCCGGCACGATCCAGACGCACATCCGATGGATGCCGAAGGGCAGACCGCAGAGTATCCAGAGCCAGAGAAGATCCAGCTCTCCATTCCTGATGCAGGCGGATTTGAAAATGCAGTACAGCAGCCCGGCGATGGCAACGGGCAAAACTGCCTTCTTGAAAAATTCCTTGATGGCCTCGGTTCTCGTCATTGGCGGCACCTCCATTCCTGCCTCCATTATACCGGGAAAATTAAAACGCGCCCAGGGGGGTGAAAAGTCTGGTAAAGGCGTACAATTGCCGCTATTCCAGTTCGTTATTTCGCTGTCTCTGCGGTTCGGCCTCCCGCGGCTTTTCCAGCAAGGCCTCCACGTTCTGGCGGAGGGTGTCGTACTCCCGTTCCTCCCGCTGGGCTTTCCTATATTCCGATTGCAGGGCGGCCTTCCTGGCGGTGAGCTCGTCCATCTCGGCTCGGAGCCGCTGGGTGGCGGGCAGGGGTACCGCGTCCAGGCGTTTCAGTTCCCTTGCCGCCGCCTCAAACAGGATGATTTCCCCCTCATGCCCCCGGAGGAATTTCTCCTTGTCCCTAGACTGGCGGTATTGGTCATACAGGGGACGGAGCTGGCGGTAGGTGGCGGCGTGCTTCATGGTGAGAGTCAGCCGCTCCATTTCCTTCTCCGTTGCCCGAAGGTCCGCCTTCACTCTGGCGGTGGCGGCCACCGCCCCGTCGCAACGCTCAGCCAGCTCCTCGTAGCTGGAGATCCCATGTTCGGTCAGGAAGTTCAGCGTTTCAGCGGCCCGTTTCAAATTCTCGATGGTCGCCCAGTGCTTATAGCCGGCGCTCTGCTGGGCTTTGAGATTGTTCTGGATGTCGATGAGCAGGCTGGGCTTCCCGGTGCGCTGCTGCGGCTGGCGGGAGGGCCTGGGCCTTCCGGCGATCCGGGCGGTCAGGGCCTCCTCGGCATAATCGGCGCCCAGGGTTTTCAATCGGGTGAACCGCTCTTGGCCCGGAGCCCTGGCGGATATGTACTTGCCCCGTTTCAGCTCGTACCCTTCCCGCTGAAGGCGGCGGAGCAGGTCCTCCAGGTCGGAGCAGCCGGGCAGGAGCCGGTCAATGGCGGCACGCAGCTTCGCCTTGTAGCTGGTGCCGTTCTGTTCTGCCTGGTGCTCAATGTAGCTCTTGCCCTTGTCCCTGCCGGGAACGATGACGGACAGGCCGTGTTCCTTGCAGATCTGGTCGCTGGTGCGGCGGATGAAGTGATAGCTCCGCTTATTGGAGTGATAGTGCTTGTGGTCCTGAAAGCTGACCGCATTGAAAATCAGGTGGTTATGAACGTGGTCTTTGTCTATGTGGGTGGTGAGGACAAATTCATATTTGCCGCCCAGGACCTCCCGCGCCAGCTCCATGCCGATCCGGTGGGCTTCCTCCGGCGTGACCTCCCCAGGCTCAAACGCCTGGATGAGGTGCCGGCCCAGGTTCGTGCCCTTGTCGATGGCATGGCGGCGGGTCCAGGCAAATTCGATGTCGGCGGTCTCTGCGGAGCAGCCGAAGGAGGACACCAGCAGCTTCCCGTCCGTCTTGTCGGGATTGCAGATATAGTCAATGGCCGCTTTCAGCGTTGACTTAATAGGATGCGTCTTTGTAACTGCCATATCTGCTCCATCCTCTCCCGGATCTCCTCCATGTCGGCCTGGTAGGCAGGACCGCCGGCATTCAACCGCTTGGCGATTTGGTTGATGTTCCGGCCGATGGCGGAGAGAACGCGGGTCATCTCCTTGATGTCGGTGGTGTCCACCTGGATGATGTACCCATCAATCGCCATTTTGCGGAGATAGGCGCCGATCCGCTTTGTGTGGAGCTGGGCCATCTTCTGCTCAATCAGCGCCCGTTCCTCTGCTGTCACCGGGCAGCGCAGGACGATGGGCCGTTTGCGATTTGCCATAGCATGTGCCTCCGTTTCCTCATAAGGGTCTGGGACTATCCCAGCAAGCAATTTTTGTGTTTAGGGGCAAGGGGTTCCCTAAACCGAAAATTCGCAAGTGTGGCTACACTTGCTGTGCTTGCTATCGTTACTCTTTTCGTACTTTAGTAATACGGAAACGGAGAATTTGGCTACCTTCTGAAAAAGAAAAAACGCTACAAACTTTATCCGTTCATAGCGTCTTTCATACCCTGTTCAGTTGTACCGGGAACACAGCTATTCCCCCTTCTCTCTGGCGTCCAGAAGGGCCCGCGCTGTTGCTATAATGATTCCGATTTCCGTATCATTCAGGTCATCGGCCAGGGCGTCAAGCTGGCGGCGTGCCGTGGTCTTTCCGTCCACTGCCTCCCCGAAAAGGATTTGATCCACGGAAACATGATAGCGCGCCATAAGCTCCAAAAAGATTTGAACGCTTGGGTGCTGCCCTTTGTTCTCTATGTTTGCCAGGTATCGGGGAGAGAGGAACATCTCATTTCCCACCTTGTTGCGGGATTCCTTGCGCCCGGTTCTTGCTTTTTTGATTGCCGCCCCATACGGGCGGAAGTCGATTTTCTTTACTGGTCTCTTTGACATATTCATTCACCCAGTTACATTGTACTGTTCCTTTTTTGCACTGAATATGTCTATACAATTCCTCTATATAGCCAATATAATTCATATTTTGTGGGCTGTCAGAATTGCGTATGTAGTATATAATTGTAATAGAGAGCAAATTTGACCAATTATAGACTTTTCCCTATTATGATACCAACGAGCGAGGTGAAACCATGAACTATACGATTATGGTCATAGATGATGAGCAAATGATTTTAGATATGCTGCGGGATCAATTTGAAATGGAACAGTATCAAGTAATCACGGCAAAAAGCGGCGAGGAGGCCCTGCAAAAGCTGACCCAGCAGCCGGATATTATTCTGCTGGACATCAATATGCCGGGGATGGATGGCCTTGAATTGTGCCGGGCGATCCGTGACCATGTGGCCTGCCCCATCTTATTTTTGACCGCCCGGATTGAGGAGGCGGACCGTGTAGCTGGTCTGCGGGCAGGCGGTGATGATTACATTTTGAAACCGTTCAGTCTGGCAGAACTGACCGCTCGGGTGGAAGCCCATCTGCGCAGGGAGAGCCGCATCCAGCAAAAAATCAGTGTACGAGGCTTTGGAGACATTGTGGTGGACTACGCCGCAAGGACCGTCTCACGAAATGGCCAGCCCATAGAACTTTCCAAGGTGGAATTTGACATCGTGGAACTGCTTTCCCTCCACCCTGGACAAGTGTTCAGCCGGGAAACAATTTATGAACAGGTGCGGGGCTTTGACGGCACCGCTGACAATGCTGTGGTGAAGGAACACATCCGCCGCATCCGAAACAAGCTGGGGGCGCAGTATATTGAAACAGTCTGGGGGTGCGGCTATAAATGGGCAAAATAAAACACTGGCTTCGCTCCATGCCTCTCCGCCGAGCTTTTGTATCACTTGTCCTTGTTATGGCGGTGCTTGTAGCTGGTATTTCAGCAGTAACCATTTTTACCTGTGTCAACGTGCAAAATCAAATCTTGGAAAGTGTGACTGACTACCAGGTGTTACCGCCCCAAGAGACTAAGGATGAATATAACCTGGTGATTGCAGATGATGAACAGATCGTCCCAGGGGAAAATGGACAGCTTGTGATCTTATCCACCGAGTACCAAATCGCCAACCTGAGCGATACACAACGGGTTGCCTACTATGCGGCAAAAGCAGCCGTAGTCCTGGTGCCGACCTTGCTTTTCGTGCTTGGTACGATTTTCTGCGCCTGGATGTTCTATTCCATCAAACTGAAACAGCCGCTATCGTTACTCTTACAGAGCGCCGACCGCATATCACAGAGCGACCTGGATTTTTGTTTGGATTATCCCGCTTCGGACGAAATGGGTGAACTCTGTCGGGCGATGGACACCATGCGGGCCGCCCTCCTAAAAAATAATCAAGAGACTTGGGCTATGATGGAGGAGCGGCGCAAGCTCAGCGCCTCCATCGCCCATGACCTCCGTACCCCCATCACCGTGATGAAGGGCTACACAGAATATCTCTCGCATAATGTTCCGCTTGGACGCATCAGCGAGGACAAACTGATGGACACGATCCGCAATCTTTCTTTGGCAACAGACCGACTGGAACAGTATGCAAACCAGGTGCGCGAGATACAGGCGATGGACGCCATCCCAGTGAAGCCAACATCTTGCTCTTTGCAGAAATTTTTTGAGGAACAGGAGGACGAATACGCCGTTTTAGCGCAGCAGCACCAGCTTCAATTCTCTATGGATATTAGTGGGGTCCCGGATATTCAGGTCATGCTGGATGGGATCTTGGTACATCGTATGATCGACAATGTGATTTCTAATGCCCTGCGCTTCGCCCGCCGTGAGATCACATTAAAGGCCGGGTGGCAAGAAGGTCTGCTTACAATTCAAGTACATGATGATGGGAAGGGCTTTTCAGAAGAATCCCTTCGCTCCGCCACGAGGCCGTTTTACAAGGAAAATACGGAAAATGACCACTTCGGGCTTGGCCTCTCGATTTGCAACACCCTCTGTCAGAAACAGGGTGGAACGCTCTCTCTGAGCAATAACAACGGAGCTTGCGTAGAAATGCAGATACTAGCGGAAAAAATTGATGCCGATTGACCAATCGTAGACCTTTTCCAATTATGCTCTCCTTATCCTAACGATAAGGAGAGTATTTTTATGCACAGATTTCTTTTTATTTCATTGGCACTTGTATGTTTGCTGGCTGGGTGTAGCGCGCCGCAGACCAGCGACCCAGCCACGGACGAATCGGACAACCTGGACGCCTATTTTGAGGAAGAACCAGCGGACAATGAGATGGGCTCTGCGGAATTTGGTCTGCAAGACCCGATGGACACGGTTTATACCTACGATGGTGAGCCCTTGGAAATTCCGTTCTCCATAACTGGCGCTTCTTCTGGAAAGACCACAGAGATCGGCGTCCTCTTGTTTGTGGATGGGGTGGCCCAGCCCTATTCCGCAGTCTATGAGGATGGTACGGAGCTTGAGGAAAGCTATATGCAGGTCTTTAACCTGGATTATGAACAGCAGGAGAATTTCGACATGGTATTCCAGCCCGTGACCGGCAAAACAGGAGAAACCGTCCCTGTTATGGCTGTCACCATTCTGGAGCCCAGTTTTATAGCAGAGGGGCCCGATAATCCGCGTTATGGCTTCCACCACCAGGAATCTGCAACCACATCCCGCCAGATTTCTTTTGCAACAGACGCCCCCGCGCAGACATTGGCAGCAGCCGGTACGGACTACAATGTGGTGGATCTGCCGCAGGACATATTAGATACTCTGGCCGCATGGGGGGCCACCGATAGCCTGGACACAACGGCCACCCTGTCCCTGGGTGTAGAAGATGGAAATTACATTCAGGCAGATGGGAAAACAGCGACAATCACTGTGCAGCTCTACGGCGGGCCGGAGGCGGAGTTCAATATCACTCTGTTTATCAACCATCAGCCTGTCCAACTCAATGGAGCGGACTATCTCTCTGTTCGGACGGTGAAAAACCAGATGGTAGAAGCCACATTCCAGATTGATACCTCTGCACTTGGTACGCTGAACACGGTCTATGCTATTGCCGTTACCCCGGAAGATGGGGAACTTGAAATCAACAATCCAGTTAAGACAGCATCTGTACTTTTGGTCAACGGGGAGGTTTGACGAACATGAAAAGAATCAGTATTTTGCTTGCGCTTGCACTCAGTCTTTCTCTGCTTTCCGCCTGCGGAGGCAACGAACCGGCGGCAAGCACCGGAAATCCGTCCAGCGATCCCTCAGCGAACACCCAACAGGTTCCTGACGAATCGGCGGAACAGACAGCCGGCAGCGGAGCCAATTTTCTCTCGCCGGAGTACGATTATACCACCAATGAGCTGAAACTGACCGATTTATCTACCAGCGAAGTAACAGCCACCTATGTTTTTGACGCCGCCCAAACGCCCCTGCTGACAGACAAGATCAGCCAGGGAGCCATCGTCATGCTGTCCAGTCAGGCAGCGGCGGATGTGCAGGATACCGGCGGGGTCACGGTGATCTCCGGCGACAGTTCTGCGGAGACACTGTATTACTGGCTGTTCGATCAAAGCCTTAATCTGGTGGATAGCTATGAATTGACGGACGAGACATTGGTAAATGGGCTTTGGGGCTCTGTCTTTGCTGCTGCGCCGGATGGGAAAAACCTTGTATATGCGGAAGGGCCCAGCCTCTATCAATATACCTTTGATACACAGGAACTGACGGAAATCACTCCGGCCATGAGCGAAACCGTTTATTTTGAGGCAGTCGGGTACAGCGGCAGCGGAGACTATTTGGCCTTTTTCGGAAGCCTGGACGGGCAGGAAAATACCACGGCCTATGGCTCGATTGATCTGAGCAGCAACACCGCCGCTGTTTTTTCTGCTGAGGGCTTTTCCGGTTCCATGCTCTCTGTAAACGGAGAATATGCCGCTGTTTCCGATACGATTCTGCCTGCCAGCATGGGAGGCGCAAAGCAGACCGGCTCCGTTCTCTTTTTGGACTTAGCCCAGCAGCAGGGAAAAGTAATCAGTGTGGAGAGCGGAGATGAAAGCGGGATCGCCGCCGTATCCGCAGACGGCCAGTATATTGTGACCTGTGCGGGTGGGGACAGCCCAAGCGGTACTCTGCGGGCTTATCAGGTCAGCGATGGCACGAAAGTTGCGGATGAAACCTATACGATGGATGCAAACTGCAAGCCCTATGAGATTTGGGTCATCGGCCATTCCGCCTATGCAGCTTTGGGCACGGATGACGGCTATGCCCTCTCACAAGCGGTTGACCTTCCGTGAGGAATACATGATGAAACTGGAACTTGAAAGCATCACAAAATTTTATGGAAAATATCCCGCGCTCCAAAATGTATCCGCTACTCTGACAGAAGGCGTTTACGGTCTGCTGGGGCCAAATGGGGCTGGAAAAACGACACTGATCAACATTTTGATTGGAATACTGCCTGCCAGCAGCGGCGTGATCCATCTGGACGGTGAAAACACCGTCCAGATGGGCGGGCGCTACTTCGACCGGATTGGTTATATGCCCCAGTACCCTCAGTTCTATGCAAATTTTACCGTACAGGAATTTTTGGACTATATGTGTCAAGTAAAAGGGGTAGCGAACGCAAAAGAGAGCATCGACGCGGCCCTGGTTTTCGTCAACCTGGAGGAAAACCGCAGCAAGCGGATCGGGGCGCTGTCCGGTGGGATGCGGCAGCGGCTGGGGATCGCCCAGGCTATTCTGAACGACCCCAAACTGCTGGTGCTGGACGAGCCAACGGCGGGCCTTGACCCTGGTGAGCGAATCCGTTTCCGCAATCTCATTTCCCGTCTGGCCAAGGGGCGCATCATCCTTTTAGCTACCCATATTGTTTCCGATGTGGAATATATCGCCAAAGAAATCCTCCTGCTTCGGAGGGGTACATTGGTCATGCAGGGTACGCCCAGGGAACTGGAGCAGAGCATCCAGGGAAAGGTGTGGGAGGTGTCGGTCAACGAGGCGGATATGGCTCTGATGGTGGACACCTACTGCGTGAGCAATATCAAGCAGCAGGATGGCTCCTATCTGCTGCGCATTGTGGATGATGGGAAACCGCTCCGAGGCGCAAAGACTGTATCCCCAAATCTGGACGACGTGTTCCTGCACACCTTTTTCCAGCCAAGTGAGGGACAGATATGAGCTTTCTCTATTTGGAGGCCAGAAAAGGCATCCTGCGGCGCTATACGCTGATTGCGCTGGCGCTATTCTTGTGTCTGAATACGGTCAAAATCATTGCAGACTATCACGCCGGAGAGATACGGCCCGTTGCGGCCAATACAAGCGGAATGCAGGCAGGCTACGACACCATCTATGAGCGGATCAAAGGCCCCATTACAGAGGAAATCGTACGCTTCCTCACGTCAGAGTACCAGCGGCTGGACGCTTTGACGGCAGATGGAACATATAGCCGGGAGCCGCAGGAGGGGACTTACAGCGGCTATATCTTTGGCGACTACTATCTGCTCCACAGTTACTTCTATCCCCACATGGAGTACAGTGTCAAGTATTCCTCTGATATGGAGGAGATTCTGGCCCAGGCGAAAGAAAATATGACTTTCTATCAAGAGAGCGGTAACACAGCGGGAGCGGCAGAAAATGCCTATATTCTCCATCACTATGCAGGCCGAACGATTCCTGCGTTTTATCTGTATGACGGCTGGGAGGCCCTGCTGTCCTATGACTTTTCCGATCTGCTGATTCTGCTTTTACTCATTTTGGCGGTAGCGCCCACATTCACACGGGAGAGAGAAAATGGGATGACCCTGATCCTATCCTCCTGCAAACGAGGCAGATGGCCTCTGCTTATTTCCAAATGCGGCGCTGGAGTGATATTTGCATGGATACTGACAATCCTGTTCGCCCTGTTAAACCTCCTGGTATTTGGGCTTTTGTGCGGTTTTGATGGCTGGGGTAGCCCGCTCTATGCCATCGAAAGTTATCAATATACTCCATTCTCCGGCTCGATTTTGCTATTCTATGGATTGATTTGCGGGTTGAAGGCCATCGGTTTCAGTGTGACAGCACTCTTGCTGATTCTCCTGTCCGCCTGTTTCCAAAAATCACTCTATCCATGCCTGATGGGATTGGGGCTTGGCGTGGCATTGAACTACTGCGCTGGCTGGGCGCTCTCCCCCGTGTGGTGGAAACAGGTCCTCGCTTGTATCAGCCCATTCACCTTGACCAGCGGCAGTAAACTGCTGGAAAGCCTGTCCGGGGTGAGCATCAGCGGGATATATCTGCTCCGACTTTTCGTGGTTCTGATCGTTCAAGTTGTAATCGCGTGTCTGCTGGTCATAGCAATCAGGAGGAAATCATGCTGCAAGTAGAATTAAAGAAGATATTATTTCATCATAAAGGGCTTTTACTTCTTCTGATTGCTCTGGCGGCTTATGCAGTCTTTTGCGTCGGTAGCGGCTACGACAGCAGTTATGTGATTGATCGGAACGAAGATACCTACCTGACCTACATGGAACGCTGGCAAGGTGAGATCACAGAGGAGAAGGCGCGGGAGATGGAGGCGGAGTACGCAGAAGCCACCCGCTCCGATGATGGCAGGAAGGCCGCCTTTTTAACCATCTACAACCAGTATTACTACGCAAAAGAGGACCCCGCTCATCGTTTTCTCATGGATGAGAGGGGATGGGACACATTGCTGACCCACGATGGCGTGAATGTAATCCTGTTACTATTTCTGCTGGCGCTCTGTGTTCCGGTGTTCTGCGGGGAGTACCAGTGCGGGATGGCGCAGATCCTCCGCTCTTGCAGAAACGGCCGGGGGCGGTTGGCTGGGATCAAATTGGGCTCATTGGCGGCTCTGGCAATTCTGGCAACGGCTTTGTTCCAGTTGGTACAGTTTGTCGTTGTCGCCTTGTCGGTTGGTCTGGATGGAGCATCCTATCCGCTGCAAAGCCTGTCCTTTTTTGAAAATTCTCCCTACTATATTTCCGTTGGGCAGGCGTATGGGATTGTAGTCTTGTCCAGGTGCTTGGGGGCTGCTTGGTTTGCTATCCTGATTGCCCTTCTCTCCATCCTGTTCCGGCAGACGGTGCTGACTACATTTTCCGGCATCGCGGTTTCTATTCTGCCACATTTGATCGGCGGTAGCTTTCTCAAATATGTCCTTCCGCTCCCGGCGGGTCTGCTGGCCGGAACCGGCTATGTGTGGGGGACACTTACAGAAGTTGGATATGACGAGGACTGGAACTTGATTGATATAGTAACCTTTCCGGGCATCACACCGGAGCAGTTCGGCTTTTTGATAGTCCTGTTCTTGGCTATCGTATGTCTGCTGGTGTGGCTTTGTCTCAGATTTTATGTCGGCAGGCGGAAGGCCATTTCTGCCCGCCCGCTCCTGACAGCGGTGCTCATACTCTGCATGACCATTTCATTGACTGGCTGCGGGCACAGCAATTCCAGTGAGATTACGCATGATTTTCTGGCCGATGCGTCCGAGGGAGAAAACAGCACCTACACAGTAGAGCTTGATATGGTGGAGAACACCATCACCGCGACCAGCAAGGCCACAGGCGAGGCCATCCTGCTGACCCGTGATCCCTTTGGACAATCCGGGGCTATCTCCAGCATCTATGTTGACGAGGATGCCTGTTATTATGTCTCCAGCGGCGCGGTGGGGGATGGCTTTCAGATTTACCGAATCAACTTCAAGGATTTCTCTACACGGCTTTACTTCAGCACCGGCGCTGATAACACGGCGACCTTTTGGGGGCTGCTTGACTATGAACCGACGGTGGATGAACTGCTGGAAGATGTAGGCTCCATTACATCCTTTGTCGTAGACGGGAGTTACATCTACTATCTGCAAGGCGGACGGCTTTATAAGGTATTCCGCTGGACAGGATGGGAGACAGTGGTTGTCCCCAATGTAGAAGGAATGCATAGCTTGGAGTATATGAGTGTTATCTGATACTAATTAACCTATATCCCAAATATAAAAAATCTGCCGGCGGCAGAAAAGAAAAAAACCGCTGCTTGGCAGACTATTTTCCATGCCCATTTTATGTCTAACAGATGGCGGTTTTGAATACATCAAGGCCGCCGTTTTCAAAAAATGAGAATACGGGGGGTGTATTAAAGTCGCCCTTTTTTAAGGATACGGCGGTGTCCGGGAGGTATCGCCGTGTCCTTTTTCCTTTTCCATCCCCCTAACCTTTCAAAAAAAGCCCGGTCACCACCGGGGCACATTTTGCTCATGAGTATGAACTGTATGATTACATAAAAGCGTTTAATAGTTCATTTGCGCCTGTCTGCGTTTTGCAGACAGGCGCTTTTTGTTGTTTATGCGAGCCTTCGCCATACAGCGGAGCCTTTCATAAAAATTTCTTCCCGCTCGCGGTTGCCAAAATCGCAAGCCTTGCATTACTGAGGCGAAAGGGAGGAGATCACCACCCCGCACCCGTGCGGCGCGAAGGGAGGTGAGAAAATGAAAGACTCCTATGAGCAGCGTATTCAAAATCAGTTTGGCGCTTTCTGTGTCAAGGTTTTGAAGAATGAGGCCCGGTACATCCAGCGCGAGCTTGCCAGTCTCCAATCCCAGGAAAAATCCCTGGATGAGCTGACAACTTCTGAACTGGAGCAGACGGCCGTGTGGGACAAGCACTTTATGAGCGAACATGTCTTTGAAGTGCTGGGGCTCCCGGTAGTCGTGACCGGCGATCTTCTGGCTGATGCCTTGGCGCAGCTGCCGGAGGGCAAGCGGGATGTCATCCTGCTGTCCTACTTCCTGGAAATGACGGACCGTGAGATCAGTGAGAAGCTGAACATCGTCCATCAGACCGTATCCAAGCGGCGGCTCGTTACACTGAAAGAATTGCGCGAGTATCTGATGAAGGAGGGATTTGAATGGCCGGACAAGTAAAGCCGATTCCGGTGCCGGTGATCCTGGCAGCCGTAAGCGGCGACGAGAACGCCCTTGCCGCCGTGGTCGCTCACTATCAGAAGTACATCCGAGCTCTTGCCACCCGACCGGTGAAGGACGAGTATGGGAATGAGTACCTGTATGTGGATGAAGATATGCGGCTCAGGCTGGAAACGAAGCTGATCCATAGCATCGTGACGAGTTTCAAGGTGCTGCCGGTCTAAAATTGTTCGGGGCAAGTTTCTCTCCCTTTCCTTGCTCTGGCAATCCGGCAGAGGAGTACATAGCTCTTTGACAAAGAAAGCCCGGCGGGAGGCCTCCGGCGCAGTATAAGGCAGACGGATACGATCTGTCTGCGCCGAGCCGGTCGGCCGGTGCGCCATGACCCTGTTGCAAGTCCGCAGGACGGGACCCCTACCAAACAGGAGAGCGATGAACACCAGGCCGCAAAACAGGTGTGGCAACCTGTGGGCGAGGACGCGCAGACAGGATAATGAGACTCCCGCGTTGAACGCCCTCAAAGCATTGCGCGGCGCACCCATCAGCATGGGCCGGGGTGAGATTCCCGTGGAGCTGCGGCCAGCAGCCATCCGTTTTCTGCCTCTTTCATTTTTGAATAAAGCCTGTTGTTTTTCGTTTACGGATAATTCGTAAACTTTTCGATTAGCAGCAGACAAACACAAAACGGCGCGGTAAAATGAGAATGGGTAAATTATGAGCCATTCTTATTCGTGCCGTTTCCGATTTAGAAAGGGGGCTGCCATGTCGCAAGCATGGAACGGTACGAAGAAGGAGTCCCCGGAGAGAAGAACCTATACGGTTGAGGACATTGCCCATATCCTGGGCATTGGCCGGACTTCCGCATATCTTCTCGTAAAGGAAGGACACTTCAAAATCGTACGAATCGGTAACGCCATACGAATTTCCAAGCGGTCATTCGATGAGTGGCTGGAGTCACTTGACCTATGACATCAGAAAGGAAGTATCGTTATGGCATCGATCATCAAACGGAAAAAGAACTACTCCATTGTTTACAATTACACGGACGAGAACGGTGAGACCCGGCAGAAGTGGGAGACCCGCACCTCCTACCAGGACGCATTGAAGCGCAAGGCGGAGGTGGAGAACCAGCAGTTCACGGGGACCTTCCTCCCGCTCAGCAATCAGACCATTGCGGAGTTTCTTTTGGACTTTGTTTCCCTCTACGGAGAAAAGAAGTGGGGCGTGTCCATGTACGACAGCCAAAACTCGCTGATCGCCAACTACATCAACCCCATTATCGGAAATCTGAAGGTGCAGGAGGTCACCCCGCGAGTGGTGGACAAGTACATCCAGACTTTGCAGAAAACCCCTGCGGTGAATACCAGGACCCATCACGCAAAGACGGACTTTGTGACCAATTCCACCATTGAGAAGATCATCAAACTTCTGCGCTGCGCGTTCAAGCAGGCGGTGCGGTGGGAGCTGATTTCCAAGAACCCCTTTGAAAATGTGATCCTGCCCAAGACGGAGTATAAGAAGCGGGACATCTGGACCGCTGATATGATCCGCACCGCCCTGGACAAGTGTACGGACAGCAAGCTCTATGTGGCTATGAACCTGTCCTTTGCCTGCTCTCTGCGGATGGGTGAGATCCTGGGGCTGACCTGGAACAATGTCCATATCTCCGACGAGGATATTGCTGATGACAACGCCTATGTCTATATCGACAAGGAGCTGACGCGGGCCTCCAAGCGGGCCATTGAGATGCTGGGGCAGAAGGACGTCTACCATGTGTTCCCGCCGCTGTTCCCCAACACCAGCACCAGAGTCATCTTGAAAAAGCCCAAGACGGATTCCAGTATCCGCAAGGTGTGGCTGCCCAAGACCCTGGCCTACATCCTGCGGGAGTGGAAAAAAGCCCAGGATGAGCTTCGGTCGTTTCTCGGTGACGAGTACCAGAACTTCGACCTGGTGGTGGCGCTGCCCAATGGCCGGCCCTGTGAGGATCGTATCATCCTGAAGGAGTTTGAAAAGCTGCGGGAAAAGGCGGGGCTGCCCAGAGTGGTCTTTCATTCCCTCCGCCATTCCAGTACCACCTACAAGCTGAAACTGAACCACGGCGACCTGAAGGCCACCCAGGGCGACACGGGCCATGCGGAGATCGACATGATTACCAGCGTGTATGCCCACATCTTGGACGAGGATCGTAAGATCAACGCTCAGAAGTTTGAGAGCGCCTTCTACGCCAACCCCAATCTTCGGGAGGTACATCCCCCGGAGGAACCCAAAGAACAGGCGCCGGCAACACTGGATTTGGAGGCCCTGGTGGAGCAGCTGCGGCAGTCGCCGGAACTGGCAAATACCCTGGCCGCGCTGCTCTCGGCGGCACCCAGCGGCAAGTGAGCCTGAAAAATCAAATTAGCACGGATGCAATTTTTCTTAGCAGAGCCGTGGAAACCGTTCGATTCTTCTTAGCAGGATATACATTGCAGCGCATAAAATTCTCCCGGTCTCAAACGAGCGGTGAGCCGGGAGAAGTGAAATAAAAAACGCTGCAAACCGGCGAAAAACGGCTTGCAGCGGAGTTTTTGGCGTCCCAGAGAGGACTCGAACCTCCGGCCCCGCGCTTAGGAGGCGCGTGCTCTATCCAACTGAGCTACTGAGACGTATAGCAAAATTATTCAATTTTCCCGCCCAAACGGATTCGAACGAACTGCCGCTTAGGAGGCGACCGCTCTATCCAACTGAGCTACGGGGGCTTATACAGAAAATATTCAATTTTGCAGGGCTCCAGGATTCGAACGATTCGATTTTTAGGAGGCGACCGCTCTATCCAACTGAGCTACAGAGACCTATAAAAATAAGTTTGGTTACCGCAAGATACAGAGGTTATAACAGCAACTTTGGATACCGGCGATGTATCCCGCAAAAAAGTGTCGTGTTACGAAAAATAATCTGTATAGAGCGATTGTACGCAGTCTCATTATCATAGCGCATTTGGGGCAGAAAGTCAACAGAGAAGAGAAAAGTTACAGCGATATCCATAATGTAATAGAAAGAAACAATCTTTTTTCTGGCAGAGCTGCATAAAAAGGTTTACTTTGCGCGGGATTGTGCTATGATAAAATTAAGTGAGATTTGCATAGAATCTTGCGGAGAGAACGGCAAAGGATGTGACGATTCACCATGAAAATGAAGATTACAGAGACCGTGCTGCGTGACGCCGAGCAATCGCTGATGGCGACCCGCATGCCGACATCTGACTTTGAGGGTATTTTAGACCGCATGGATCAGGCGGGTTACCATTCGATCGAGTGTTGGGGCGGTGCGACCTTTGATGCCTGCCTGCGTTATCTGCATGAAGATCCGTGGGAGCGCTTGCGGATTATTAAGAAGCACATGAAAAATACCAAGCTGCAAATGCTGCTGCGCGGACAGAACCTGCTGGGATATCGTCACTATTCAGATGATACCGTGCGTCGGTTCGTGCGTGCATCGGTTGAGAACGGCATGGACATCGTGCGTATTTTTGATGCGCTTAACGACCTGCGCAATATTCAGACTGCGGTGGAGGCCTGCCTGGAAGCGGGCGGACACGCGCAGGGCACGATCTGTTACACGATTTCTCCGATCCATAATCTGGAGATGTATGTGGGCTTGGCCAAGGAGATCGAGCGCATGGGCTGTCAGTCACTGTGCGTCAAGGATATGGCCGGCATTATGAGTCCGAAGGAATGCTTCGATCTGGTCACCGCACTCAAGCAGGCGGTATCGCTGCCTGTTTTCGTACATACCCATACGACAACTGGCCTTGGACCGATGACTTACCTCAAGGCGGCCGAAGCGGGTGCTGACGGTATCGATACGGCGACGGCTTGCTTCTCGGGTGGTACCAGCCAGCCGACGACCGAGGCGATGGTCTACACGCTGTCCCAGATGGGCTATGACTGCGGTGTAGACAGCAAGATTTTGAAGGAAGTCAACGATTACTTCGAGCCGATTCAGAAGAAGTTCTTGGAAAACGGCACGTTTGACCCCTATGTCTTGTCTACCAAGACCGATGCGCTGGTTTATCAGATTCCGGGCGGCATGTTGTCCAATCTGGTGGCACAGCTCAAGGCGCAGAACGCGATTGATAAGCTGGAAGCTGTGCTGGAGGAGACACCGCGCGTGCGCGCTGACTTGGGTTACCCGCCGCTTGTCACTCCGATGAGCCAGATGGTCGGTGTACAGGCAACTGTGAATGTGCTGCTGGGTGAGCGCTATAAGAATATTGGCAAGGAAATCAAGGCGTATATTCACGGTGAGTATGGCAAGGCGCCGGGTGAGATCAATCCCGAACTGATTCGAAAGGTGCTGGGCGATCAGCCGATGGTGACCGGACGCTATGCCGAGACGCTGGAGCCGGAATTCCCGGCAGCCAAGGCTGCGCTGGGAGACCTTGCCGAGAGCGATCTGGATGTATTGTCCTATATTGTATTCCCGCAGCCTGCCGAGCAGTATTTCGAGGAGCGTGAGCGCAGGCGTGCACTGGTGACCTCGTACACCATCGAGGAGGTGCGATAAGCCATGCTGGGAAATCTGACTGGTGAATCCTTCCTGATTGCCATTTCAGGTATTGTCATCGTCTTTATCATGCTGGCGGTGCTGTGTGCGTTTATTCCGCTCATCTCACGCTGTGTGCAGATGGTTGAGAGCCGCGGAAGAAAAGCAGCGCCGGCGAAGCCTGCAGCACCGGCAGCACCCGCGCCGCAAGCCGCACCCGAATCCGCGGGCGGCACGTATGGCGGTGAGGTCATGCTGATCGACGTGGACGAAAAGACCGCAGCCTGCATTATGGCGATTGTCAGCCATGAGACCGGCATTCCGCTCTCGGAACTGATTTTTAAGAAGATCAAGGCACTTTGACACAGGGGGAAGCGTCACCATGAAATATGTAGTCACCTTAAACGGAAAAAAATATGAAGTAGAAGTAGAACGCGGTCAGGCGACCGCTGTATACGCTGGCGAAGCCGCACCGGTCCAGGCTGCACCCGCACCCAAGGCACCGGCTGCACCTGCCGCCGCTCCGGCAGCTACTGCACCGGCGGGCAAGGGCGAGGTCGTCGCAGCGCCCATGCCGGGCACCATTCTGGATATCAGATGTCAGGCTGGTCAGGCTGTCAAGGCAGGCGAGATTCTGTTTATTCTGGAAGCGATGAAGATGGAAAACGAGATCTGCGCGCCGCGCGACGGCACGGTTACGGCGGTTTGTGTGTCCAAGGCCAGCCCGGTCGAGACCGGTATGACGCTGTGCACGCTGGCATAAAGGGGGATACATGGTATGGAATTCTCCTTCATTGGAACGCTGCAAAAAATCCTGGTAGAGTCCGGATTTGCAGCCTTTGCGGACGATCCGCGCAGCCTTGTAATGATTTTGATTGCGTGTGTCCTGCTGTATCTGGGTATTGTCAAGAAATTTGAGCCGCTTCTGCTCGTGCCGATCGCGTTTGGCGTGCTGATGGCGAACTTTCCGCTCACCGGACTGCTCAACCCACCCGATGGAAACGGCAACGTCGGCCTGTTCTGGGTGTTCTATCAGGGCGTTCAGTATGCGGTCTATCCGTCCATTATCTTCCTTGGAATCGGCGCAATGACCGACTTCGGCCCGCTGATCGCACGTCCGTCGTCCATGCTGCTCGGCGCTGCCGCACAGTTTGGCATCTTCTCGGCATTCCTGTTGGCGCTGGCACTGGGATTCCCGGATAAGGTTGCAGCAGCCATCGGTGTTATCGGCGGCGCGGACGGCCCGACGGCCATCCTGACCGCGTCCAAGCTGGCACCCGAGTATCTGCCGCCGATTGCTATCGCGGCATATTCGTACATGGCACTCATTCCGCTCATTCAGCCGCCGCTCATGCGTGCACTGACCACGCAAAAAGAGCGTGAAGTCAAGATGGAGCAGCTGCGCCCGGTTTCCAAGACCGAGAAGATTGTATTCCCGATCGTGGTTTCGATCTTTGTCATCCTGCTGCTGCCCGAGACTGCACCGCTGATCGGTATGCTGATGCTGGGCAATCTGTTCCGTGAGTGCGGCGTGACCGATCGCCTGTCGGATACCGCACAGAATGCGATGGTCAATATCGTTACCGTATTCCTGGGTCTGTCGGTCGGCTGTAAGGCAACTGCCTCCACCTTCCTGACTTGGGATACCATCAAGATCATCATTCTGGGTCTGCTGGCGTTCATGCTGTCGACTGTCGGCGGTCTGCTGTTCGGTAAGGTCATGTATAAGCTGTCCGGCGGTAAGATCAATCCGCTGATTGGCTCGGCTGGCGTGTCGGCTGTCCCGATGGCAGCGCGTGTGTCACAGGTTGAAGGCCAGAAGGCAAACCCGGCGAACTTCCTGCTCATGCATGCAATGGGCCCGAATGTCGCAGGCGTTATTGGCTCGGCTATCGCTGCTGGCTTTATGATTAAGGTGTTCGGCGGCTAATCTTAGCACCGCACCAATCCCGCCCGCAGGCGAAATAAAGCTTTCGCCAGCCTTTCTCGAAAGGCTGCGGGTTCTCAGGGCAGAGCCCTGAGACGCGCTCCGCAGAGCGCGGAATCCCCTTTTGAAACCCGGTGTCCGTCCCGGGTTTCAATCAAAACAAACAAAAGGGAAAGACCGTCCGAATGGACGGTCTTTCCTATGAGCGGCTCTCTGGCCGCAGAGTATTTCGCTCGCTGCGGCGAGCGATTATTTTTTTATTTTGGTTGATTCCGGTCTGTGACCGGAATCAAAGGGGGAGTTTCGCGTCACACTCATTTAATCCGCGCACAGCGCGGGAATAAGGATAGTGGCCTACGGGCTGCGGGACGCGACTTGAGGCTCTGCCTCAAGACTCCGCAAGCCTTTCGCTCAAGCCTTTCTCGAAAGGCTTGAGCGAAAGCTTCATTATGGGTGCGGTGGTTAATCGAACAGCTTTCGGATCTCATCCATTCGTTCTTCCGCCAGTCGATATCCTTCCTCATACGCCGCGACCAATTTCTCCACATCGGATTCAAACGAATTGATCGGCGTTTCCGGCTGCAATAACACGGTATTCTGCGGCTGATACTGCACCAGATGCTCGCAAAAGCACACGGTATCGTTATACATCTTGGGTCGATTCAAAATCGCTTCGGCCATTGCCGGGAATTTACGGTGTAATGCCGCTGCGGCAGCGTGGTCACGGCGTTTGATTTTCTTCCGATAACCTTTGGGCTGGGTCAGGACGATCAGATTTTTCCGGTTTCCGTCGGAAATCGCCTTGCGGATGGGGATGGAATCCGAGATACCGCCATCGTAGTAGATTTTATTGCCAATGCGAGCAGGTGGGAAGTAGACCGGCAGCGAGCAGGTGGCACGCAGCATGGTGCACTTTTCATCCAAATCCTTGCCGTCCAGGTACTCACACTGACCGGTCTCGGCGTTGGTCACACCGACTAAAATCTTGCCCTGATAGGCACGGAAGGTATCCCAGTCGAAGGGGAGAAGCTCGTTTGGAATGGTGTCAAAGACGAAATCCAAACCGAAGATTGAGCGGCATTTGAGCAGATTTGCGGGGGACAGATAGCGCTTGTCGTTGCGGAAGCGGCGGGCAACCTCCAGATTGCGCCCGCGCTGGCGGGAGACATAAGAGAAGCCGTCGGTGATACCGGCAGAGACGCCGATCACGTAGTCAAACATAAGGTCATGATCGAGCAGCGCATCCATGACGCCGCTGGAGAAAATCGGGCGGAAGGTGCCGCCCTCCAAGATGAGTCCGGGCATTTGGGGTCAGTTCCTTTCTGGGGCAGGGATAAAATCGATCAGACCGGTGACGCGGGATGCGGCGGTCAGGCGGACACGCATGGGCGTGCCCATCGTGTAGCGTACCCGCGAGCGTCGGCCAATGAGCATCATTTTCTGGTCGTCGAATTCGTAGTCGTCACCCGGCAGATCTTCCACACGGATAAGGCCCTCGACCGCATTTTTCAGCGAGACGAACAGGCCGAAGGAGGTCACGCCGGAGACTTCGCCGTCGAAGTCCTGACCGATGAACTGTTCCATATAGGCGGCCAGATACAGCTTGTCGATGTCGCGCTCGGCGGTGTCGGCTGCAAATTCGCGGGTTGTGGACTGGGAAGCCGCCTCTTCGCAGAATACCCAGTCGGATTTGGTGTACTGTTGGCCGGAGATAGCCTTAAACAGCATACGATGTGCAACCAAATCGGGATAGCGGCGGATGGGCGAGGTGAAATGCAGGTATTCCTTGGCCTGCAAGCCGTAATGTCCCAGACATTCGGCATCATACCGTGCGCGTGCGAGCGAGCGCAGCAGCAGGGTAGGCAGGGCACGCTGACGGGGATCGTCCTTGGCACCGTCCAGCACGGCTTGCAGCTGTGCGGTGTCGTTTGGCTTGGATGCATCCACACGATAGCCGAACGGCCGGGCAAACTGAGCAAATACGCGCAGTTTTTCCGGGTCAGGGCTCTCGTGGACGCGGTAGACGGTCGGATTGTTCCGATGGGTCATATAGGCGGCAACCGCCTCGTTGGCTGCGAGCATGAATTCCTCGATCATCTTTTCCGCATCGCCGCGTGCGCGGAAGGACACCTCGACCGGTTCACCGCTCTCGTCGGTCAAGATCTCGGCTTCGGGCAGATCGAGGTCGAGCGCGCCGCGCTCCATGCGTCTGCGGCGCATGGCCTGCGATAGCGCGTGCATGCGGTCTGCAGTCTCGGTCAAGAAGGCGTACTCGGCACGGCGTTCCTCGTTTCCATCAAAGATTTCGTTCATCTTACGGTAGGTCATGCGCG
The DNA here is from genome assembly GCF_002160355.1 of Butyricicoccus pullicaecorum. Classification (NCBI taxonomy): domain Bacteria; kingdom Bacillati; phylum Bacillota; class Clostridia; order Eubacteriales; family Butyricicoccaceae; genus Butyricicoccus; species Butyricicoccus pullicaecorum. The sequence goes on from NZ_NFKK01000008.1 coordinate 31,779, forward strand.
CTTTGGAGCGAATGACCGTCTTGGCAAACTGGGATTTATGACACCTGCCGTCCTTGTCGACCTCGAGAAAGGCCGAGAACGCCAGACGGTCGACATCGGGATTCAAAGAACAGATGCCGTTCGACAGGGCAACGGGCAGCATGGGCACGACGTGGCCGGGATAGTAGACCGACGTACCGCGTCGGTAGGCCTCGTCGTCGAGCGGGGAACCCGGAGTGACATAATGGGACACATCAGCGATGTGCACACCGAGCAGCATGTGACCGTTTTCCATCGGCTCTAACGATACGGCATCGTCAAAGTCGCGGGCGTCGTCGCCGTCGATGGTGAAAATGAGCTTTTCGCGCAAATCCATGCGGCGTGCCGCCTCTGCCGGGTCTACGGTATCGCCGCAGGCATCGGCCTGCCGCAGTACCTCGTCCGGGAAGGGAACGGTGATGCCGTTTTCGTGCAGAATGGCGGCAATGGATGCCTCCATGGTGCCGTTGCGGCCGAAAATCTGGGTGATTGCACCCTGTGCGGAAAGTCGTCCGTCACCGCGGAACATGACTTTGACGGCCACACGGTCGCCCGAGCGGGCGTCAAGGGTACGGTTCTTGGGGATGATGAGGTCGGGATATTTTTTGGAGGCCGGACGGACAAAGACCGTCTTGCCGCGCTGCATGACCGTACCCGTGACCTCGTCGGTGCACAGGGACAGGATGCGCATGACTTCGCCCTCACGCTTATGGCCGCGGGGCGAGTCGGTCAGGTGGACAAGTACCCGGTCACCCTGCCACGCCTTGCCGGTGGCATAGGGCGGAATAAAGACATCCCCGTTTTCGTCGGGTGTTTCGGGTGTCACAAAGCCGTATCCGCGCTCGGTGGCCTGGAACACGCCGGTCAGACAGCCGTAATGCTCGGCATGGGCATAGCGATTCTTCTTGTTTTTGAGGATCTTACCCTCGTTTGTCAGCTGGTCGAGTGCCTGTCGGATCTGCTGCTTGGAATAGGCGGGCAAATATTTTTTGAGTTCTTCCGCCCGCATGGGACGAGCGAGCAGGGCGTAGAGCCTGGTCTCGAGTTCGTTCATAACGCGCCCCTCCTTTGTCTATGTTTATTACTATTATAACACCGACCGGGTAAAATAAAAGAATAATTGGACAGAAAGACGAATTGACCATTGGCGCAAAATGCGCTATGATGAAAGCAATCTGAAAGAAACGAGGGCATAAGCCATGATAGATTATATGGTGCTGGGTGTGATCGCGGCGCTTGCGCTGCTGGCCTGGCAGATCATCCGCGCCCAGAGAAAGCAGGGCGGCGGTTGTGGCGGCTGCGGTGGATGCAGCGGGTGCAGCAGCGCCTGCCCGTCCCGTGATCGGAAGGAGGAAGACAAGTGAAAGCACTGATTACAGGTGCCTCGTCTGGTATCGGGCAGGAGATCGCCCGAGAGCTGGCCGCACGGGGCTATGAACTGATATTGGTCGCACGGCGCAGAGACCGTCTGGAGGCGCTCTCGCGCGAGCTGACCGTAAAATGCCGTATTATTGAAGCCGACCTGTCGGACGCAGAGCAGTGCAAGATGCTTTACTGCCGCGCACGCAGCGAGGACTTGGAGATCGTGGTCAACAACGCAGGCTTTGGCATGTGCGGCTCGTTCGCAGCGACTTCGCTCGACCGTGATCTGGAGATGATCCGCACCAACATCGTTGCGGTGCACATCCTGACCAAGCTGTTCCTGCACGATTTCCGACTCAAAAATCGCGGCTATATCCTGAACGTCGCCTCGTCTGCCGGATTTATGGCCGGACCGCTTATGGCGACCTATTACGCGACCAAAAGCTATGTGCTGCGCCTGACCGAGGCCATCCGTGAGGAACTGCGGCGGGAGGGCAGCGCCGTGCAGATTTCGGTGCTCTGTCCGGGACCGGTCAAGACCGAGTTCAACGACGTGGCCGAAGTCAAGTTCGCGCTGCCGGGCATGGATGCCAAGACATGCGCCAAGATCGCAGTGCGCGACATGCTGCGCGGTCATGCGGTCATCATTCCCGGCTTGGGCATGAAAGCCACCTTGGCAGCCCACCGTCTGGCACCCGATTGGCTGATGCCGCGAATTACATACCACATTCAGCACAACAAAATCAGCCGCAAGCGCAAAAAGTAAATGAAAAAGAACCGGACTTGTCCGGTTCTTTTTGTGCAAAAAAATTGCCTGCGCCTGTGGCGCGTATAAAATCTGGTAAAAAGTCGCGACATGCGCGTGACTTTTTACACAGCAAAATGCCCGGAAACGCTCATTTATGCGCGGTTTCGGGCATTCTTCGTCCAGAGCGCTTTGCGCGGCGGACGTCTGATCGTCGAAAAACCGCAGTTTTGCGACGACTCTAACCGGACTTCTCCGGTTCTTTTTTTGTGCAAAAAAAGAGACGCCCGTATCAGGACGAGCGTCTCCATGAGAGGTGTTTACTTTGCGGTGGTGAATGCAACAGCGCCGGTTGCGAGCGACAGATCGGCATCTGCCAGATCGGCCAGAGCCTGTGCGGGCATCCAGGTGACACCGTCTTCAATGACGGTTGCTGCACCGTAGCTCAGAACCATATCACCTTCTACCAGGTAGGAATCCGAGCCGATGTCCATGACCATGGTGGTCTTGTCGTTCTTCAGGGTAACCTTCTCGCCCTCGGCGGTCTTCTCGTAGGACGCGGTCAGGCCGAGTGCCTTGCCGGCAGCGCTGGCCGGAACCATCAGCGTACCGTTCTCGATCTTTGCGGTCACTTCAAGTGCGGTGCCGTCGACCGAGATGGTCATGTTCTCCTGTGCCTTTGCCGGTGCAACTGCAACATGGTTGGTGGTTGCCTGTGCCGGATAGGACTGCTCAACCCCGTTATACCATGCGAAGATGCGGGTGCCGACGCGCAGATCGTCCGCGCCCATGATCTGACGGCCGTTGAAGTCGCCGTATACGGCATCCTTGGCGATGGTCAGCTGCAGACCGCCGCGGTCGGTGGTGACAGTCACGCTGCCGTCCTCATTCTTCTTGACCGCCTCGACCGTGTGCAGCATGGCACAGCCTGCATCCTGCGGCATATTGGTCACGATGGCCTCGGCAAAGCTCTGAGGCGGAATGCTCATGGTAGCGATGGGGCTGTGGAAGACGTAGATACCGTCACCGACTGCCAGCTTGTCCGCAGTCGTGCGGATGCCTGCACCGCTGTCGAGCAGCAGGGTGCTCTCGTCGAGGTGGAAGACGTACGCGCCGTACTTCTCGGACTCCATCAGCAGGCTGGTGACTGCGCCGGTCTGCTCGTCGCGGGTGATCTCGGTGATCTTGCCGTAGTACAGGTTGCGCTCAGCCATAACTGCCGGGGTCTCCTGTGCGGTCACGTCGGTGCTCACAGCGGTATCAGCAACCGGCTGCTCAGCAGAAACGGTGTTTACATTTGCGGCGAATGCAGCGCCCGAGCACAGGATCGCGCCACCCAGAATGGCAGCTGCGGTTCTCTTCAAAAACATCATATTAGGTTCTCCTTTCGTTGCCCCGGTGGGGCATCAGGGGGTGAATTTCTTGGTTTCTGATAGATTAGACGGCGTGCATTCGGAAAGGTTCCCTGATTTTACAAAAATTTTTGTCAGTCCAAAAACAGCTGGACCCAGGCGCTGCCCGAGCGGGCGATACCGATGCGGGAATAATCCTCGCTCAGGATGTTTGCGCGATGGCCGGGAGAGTTCATCCAGCCGTTCATGACCGCGTTTGCGTCGGCGTAGCGGCTGGCGATGTTTTCGCCTGCGGCGTGGTAAGATTTGATCCCGACTTCCTCAAAAACGGTAAAGCAAGAGGTCCCGTCCGGACGATCGTGCGAGAAGTAGGTGCCCAGTTCTTCGGCGCGGATAGCAGCCGCCTTGCACAGATCGGGATCGAGCGTCAGCGCGTCCACGCCCTGCGCGGCGCGTGCTTTATTTACGAGTTCCAGAACCGCCTCGGCCGGCATCGCATGCGCACCGAGTAAAATCGTGTGGGTCGATTCATCGTAATCGACCGGGAAGTTCAGCGCTTCGCCCAGATCGCGCAGTTTGAGATAGTTAAAGCCGCCGACCTCGCAGGCTGTGAGCGTGACCGACTGACCGTTCACGGTCAGCGGCAGGGAGATGAGCGCGGTCTCGGCGACCGTGCCGTCCGGAATGGGTGCCAGATCGCCCTGCACGCGGGTGTAGGGCTGACCGGTCATGAGAGAAATGCCTGTGCCATCGTAGTCGACCGAAAACTGACTTTCGGTGCCATTCAGGATGGTGGCAACGTCGCGCAGCTTAAAATAGGTATAGCCATCGATCTCGTAGCCCGCCAGCGAGACTTCCTGTCCATTGCGGACGATGGGCTGGTGGTTGGGTGTTGCCTGCACGGCGAGCGCCGAAGTCGGCAGCAGCATCAGGCAGGCCAGAGCGGAACACAGAGTGCGTTTCATGCAAGATTACCTCCTCGTAAGATGGACAAAGCGGGGGTTTCGCTGTCTTCATTATAAGGGCGTTTAGGCGTGTGCGCAATACGGAAAAAACGGTCGATTGGTGGGGATAAAAAAACGCCTGCCGGAGCATTCCGGCAGGCGGGAGGCTTATGCGCCCAGGTCGACCATCACGTCGTCGACCGCGACTGCATTGTGGATCATACCGTTTTCGGTCAGCCAGTCGATGTCGTTCTGCCAGACCGCAGGGTCCTGACTGAGGAAGGGAGCGTCTTCGTGCTCCATGGCAGGCAGCAGGATGGACATGGACTGTTCCTCGACCGAGCGGGTCAGCGGGAAGTTTTCGGCGTTCTGGCGGCTGAGCAGCAGGTCGAGCGAGCCGTCAGGGTCGTTTTTCATGTCCTCGAAGCCCTTTTTGCTGGCACGCAGGAAGGCGCGGAGCAGTTCGGGATCGTTTTCGATGGTATCGTCGTTGGAGACAAAGACCAGTTCATAGTCGGCGGGCACGCCGTAGTCGGACATTTTGAAGTAGTTGACCTCAAAGCCCTCTTCTTCGAGCTGGGGTACTTCGTGGTTGAGCATGCAGCCCAGCGTCACGTCCACCCGGCCGGTGGTCATGGAACTCATCAGGTCCATGCCGACATCGGTCATGGTGACTGTGGACGGATCGACTCCGGCGTTTTCCATCATGGTCTTTGCCAGCGCTTCAGACAGGGGAGAACCGCCGTAGCCGATGGTTTTGCCGGTGAAGTCGGCAGCCGAGGTAATGTTTTCCTCTTTGAGCGACAGCACGACGCTCAGCTGTTCCTGACAGACCGCACCGATGGACTTGACCGGGACATTTTGTTCGGCGCGTGCTTCGATGACGTACATGGGATAGTAGATGCCGAGCTGTGCCTGACCGGCAGCGACCAGAGACAGGGCATCGTTTCCGTTGGCCGGGAACTGGAGCTGCACGTCCAGACCTTCCTCGGCGTAATATCCCTTTTCGATGGCGTTGTACAGGAAGCAGTGGACGGCGTTGGGGTACCAGTCGAGCACGACATTGACCGTTTTGAGACTATCAGCCGACTGCGTGTCGGTCTGCGCGTCAGACGAGGTGGATGTGCTGCCGCAGCCGGTGAGCGCGAGCAGCGTGGCCGCCAGACCAGCGGCGAGCATACGTTTGATGTTCATGGGAAAGCCTTCTTTCAATAGATTTTATTATTGTTCGCCCCGCCAATGCACGACTTTTTTTTCGATCAGGGCGAGTATGGAGACGAGCAGGATGGCGACCGCCGACAGCACGACGATGGGAGCAAAGACACCCGCGCCGTCGAGCTGGGTGATCATGCGGCGGCTGAAGTAGCCCAGACCGGCCTGTGCGCCCAGCCATTCACCGATCGCCGCGCCCACGATGGACATGGGCACGGCCATTTTGAGAGCGGAGAAGAAATAGGGCAGGGTGGCGGGCAACTTGAGCTTGCGGAAAATCTGGGCGCGGCTTGCGCCGTAGGTCTCGAGCAGCTCGATCATCTCCACGCGCACCGAGCGCAGACCGTCATAGACCGTGATGGTGATGGGGAAAAAGGTGATGAGCACGGTCACGAGCACCTTGCTCCAGATAGAGTAGCCGAACCACAACACAAAGAGCGGAGCAAGGGCGGTGGTGGGGATGGTCTGGGAGGTGATGACGATGGGGTAGATGGCACGCGAGACCGCGGGATATGCGTCCATCAGGATAGCCAGCGCCAGACCAAAGACGATGGAGATGGCCAGACCGATGACGGTTACCTGCATGGTGGCAGGTAGGTGAGCGGTGAAGAGCGGGACGCGCAGTTCCCACAATTTCTGCAAGATCTGGGTCGGAGAGGGCAGAATGTAGGCCGCATTCATGTGCATCGCGCCCATTTGCCACAGAATCAGCAGGGCAAAGACCACGATGAGTGCGGGAAGCTGATTTTTACAGGTGGTTTTCATTGGACACCCCGCTTTCTGAGCAGATCGATGAGCTGTTCGCGCAGTTCGATCATGTGCGGGTCACGCAGACAGGCGCGTGTGCGCGGATAACCGGCGGGAACTTCGATGGAGGTCAGGCGGCGGATGGGGGTCTCCTCGACGACCAGCACGCGGCTGGACAGAAAGATGGCCTCCTCGACATCGTGGGTGATGAACAGCACGGTCTTGCGGTCGGCTTCCCACTGTCCGAGCAGCCATTCCTGCATGGAAATACGGGTCAGAAAGTCGAGTGCCGAGAACGGTTCGTCGAGCAGCAGGAGCTCGGAGTCGGTCAGCACCGTGCGTGCAAAGGCCGCGCGCTGGCGCATACCGCCCGACAGCTCGCTCGGCGCTTTGTCCTTGGCGTCTGCCAGACCGACCTGTGCAAGCGCAGCGTCCACCCGGGCTTCTATTTCGGCATTTGACAGACCGCCGCGAATCTCGAGCGGCAGGCGCAGGTTTTGCCCGACCGTGCGCCAGGGGAAGAGCAGGTCTTTTTGCGGCATGTAGCCGCAGTAGCGCTTCTGCGCGTGGATATCCTTGCCGCCGACTAGGATCTCACCCGATTTCATGGGCAGGAGCTGGTTTGTCAGGCGGAAAATGGTGGATTTTCCGCAGCCGGACGCGCCGATGATGGATACAAACTCACCGGGAGCAATGTGGAAGGACAGGTCATCGATGATGTTGAAGTCCTCGACCTCATACTGAAAGGTCACATGACGAAATTCCAGCATCTTACTGTTCCATCTTCCAGGCCATGTCCCAGAATCCCTTCTCGTACCGCGCACAGGTGCGGAAAATATCGATGAGCTTTTGGGTCTGGGTCTCGGTGTAGTCTGCGGTCAGACGGTCGACCAGTTCGCACAGCGTGACGTTTTCCTGTGCGTAGCGCTCGGAGGCGTAGCCGGTCACCCACGCGCCGTAGAAGGCATCGTGCAGGCAGTCGGGCTTGCGGCGCACCATCTCGCGGGCGATGTGCTCATAGCTGACCGCGCAGGCCAGAATGGCGGTCAGTGCCTCGACTGGGCCGCCGGCCTGCGCACAGGCCAGCATGTAGGACGTGTAGGAACGGCAGGCGAGTGCGGGCTGCGCCTGACGCAGCGCCTCGCGCGAGATGCCGAACGTACCCATGTAGCCCTCGTGGATGTTCATTTCGCAGTCCATGATCTGCGAGATGTACTGGGCAAAGACGTGCATGACATCCGGGTCGTCGGTCTTGCTCATGCCGATGGCGAACACCTTGGCATAATCGAGCAGGTATAAATAGTCCTGAATGGTGTAAAAACGGAATTTTTCGTGGTCGAGGTCACCGTTCTGGATGCCCAGCACGAACGGATGGTCGTAGTAGGCCTGCCAGAGGTCGGTGGTCGCAGCCAGCATGCGTTCAGTTGTTTTCATTGTCTGTATCCTCCTGTCTCATGCGTTCGGCCTTGTCGCGCAGATCGCGTGCGGCCTGTCTGGGGTCTTCCTGTGCGAACAGTGCGGAGACGACTGCCGCGCCCTGCATGCCGCAGCCGGTCAGCTGCAAGATGTTGTCCGCGCTGATGCCGCCGATAGCGACCACCGGCACATCGACTGCCGAGGTGATTTCGCGCAGGGCTTCGGGGGACAGATGACGAGCGTCGTGCTTGGTGGTTGTGCCGAAGACCGCGCCTACGCCCAGATAATCGGCCCCTAACGCCTGCGCACGTTTGGCCGACTCGACCGTGTTGGCCGACAGACCCAGAATCAGGTCACCGGCCAGCTCGCGCACGTTGTCACCCGGTACGTCGCTCTGGCCGAGATGCACGCCGTCCGCGCCTGCCGCACGGGCAAGCTCAATAGAGTCGTTCATGATGAACGGCACGCCATATTTCTTGCAGACGGGCGCGATCTCACGCGCCGAGGCTAAGATTTCGTCGGGTGTTTTGTCTTTTTCGCGCAGCTGTACCATGGTGGCACCGCCTAAGATGACTTCCTCGACCACTTCGGCCAGCGTGCGGCCATGCAGCCAGGAACGGTCGGTGACCGCGTACAGCGTCAGCATTTTTGCATCAAATTTCATGGGAAAACGCTCCTTTTGGACTTATCGCAGGCTGACGCGCAGCGTTTTGAGGACGCTGGTGCGCTCCAGTGCGCAGATAACGAGCACGGCGACGATGGAACCGGCGACCGTGTTGAGCAGGAAGGAGGGCACGAAGGCGAAGAGCGCTGAGGTCTTGCCCATGAGCAGGACTGCGATGGGGTAGGACAGCATCGCACCCAGAATACCGGTGCCGAAAACTTCACCGACGAAGGCGGCAGGCAGGCGCTGGATGCGCTGGTAGAGCAGACCGGCGAGCAGAGCGCCGACCATGGAACCGGGGAAGGCCAGCAGGCTGCCGGTGCCGATCAGGTTGCGGATGAGCGAGGTGACAAAGGCCGAGCCGACTGCGTACCAGGGGCCGAGCAGGACGGCGGCGAGGACGTTGACCATGTGCTGCACGGGCGAGCACTTGGCTGCACCGATCGGGATGGAGAACATGCCGCCGACAACAGCGATAGCGGTCAGCAGACCGGCGAGTGCCAGTTTACGGGTAGAATTTGACGATTTCATGGCTTAATCCTCCTCAGAAAAGAACGCGTGGAAGTGGTTGAGCGGACCGCAGCCCTTGCCGATGGCGAGCGAGTGGCGGATGCCCTCGGTGACGTAGTCCTTGGCCAGACCGACCGCCTTGACCACATCGTGACCGAGTGCCAGATTGGACGCGATGGCAGAGGACAGCGTGCAGCCGGTGCCGTGGGTGTTCTTGGTGTCAATGCGCTCGTTTTCAAAGTGGTGGAAGGACTGACCGTCGTAGAGCACGTCGAGTGCGTTGCCGACTGCGTGACCGCCCTTGACCAGTACGTTCTTGCAGCCCATCGCGTGAATGCGGCGTGCGGCCTCTTCCATATCGGCAACCGAGTGGATTTCCATTTTGGCGATGCACTCGGCCTCGGGAATGTTGGGCGTGAGCACGGTGGCGAGGGGCAGGATGTGCTCGATGAGTGCACCGACTGCGTCCGGATTCATCAGCGGAGCCCCGTTTTTGGCGTACATGACCGGGTCAATGACCAAATGACGGGGCTGATACTGGCGCAGTTTGCGTGCGACTGCCTGCATGCAGGGCGGCGTGGACAGCATGCCGACCTTGACGGCATCGGGGAAGATGTCCTCAAATACCGCGTCCATCTGGTCTTCGATGACCTTGGGTGAGATGTCCTCGATGGAGATGACACGCGCCGTGTTTTCAGCAACGACCGAGACGATGACGCTCATGGCGAATACGCCGTGCGCCGACATGGTCTTGAGGTCGGCCTGAATACCGGCACCGCCCGAGCAGTCCGAGCCCGCAATGGTTAATACTTTTTTCATGGTATTTCCTCCCTTTATTTGCCGAACGCATAGAAAAAAGGGATACCCCACACAGGGCATCCCTTTGGTATTTCGTTTGATTCCGCGCTTTGCGCACGGAACGCGCGCAAAAACCGCTTGTGCATCCCTACGTTGGCATTATCCAAATCAGGTAAGGTCGAAAGCGCACAGCTTTCCTCTCAGCTTTTCTAAAAGCTCCCTTGCATGTTTTATTGTAGCACGGTTTGTCAGAAAAAGTCAACGGGAAACTTGTTTTCCGGCGGTCATACCGCCGAAAATCGCGTCTGCCAGCACGCAGGCCGGGTCATTTTGTTCGATTTTTCCGGCTGCGGCGGCCAAAACAGCGGCTTGTCCGCAGAGGTCAGACGATGCGAAGTGCACGAAGGCAGCGGTCTCCCGGGCAAGGCGAATGCCCTTGGGCGTGTACAGTTCGCGGTTGTCGTCCGACAGGCCGAACTTGGATTTTTTGCTTTCGGGTGCACAGCCGCCCTTGTCGCGCAGACTGCGGCGGCCCTCGTGGATGAGCTGAAGGACAATGTTATCCACACGCTGTGCATCATTTCGCGCCGCCTGATACAGTTCGCTTTGCTGCAAGCTGCCGTCCTCCTCCGCCCAGCTGCGTACCGCGTCGTAGAGCAGGGCGGCAGCGCCCGAGAGCGCGGGGGATTCCTCGGGGAAATACAGCTCGAGCTGCACGTCTGCGCCGAACGAGCGCAGCTTTTTCTTGGGGGACGAGCGGGTGAAAACCGCCTTTTGCTGTACCCAGTCTACCATCAGCGCACGGATGAGATCGCGCGGCTGACCGCCCAGATCGAGCGCACGCAGCAGCGCACCCGTTGCGCCCAGGTCACCGCCGCACGGCAAAACGTCACGCGCCGGGACGGCATCGGCCTTAACCATGCGGCGCAGCTTGGACTCTGTGACCGGCCCGCGCCGCAGGAAGAACCAGGCCACCAGGACGATGATACCGATGGCCAGCAGGTTGGCCAGAATCATGCCCATACCTTGGAGCAGGAACATGGTTTAATACCCCATTTCACCGGCGAGCAGCTCGTCGTGATCGACCCACTGCTGCACGTCAATGATGTCGTATGTATCCATGTCGCGGCGGATGATGACCTGTGCGATACCGGCGTTGATAATCATGCGCTTGCACATGGTGCACGAGTTGGCATCCGGGATGAGTTCACCGGTGGATGCCTCGCGTCCGACCAGATAGAGCGTTGCGCCCAGCATCTGCTCGCGGGACGCGTGGATGATGGCGTTGGCCTCGGCGTGTACCGAGCGGCAGAACTCGTACCGCTCGCCGCGCGGAATGCCCATCTTTTGACGGATGCAGGTGCCCAGATCGATGCAGTTGGCGCGTCCGCGCGGTGCGCCGACGTAGCCGGTCGAAACGATGACGTCGTTTTTGACGATGACCGCACCGTAGTTGCGGCGCAGGCAGGTGCCGCGCTCGCGGGCGACGTCTGCCATGTCCAGATAGTAGTTATGTTTGTCCCGTCGATTCATCTCTAATTCTCCTGTTCCGGGCACAATTTGCCCTCGTGCATTAAAATTCGTCGTTCGGCTCGTTTTGCCGCTTGCTGGTCGTGGGTAATCCAGACAATCGTGCGGCCGTCCGCGTGCAGACGGTCGAATAAGTCCAGAATTTCGCGCGCCGCGCGTGGGTCGAGGTTGCCGGTCGGCTCGTCTGCGAGCAGCAGGTCGGGGTCGGTACACAGCGCACGGGCGATGGCGACGCGCTGCTGCTGTCCGCCCGACAGCATTTCGGGCGTGTGGTGCAGGCGTGCACCCAGACCGACCATGCACAGCGCATCGGCTGCACAGTCCAGCCGCTTTTCCCGCGAGACACCGCGGAAGGCCAGCGGCAGCGCGGCGTTTTCCAGCGCATCCATGCCGGGTACCAGACTGAAGCTCTGAAAGACAAAGCCGATGTGTGCGCGGCTGAGCGCCGCCCGATTGCGTGCCGATAAATCCGAGGTCGGCTGACCGCACAGCCAGTATTCGCCGCTGGTCGGACGGTCGAGCAAGCCGATCAGGTGCATGAGCGTGGACTTTCCCGAGCCGGACGCACCCAAAATGGCCGTATACGTCCCCGGTGCGATGGTCAGGTTCACCTTGTCCACCGCGCGGACACGTCCTCTGTCATATATTTTACAGATATTCTCCATACGAATCAAGAAAAAATCCCTCCTCTGCCTGCATTAGCATGACACCGGAGGGAAGAGTTTATGCTTTTTTCTGCTTCCAGATGCCCGAACGCACGAACAGAAGCGAGGCCACCGTGCCGATCAGCCAGCCGACCGGCCAGCTCAGCCAGATGCCGATGACACCGAGACCCAACACGATGGAGAAGACGTAAGCCAGCACCACGCGCAGGATGAGGTCGGAGAAGGTCGAGACCATGAACGGTCCCATCGCACCCGCGCCGCGCAGCACGCCGTCGGCGCTGAGCTTGAGCGAGATCATGGCGTAGAACGGGGTAACGACCTGTAAAAACAGCGCACCGGCTGCAATGACACCGGTCTCACCGGCACCGACAAACAGACGCATCACGAGCGAGCCGCCCAGCGCGAACAGCAGAGAGAAGGGAATCGCGACTGCAACCGAAATTTTCATACCGGCTTTGAGTCCCTGCGTGACACGGTCATAGCGTCCCGCACCGATGTTCTGCGCGGAAAAACTGGAAATTGCACTGCCCATCGCAGTCAGACCGACGATCACGAAATTATTGAGCTTCATGGCTGCCGAATAACCGCCAACAACCTCCCAGTTGTAGCCGTTGACCAGCCACTGAATGAACAGGTTGCCCACCGAGATAAAGCTCTGCTGGAGAATGCTGGGAACGGCCAGATAGGCCACGCGCAGCAGCATATTACCCGAAAAACGGCGGAACGGTGCACTTTGCAGACCGCGCAGACGGGACAGCAGGATGACAAAGGCCAGAACGGATGCCACACCCTGCGCAAGGAAGGTCGCCCAGGCGATACCGGACACGCCGAGGTCAAAGAAAGCAACCAAGACGTAGTCTAAGATGACGTTGCCGACCGACGAGCCGATGAGCAGATAGAGCGGCGTTTTGCTGTCGCCGAGTGCGTTAAAGATACCGGTACAGATGTTGTACAGGAAGAGGAAGATCATGCCGTAAAAGTAGATGCGCAGATATTGGTCTGCGTCGGCAAAGATGTAGTCCTCGGTACCCAGACCGCGCAGCATGTCAGTGCAGAAAATCAGACCGCCGAGCGTCAGCAGGGCTGCGATACACAGGCTGGCGAGGATGGAGGTCGAGACCGCGGTTTTCATGCGGTCGTACTCACGTGCGCCGAACAGCTGGGATACTGCAACCGAACAGCCCAGATTCAGACCGGTTGCGACCGCCATAAACAGCATGGTGACCGGATAGGATACGCCGATCGCGGCGAGCGCTGCACCGCCGACGCACTGTCCGGCGATCATGCTGTCCGCAATCTGATACATTTGTTGAAATGCTACGCTGCACAGCAGAGGCAGCGCAAAACGCCACAGGATTTTACCGGGTTGTCCCTCGGTCAGGTTGGTTACCATCCGTGACGCGCCCCCTTTCATTTGTCCCCATTTTTGGGACGTTTGGTTTCATTCGGTTTTCATTATACGTCTAAAATATCGTTTACTGCAAGGGCAGAGGACGGGAAATCGACCATTTTCAGCAGATGGTACAGTTTTACCGTTCGAGAGACCGGACTTGACAGACAGATTGATCTGTCTTAAAGTGGAGGGAGAACAAGGAGGTCAAAAAATATGCGCGTTTTATTTGTAGATGGATGCATTCGCGGAGCGCAGTCGCGCACACGTATGTTGGCACAGATATTTTTGGATACATTGACCGCGAGAAAACCCGAGTGCACGGTGGAAATCGCGGATTTAAATACACTGCGTCTGGTTCCGCTCTTTGGAGACACTTTGGCCGAGCGAGACGCGGCAGTCGCAAAGCAGGACTGGACAAATCCGTGGTTTGCGCAGGCAGTACAGTTCCAGCAGGCCGATTTGATCGTCCTCGCGGCACCGTTCTGGGAGGGAACCTTCCCGGCAGCCATGCACACCTATATCGAGCATATCTGCGCGGCAGGCCTGACCTTTAAGTATGGGGAAGATGGCTCGCAGATTGGCCTGTGCAAGGCGAAACACGCGGTATTTTTCGGTACTAAGGGCGGTATTTATTCGCAGGGCGCAGCACGGGAAGATGACTTTGCCGCACGATTCCTGAAAACCAATCTGCGTATGCTGGGTATTCCGGAACTCGATGTCGTGGAGGCAGAAGGACTGGATATTGACGGCGCGGACGTGAAAGGAATTCTGGAACAGGCGAAGAATCAGGCGCGTGCCGTGGCAGAACGCCTGTAATTCCCGCCCGCAGGCGAAATAAAGTTTTCGCCGGCCTTTTTCAAAAGGCCGCGGGTTCTCAGGGCAGAGCCCTGAGCCGGACTCCGCAGAGTCCGGAATTCCCTTTTGAAACCCGGTGTCCGACCCGGGTTTCAATTAAAACAAACAAAAAAGGAAAGACCAACCGAATGGTTGGTCTTTCCAGAGATTGCGCCGTCTGCGGACGGCGCTTTTTCTTTCTCATTTTGTTGATTTTCGCAAGAGCGAAAATCAAGAGGGGATTTCGCCCGTTGCGACGGGCGACTTGAGGCTCTGCCTCAAGACTCCGCAAGCCTTTCGAGAAAGGCTTGAGCGAAAGCTTCAATATTACTTTTGCGCTTCCTTTTTCGCCATGCGGGTCATTACAGTAGCGTAGATTACCATGAGAACCGCGCCGACTGCCAGACCAGCCCAGCCGTTCTGCGACAGACCGGCAACCAGATAGCCGACAAAGCTGATCGCTGCAATGGACAGCGCGTAGGGAATCTGGGTGGAAACGTGGTCAATGTGATGGCACTGTGCACCAGCGGAAGCCAGAATGGTGGTATCCGAGATGGGCGAGATGTGGTCGCCGCAGACTGCGCCTGCAAGGCAGGCTGCAACCGTGATGGTGAGCATCTCGTTTGCGCCGAAAATGCTGACAGCAATCGGAATCAGAATGCTGAACGTACCCCAGGAAGTACCGGTTGCAAATGCAAGACCGAGTGCAATGAGGAAGAACAGCGCGGGCATGAACAGACCGATGGCAGACTCAGGATTGACAAAACCAGCAACGAAACCGCGCAGGTTGAGGTAGTCATCCGAGCAGACACCCGACAGCGTCCATGCAAGGGTCAGAATAAAGATTGCGGGAACCATTGCCTTGAAGCCAGCGGTGAAGGACTCGCAGAACTGGCTGAAGGTCAGGATGCCGCGGGGAACGTACATCAGGAAGGTGAATACCAGTGCAGCAAAGGAGCCGAGAACCAGTGCGTCAGAGGACGAGCAGTTTGCGAATGCATTGGAAATCGCCTCGAAGGACAGCTCGTGGATACCGCCGCCCGAGTAGATCATAGCCGAAATGCAGGCAACGATCAGGAACAGGATGGGGATGATGAGGTCCTTAACCGAACCCGAACCACAGATGACCGTGGATTCCTCGCCGGTCGAATCGATCTTGCCGCTCTCCAGAATCTTCTTGTTGTACTTGCCCATCGCCATGAAGTCAACGTCTGCGATCATCAGCCAGAGAATGAATGCCAGCGTCAGCAGTGCGTAGAGGTTGAAGGGGATGGTGCTCAGGAACAGGGTAAAGCCATTGATGCCTGCATCCTCGGGCAGAGAGGAAGTGACGGCCGCTGCCCAGCTGGAGATCGGTGCGATGATGCACACGGGAGCTGCGGTCGCGTCGATGATGTAGGCCAGCTTTGCGCGGGTGACCTTGTATTTATCGGTGACCGGACGCATGACCGTACCGACGGTCAGGCAGTTGAAGTAGTCGTCGACGAAGATGAACATGCCGAGGAACGAGGTTGCCAGCAGCGAGCCGCGGCGGCTCTTGATGACGTGGGATGCCCATTCGCCGTAGGCGCGGGACGCGCCCGACTTGGTCACGAGAGATACCAGAATACCCAGCATGACCAGGAAAATCAGGATGCCAATGTTGTCGCTGATTTTGCTGCCCATGATCGAGAACGTGGTCTCGGTCGCGTGCAGCGGGTTGCCGCCACAGAATAACAATGCACCTGCGAAAATACCGATCAGCAGAGAGGAGTAAACCTCTTTGGTGATCAGCGCAAGCGCGATTGCGATAATCGGAGGCAGAACCGCAAAAATAGTTGCGCTCATGTGTTTTTCTCCTTACTTATAATTTTTGATACTAGTTTCTATCCGTCTAATCATTATACACGGCGCGACATATTTTTACAAGTTTTTTACCTCATTTCCTGCACGGATTATAAGATTTCCTGATCTGGGTTCCATTGGCAGGCGGCGAGGTCGACTCGACCGTCGGGCAGGAAGGGGATACCGTCGGCCTCAAGCAATGCTTTCTGGATATCGCTGCCGCCGAAGGCGAAGGCACTGGACGTGCAGCCGTTGCGGTCGACCACGCGATAACAGGGGATGCCTTCGGGGTCGGGATTGACATGCAGTGCATAGCCGACCACGCGCGCCCAGCGGGGATTGCCTGCCAGACGGGCAACCTGACCATAAGTTGCAACCGTTCCGCGCGGGATACTGCGCACGACGGCATAAATACGTTCATAACTATTCATTCGGAACCCTCCCGTGAAACGTTCTTATTTTGCTTAGTGTACCGCGTTTTGATGCGCAGGGCAAGTATCTGCACGCAATTCAGCCCCAAAAGACAAAAAGAAGCCCGGAGCACACGAAAAAAATCGCATACCCCGGGCGAGGAGAAGATTGGCAATGTGGAATTTAAGCCTTTCGGGTCAGCGCGCAGCCGATATCGCAGCTGTCGCCGTCGCGGAAGGTGATATGGATGATACAGAAGACTTGGTCATAGTCCTGTTCTCCGTCAGGAGAGAGAAAGGAGACCGGGAACGAGCAGGCGGTCACTTCACCGTCTTCCGAGGGAATCATGCTGACGCTCTGCACCGAGTAGTTGGATAACTCGGTCATCGGCAGACCGGTTTTCGGGTCGTAGGCGGTATTGGGATCAAACTCAACTTCCACCCGTTCGATGTCCTTGCCGGGTGTCTCCAGGGTGAGATTGGTGGCCTGGGGCACGCTGTCCCATTTGCCGGTCATCTCGATTGCCTGCGCCGTGCTCAGCCGGTCCACTTCGGCGCCGCCCCACTGGTTGGGATAGCTCTGCACGCTGGCCAGCTCGCCGGTCAGCCCGTCAGGCTGAGAAAAAGTCAGAGAGTAGGTAAAACCTTCCATCAAACCGTCGGCGGTTTTGAGAGAGGTGGTGGACTGTTGTGCCGCATCAAGCGGAATCTGCTGCACGACCGCGTTTTGTTCCGTGGGTGCTGCGGTTGCTGTCGTTTGTGCACGTCCGGGTGCAATCGCTGCAATGATCAGCGCGATGCCCAGGATAATGGGGGCACGGTTCATACCCGATCAGCTCCTTTCATCGAATTCTATCTAATATTAAGACGCGCAGTTGCCGGAAAAAGTTCCGAAAGTCTAAAAAATTTTTGGTTTTTGTCGGACTGCGAAAAAACCGCACGAAAACCAGCTGTTTCCTCAACACTTTGACCACTTACCGGCCCTGTATGACCGCTTACCGCGCAGGGCTTGCGCGCTGAAGCGCCAGACTGTATACTGAAGCCAGAACAGGGGGAATGTGCACATGAAGGTCTTGCAAAAACGCATCCCGGCTGAGGTCGAGGAGTACGCCGTCCTGCACCTGCATGCGCAGGATGCGGCGACCGACCGGCTGGTACGGTACTTGGAACAGGAATATTTTCGCGCGGTGCGTTTGCTGTGCCGCAAGGACGATCAGACTGTACCGGTGGACTGCGAGAGCGTCTGCTGCATTGAAACCGAGGGCGAAATGCTGCGGGTACGCACAATGGACGACGTGCTGACACTGCCCGAACGGCTCTATCAGGTGCAGCGGCTGCTGCCGCAGAGCTTTGTGCAGGCCGCACGCGGGGTACTGGTCAATTTAGACCGCATCGAGTGTTTTGAACCCCTGCCCAATGGCCTCATCCGTGCCAGACTGGCAAATCAAGAATATGTTTATATCTCCCGCAAATATGCCAGAGAATTGCGTGAGCGACTGAAGGAGGGGACGTTATGAAGGGATTTTTGCAGCTGTGCCGCAGTCAGTTGATGTCCGGTATCAGTCTGGGGCTTACCCTGATGGTGTCCGCACTTTTTGCCGTGT
The DNA here is from genome assembly GCF_002160355.1 of Butyricicoccus pullicaecorum. Classification (NCBI taxonomy): domain Bacteria; kingdom Bacillati; phylum Bacillota; class Clostridia; order Eubacteriales; family Butyricicoccaceae; genus Butyricicoccus; species Butyricicoccus pullicaecorum. Next base: position 49,807 of record NZ_NFKK01000008.1, read on the forward strand.
ACAGTTTCGGGGACAGCACGATTTCTGTTCGCTGGATGAACCTGCTGCCATGCATGACCGTACTCTACATGCTGGCCGGTGTGCTGCTGATGGCGTGGCATCGCCGACCGCCGCGCCGCAGACCGGCGACACCATACTTGTCCGGTCTCAATGCGCGATATATCTGGGTGCTTCCGGCATTTCTGTGGTGGCTGCTCTTCCGCCTGACCGGTTTTGACGTGCTGGAACGCTGCCTGCTGTTCAACCTCATCTTGCTCGCCGTCCTGTGGACGATCGAGTACAGCATGGCACGGCGCATGGCCAAGGCGCTCAATGGCGCACTGGGAACGCGCAGTCCGACGGTCATGCCGACCAGCCTGATTGTCGATCTGGACGATTGCCCCAAGGGTACCGAGGCTTTCTGCATCGAGATCGAGCGCTACTGCATCAAAAACCACATCGACTATCAGTTTATTGAGCGCGACAAACCGGCCATTGTTTTGATGAACGGCGTCAAACACCGGGTCGAGCTGGGTGTCTATTACGGCTACGTGCCCGGATGGTTCCTAAAATTCACTGAGCTGTGAGGAGGGATTTTTTATGAAATGGCTGCATCCATCGTTCTGGGTGAACTACGACAAATCCACCTATCCGACGGTCGCGGACGCACAGCGGGCGATCGAGCGGTATTGCCGGGAAAACGGCCACACCTGCCGCTTTTTAGAGGATGATACCGTAGAGATTGACGGTGTTCCGCATGAGATTTACCGGGGATATGAACCGGGCAGTCGGGGAAACTACGGCATCAAGTGCCGAAAACTGTAATCAGGCCAAAGAAAACCGCTCCTGTTTGAGGAGCGGTTTTTCTATTTATATGGTTCAGAGAGGTTTACCAGCCAAAGAAGTAGTTGAAGGGGTTCTGGTTGTAGTACTGCTGACCGTCCTGACCCTGGCTGTACTGGCTCTGCTCACTTTCCTGAGACAGTGCCGGGTCATCGCCCTGCAGGTCGTGCTGATCGTTCAGTGCAAAGGAAACCGTGAAGGTCTTGCCGGTGGACATGCGGTACAGCGTCAGGGTAATCTTGTCGCCTGCAGACAGTTTATCCTTGACCGCGTTGACGCCGTCCATATCGGTGACCTCGGTACCGTTGATGCCGGTGATGATGTCGTTTGCCTGTACGCCGGCTGCAGCTGCGTTGGAGCGAGAGTCAACATTGATGACGCGCACGCCCTGCGGGATGCCGTAGGCTGCCGACTGCTGCTCGGAGACGTTCTGACCGGAAATACCGATCTGCGGACGACCGGCGATGTAGCCGTTCTGGATGAGTTCGTCAACGATGGGCTTTACAGTATCCATCGGGATGGCGAAGCCCAGACCCTCATAGTAGCTGATGCCCAGCTTTGCAGAGGTGATGCCGATGACCTGACCATACTTATTGATAAGCGCACCGCCCGAGTTGCCGGGGTTGATGGCAGCATCGGTCTGGATGAGGCTCATCACGCGGTCATCGATGGTGATGTCACGGTTGAGCGCCGAGATATGGCCGCCGGTGATGGTGTTGGCGAGATCCAGACCACCGGGGGAGCCGATGGCGTAGACTTCCTCACCAACCAGCAAAGAATTCGAGTCGCCGAACTCTGCCGGGGTCAGGGTGGTGCCTGCCGGGCCGATCTTGAGGACTGCGAGGTCGGTCTGCTCGTCGAGACCGATAACCTCAGCCGGGAAGGAAGTACCGTCCGACATGTAAACGGTGATCTTGTCCTGCTGTACGCCGGTGTTCTCGTCGACAACGACGTGGTTGTTGGTGATGATGTAGCCGTCCGCGCTCATGATGACGCCCGAACCGGTACCGCCCTCACCGCTCGTCAGGTTAACTGCCTGAATGGAGACAACCGAGGGGGAAACCTTGGCGTAAATCTCCTCGCCGGACAGACCGTCATTTGCAGAGCTGGAGGTTGCAGTCGGGCTGGAGATGTTGACCGACGGCAGGTTGGAGTTGACCGAAGTCGCCGAAACCGAGGAAGAATTGTTGTCCGCGCCGCCGCTCATCGAGCTGCCGATGGCGATACCGCCGACCAGCAGGACGCAGGCTGCGGCGATCGAACCAGCGATCAGAACGGGCTTGCGGCCAAACTTGCGGTTCTTGCGGCGCTCTGCACGGGCAAGCTTGCGGGCGTGCTTGGCAGCGCGCTTGTCTTCCTGATGCATCCACTCCTGATAGGTTGCGTAAGCCGGGTGAGACGGCTGGTTCATGGGCTGCTGTGCGTTCGGATCGAACGACTGCTGCGCACCGGTGTTAGTATTGTACGACTGCTCGGGGTTGAGCGGTCGGGGCTGGGTATCCATGCGGTCGGAAGCAATGTCCGACGGCTGCTCAAAGACGCGCTGGTCGGGATACTGCGTATCCTGAGCCGGATGGAATGCGTCGTGTTTGGTGGTGGGTTCATTCTGTGTGGTCTGGGAAGATGTATCGTTGGTTTCCCAGGGATTGTTATTGGAATTGTTTTTATTCTGAAGATCCATGATCTAACACCCTTTCCTTTGATCTGTCTTTATTGTACGCACGGATTGTGATACTTTGTTGTCACAAATATGAATATTCCGTGAATTCTCGCTTTTTTACATAACCGTTTTTTCACACAAAACCCAAGGCCGAAGCCTTGGGCAGTGTACGTTATTTCTTGTTGGGTTTGGTGACGGGTGCGAGCGGGAGGGTGAAGGAAAACTCGGTCTCACCGCCGTCCGAGCGCACCGAAATATCGCCGCCGTGCAGGTTGATGATATTCTTGACGATGTACAGTCCCAGACCGGCGCCAGAGCGGTCACGCGAGCGCGAGCGATCGGTCTTGTAGAAGCGGTCGAAGATGTGCGGGATGTCATCGGGCGCGATGCCGCCGCCGGTGTTGCAGATGGAGAACTCGCAGAATGCACCGGCCGGGTAAGCGGTGACGCGCAGCTTGCCGCCGTCGTCGATGAACTTGACCGCATTGTCCACCAGATTGTAGACCGCACGGAAGACGTGGTCGCGGTCACCCATGACCATCAGGCGGTCGGCAAAGTCGACCTCGACGTCGATGTTCTTTGCCGTGATCTTCTGCTCAAAGGACAGCAGAATCTGGCTTGCCATTTCCGAGAAATCGAAGGGAACCGGGCTGATGATGAGCTCGCCCGACTGGATTTTTGCCGCTGCGAGCATGCTCATGGTCATGCGGGACAGGCGCTTGACCTCCTCGGAGATGACGACCAAATATTTGCGCTGCTGATCCTGCGGGATGGTGCCGTCCAGCATGCCGTCGACAAAACCGCTGATGGTGGTCATCGGGGTCTTGAACTCATGGGATACATTGCCGATAAAGCCCTGGGTCAGCTCCTCGAGCTGTTCCAGATCGCGTGCCATGTTATTAAACGAGGTGGCAAGCTCGTCGATCTCGTCGCAGTGGTTGTCCTCGGGGACGCGCACGCTGAAATCACCGGCTGCAAACTCCTTGGCCGCGTTTGCCATGGTCTTGAGCGGACGGGTCATGCGGCTGGACAGGAAGTAGGAGACCACCAGCGCACCGACCAGCGAAATGATGATGATAATGAGGAAAATCTGGGTGATTTCCTGTAAGACACCGACCACGCGCTCGCTGCTCGCAGCGATCAGCACCAGCGCGAGGTCTTTGCCCGCACTGTCTTCACACAGCGTACCGACGATGTAGTGCTTTTCCGAGAACACCGAGCCGAGCGTGCCCACTGAGGAATACACAGTGTCGCGCGTGAGCGTATCGACCACCTTTTTGGGGATGGTACCGCTGTTGCGGTAGCTGCCCGTGTCGGGGTCGACGCGCAGCAGGATATTGCCCGACAGGTCGGTCAGGATGATGCTCATTTGGTTCTGCTTGGCGGTGGTGCGCAGCGAGGCGTCGAGCACGGCGACATTGAGACTGTCACCGGTCTGCACCGCCAGACTGGTCAGCTCAGAGATCGATTCCGCGGTCGCGGACAGCTGGGACTCTTTTTCCGACTTGGAATAGCGATCCATCTGATAGAAGAACGCGCCGCCGGCCAGTCCAAAGGCCACCAGGATCAAAATGACCGAGGAAATGAAATTTTTTGCAAAAAAGCTTCGTTTCAACTTGGATTCCCCCTGGTTTGCGGTCAGTTTTTGGTCTCAAACTTGTAGCCGACACCCCAGACGGTCTTGAGTTCCCACTTGTCCGACGCGCCCTCGAGCTTTTCACGCAGACGCTTGACGTGTACGTCGACCGTGCGGGTATCGCCGAAGTAATCAAAGCCCCACACGTCGTCGAGCAGCTGGGCGCGGGTGAATACGCGGTTGGGACTCTGCGCGAGGAAGTACAGAAGCTCGATCTCCTTCGGGGGAGCGTCCACATGCTTGCCAGCGATGATGAGCTCGTAGGCCTGCTTGTCAATGATGAGGTTGTCAAAGAACAGTTTGCCGCTGTCGTCGGGGGACAGACGGCGCAGTACAGCGCGTACGCGGGCAACGACCTCGCGCATCTCGAGGGGCTTTACGATGTAGTCGTCGGCGCCCAGTTCCAGACCGGATACCTTGTCCATGGTCTCGCCCTTGGCCGTGATCATGATGACCGGCATGCTCGAGCCCGAGTCGCGGATTTCGCGGATGACCTGCCAGCCGTCCATGACCGGCATCATTACGTCGAGCAGCATCATATCGGGATTTTCTGCCTTCCACTTGGACAGGCCGATCGCACCGTTTTCCGCTTCGGAAATGTCATAGCCCTCGCGCTCGAGGTACAGGCGCAGCAGCTCGCGGATATTCTCGTCGTCCTCGACGATCAGGATTTTTTTATTGCTCATGTTGGGATTCCCACCTTTATTCTCGTATGTATGAGGGTGTCGGTCTGGCCGACACATTACCCTATAATATCATTATACACCATCGCCTACGCGAAAGCATGAAGGATTTGTAAAACACGGACAAAACAGTTCAGCTGGTGTCGGAGACTGCGGGTGCGCACGGCGGAGCGAAACGGGGAATATTTGGAAAAATGCATTATTTTTTGCACACGCTCTTTCCGTACGCTCTTTCATCCTGTATAATAGAATGCATAGAAATCGTGTGAAAGGAATGATGAAGATGGCGGACTTTATGACCCATGATCTGCTGGGCGAACAGGCGCTTGCCGTATTCCCGGCTGCTGCCCAGCGCGCTGCGGCTCTGCATCCTGCGGTATTCCGCTGGGGTCTGCAAGGGCCCGACCCGCTCTTTTTCCACAAGGTATACGCCGGCAGTCCGCTGCACAAGCTGGGCAACCGGCTGCATGAGGAACGCACCGACGCATTGTTTACGGTCTTTGCCGAGTCGGTCAACCGCTTGACCGATGAAAGCCATGATATCGCATCCGCCTATTTTTACGGCTTCCTGTGCCATTACGCACTGGACAGCACCATTCATCCTTATGTATATTATCAGGAGCATGAGTGCATCCGCGCCATGCCCGGAGAAAATGCCTCGGCCATCCATTGCCAGATCGAGACCGATATTGACTGCGCACTGTATGACCGCTACAAGGGCGATCACCTGCACCTGCCCACCGCAGCCTATCAGATGAACGATCAGGAGATCGCGGTCGTGTCGGTCATCCTGCACCACCTCATTCGCTGCGTGCTGCGCGTGGACGTGCCGACCAGCGAGCTGCGCCCGGCATTTGCCGAGATGCTGGCCTGCCAGCGGCTGTTCTATCAGGGTGGACGCGGCCTGAGCCGACCGGCACGCACGGTCGAGCGACTGCTGGGCAAGGGTCCGCTGCTGACCTCGCACATCAAGACCGGCCTGCCCCAGTGGGATGCGCTCAACGAGTCGCATTCGCCGTGGCGCAATCTGTGGAATCCCGATGTCGTGTGCACCGAGAGCGTCATCGAGCTGTTTGAGCTGGCCAAGGACAAGGCGGCTGAGCTTGCCAGCAGCTACGCGGCACAGTTTGACTCGGGCTGGATGCTCAACCTGTCGTACTATGAGCCGTTCGACAACGGCAATTACCGCAGACAGAAACCGTAAATCTGTACATCAAAGAAAGCCCGCTTGGGAGCGGGCTTTTTGTCTGTCCGAAAGAGGAGAACACCTATGATTCTGCCGTTTGCCTATACCATCATCCGCTCAAAGCGCAAGAGCATCCAAATTCGGGTGAATGCACAGGGACAGGTCGAGGTGCGCGGCGGACGCAGACTGACCAAAGCGCAGGCCGAACAGGTCTTGTACCAGCATCAGGACTGGGTACAGACCCAGATCGCGCGGCAGACCGCCCGGGCAGCGCAGCGGCACATCCTGACTGCGGATGAAATTGCCGACCTCACCGAACAGGCCGAGCGGGATTTACCGGTCAGGACGGCGCATTGGGCGTCGCGCATGGGCGTTCAGCCGACCGGCGTGCGCATCACGGCAGCCGCGACCCGGTGGGGGAGTTGCTCGGCTAAAAACCGCATCTGCTATTCTTTTCGCGTCATGCTGCTGCCCGAAGCGCTGCGCGATTACATCGTGGTGCATGAACTGTCCCACATCCGTCAGAAAAATCACAGCGCGGACTTTTACGCCGAGGGGACGCGCTATCTGCCCGACTTCGTTTTGCGTCGGAAGGAGCTGCGTGCATGGGAGCGTGCGCACCCGCTGGGGTAAGGCATAAAAAGAGCGCACCGAAGGAGGAACGGTGCGCCCTTTGTAATGGAAAACGAGGGATTCCCAAAAGGGCTGCACACCCGTGCAGCCCTTGTTATTTCAAACTATTCAATTGTGCCCTTTTGTTCCGTTTCTCCGCAGCGCCTCGATCTTTGGCCTATCTGCCAGGGTCTTTATCGAAAACTTTCCATCGGCGCGTAGTCTGCCGGAGCCATACTCATCAGTATGCCCATCGGAATGCTCCCAGAGAACGTCGTTTCCGTCGGCTGTTCGGCTTAGTGGGCACCGGCGAGCCGCGCGGTACGGAACTCCTGTTCAATTTCTGATACCATGGGACTCACCCCTTTCAGTAAGATTTCAAATAATGAGAAGATGGTAAGTAGCTTTTGTTTTCACCTCATTTCTTTTGTTGGTATTATATTACCACCGGATAAGGGTACCGTCAAGGACTTTTCGGGCTTATTTTTGTACAAAAAGAACCGTTTAAGTTCTACATTTGCCCCTCTTTTTATTCGCTCGGCAGTCTGTTATAATAATAGTATCGGGCTGTTTTTTATCACCAGCCCACCTTTTGAAACCCACGCGTCTGAAAAGGAGTCTTCCGATGAAAAACTTCAGTTACTATATGCCGACCCGCATCTTTTTCGGTGCAGGCAGCGTCAAGAAGCTGTCCCGCGCACCGCTGCCGGCAGGCCGCGGTCTGCTGATCACCGGCGGTTCGTCCACCACAAAGCTTGGCTATGTTGATAAAGTCTGCGCTGCACTGGCCGAGGCCGGTCACGAGATGACCGTATACCGCGATGTACAGCCCAATCCCACCATCGAGAACGTGCGCGAGTGCGCTGCCATCGCCCGCGAGCAGGAATGTACCTTTGTCGTTGGTCTGGGCGGCGGCTCGTCCATCGATACCGCAAAGGCTGCGGCTGTTATGGCCACCAACGACGGCGATTGGTGGGACTACGTTTACGGCGGATCGGGCAAGGGTCAGAAGATCAAGAATCAGCCCCTGCCGATCGTGGCGATTACGACGACTGCGGGCACGGGCACGGAAGCCGACCCCTGGACGGTCGTTACCAACGGCGAGGAAAAGATTGGCGGCGGCAATGACAAGACCTTCCCGACGCTGTCCATCGTCGATCCTGATTTTATGATGACTGTACCGCCGCACCTGACCGCATATCAGGGATTTGATGCACTGTTCCACGCCTGCGAGGGCTATCTGGCGACCATCGCAAGCCCGGTGAGCGAAATGTATTCTCTCAAGGCGATTGAGCTGATTGGCAAGTCGCTGCCCCGTGCTGTACAGGACGGTTCGGATGCCGAAGCACGCGCCGATGTCGCGCTGGCGAACACCCTGGCCGGTTTTGTTGAGAGCCTGTCCTCTTGTACGTCTGAGCACGCCATTGAGCATGCCATGTCCGGCTTCCATCCCAAGCTGCCGCATGGTGCTGGTCTGATTATGATTTCGCTCGAATACTATAAACTGTTCGCCGACGTTTGCGCCGACAAGTTTACCCACATGGCGCACGCTCTCGGCCGCCCAGACGGTGATTTTGTCGCGGCTCTGGCCGAACTGCAAAAGCAGTGCGGTGTCGATAACCTGAAAATGAGCGATTACGGCATGGAAAACGGTGATTTCGGCAAGTACGCCGACCATGCATTCGCTGATATGGGCGGTCTGTTCCGCGTCGATGCCAAGCAGCTGACGAAGGATGACGTCATCGGCATTCTGTCGCGCAGCTATCGCTAAACTTGCATTTTTCTCCGGAAGGAAGTAACGCATTATGTCACTCAAACATGTACTTATGATTGCGACCGGCGGCACGCTCGCCTGTCGTGAGACCGGACGTGGTCTGGCACCCTCGCTGACCGGTGAGCAGCTGATCGAGTTTTTACCCGAGCTGCCCAAGATCTGCAAGGTCGTCGTAGAGAATCCGTTCTCCATCGACTCGACCGATATCACAACGGCAGACCGTGTCAAGCTGGCCGGTATCATCCGTGAAAATTATGATCTGTATGATGGCTTTGTCATCGCACACGGTACCGATACGCTGGGCTATACGTCGGCGCTGCTCTATCACATGCTGCGCAACCTCAACAAGCCGGTTATCCTGACCGGTGCGCAGAAGCCCATCGGCGTGCCCGGTTCGGATGCCGAGCGCAACCTGCTCGACGCGTTCCGCGTCATTCGTGCGGGTTATGTTGGTGTCGCTGCCGTGCTGCACGGACAGATTATCCGCGGCAACCACGTGGTCAAGGTGGACTGCGAGAGCATGAACGCATTCCGCTCGATCAACGCACCGCTCGCCGGTACGATCGACCGCGAGGGCAACGTTCGTCTGGATATCGTGCCCAAGCTGGGCGGTGAGCCCGAGTTTGTCGAGGATATCGACTCGGATTTCGTGCTGCTCAAGCTGGTACCCGATCTAGACCCGTCCATTATCACCTTCCTGTCTCGCTATAAGAAGGTCATTATTGAGGGCTATGGCTCGGGCGGTATCCCGATTCGTCTGGAAAAGGTCGTCCAGAAGCTCATCCACAGCGGCACCAAGGTCTATGTCACCACCCAGTGCCTGTCGGGCTCGGTCAATCTGGATAAGTACGAGGTTGGCAAGCGTGCCGAGGCCATGGGCGCAGTATCGCTCGGTCATCGTACCATCGAGGATGCCATTGCGGCCATCCAGTGCGGTGAAATCTAATATTGATAGAAAAGAAAAATCCCGGATCGTTTTGATCTGGGATTTTTTGTAGGTTTTTAACCGATGATACAGTCCTTTAATTCTACATTGAGCGATTGACCGCTGCAAGTGCCAGTGATGGTGACGGTCTCACCTTTGGACAGTGCAGCTACTTTTTCTGAGATTTCTGCTTCGTCTGCAAAATAACATTGTACGGACAGAATTTCAAAGTCTCCGCCGCCATTGATGCAGATGTAAGTTTGGTCTAAAACGACACCAATATCTGAAATGACGCCGGTAACGGACAATAATTTGTCTTTATACTGGTTGTCTGCATTGACTTCGTTGTTGTCGTAAGCATCCAGCAGGTCTTTTGCTGAAATAGCGAGTGCAGTCTCTTCTGTGACAGCGGGCTGACTGGCTGCAGAAGATTCCGAGGATGCGGTAGACTGTGGCTCGGTTACAGAACTGTCCGAATTCGAATCGCCGGAAGAAGCGATTGCGGCTGCGATGATCACAATGACGACCCAGACCCACCACTTTTTGTACCAGGCTTTTTTATGCGTGTTTTCATTTGTGTTTTTCATGAGATTCCCTGCTCCTTTTTCTTTTTGAAATAACCTGAATTCAGTTTTCTCTATCATAGCGCATATAATGACTTGTGTCAACAGTCAAAAGATGTGTGATAAAAGGTTTAATGAGAAAGGCTTTCCCCATACTATCGTTATGAGGTGAGTCAAATGGATAAAAACTATCGAGAGTCCTATCGAAAACTGGGTTTGAATATCGCGTATTACAGAAAAGATCGTGGATATACACAGATGCAGTTGGCAGAGCTTTTGGACATTGACCGGAGCCATATGAGTGCGATCGAATTGGCGACAGTCGGTGTTTCGCTGGATGTCATTTTTCGCTTATGCGAAGTATTAGAACTGAACCCCAGAGAATTATTTGACTTTCGGGCATGAAAAAAGACGCTCCATGCGGAGCGTCTTTTTCAATGAAGTCAGCCAAGATATCCGAGCACCCAAGTCAGTGCGACCAGAATGACCAGTCCCACAACATTGATGAGGGTGAACCAGGCCAGATAACGACCGGGTTTGGCCTCAGGCGTGTGCGCATAGAAGCGGAACGAAATCAGGCTGGCCAGCGAAGCGATGGGCGTACCCAGACCACCGATGTTGACACCGAGCAGCAGTGCCTGCCAGTTTTCGGTGAAGCTGCGCAGCAGGACGGCAGCCGGGACGTTACTGATAATCTGGCTGGCAGCCAGGGATGCCAGCAGGGGAGAGCTGCTGACAATGTTCTGCAAGCTGGTGCGCACGCCGTCCAGCGAGCCGATGTTGCCCGCGAACAGGAAGAAGCACACGAAGGTCAGCAGCAGACCGTAATCGATGCGGCGGAAGATGTCGCGGTCGATCAGGAGCAGCGACAGGCAGACCAGTCCGAGCAGGGCAAGGTCGGGCAGGACATGAAAGACGGTGAGCAGACACAGGATGAACAGCACACCGAAGAAGGTCACGCGCTTGTCGTCGGTGATCTGCTTGGGTTCGGCAAAGCTGACTTGCAGGGTGCAGCTTTTGCGGCACAGAGCCAGTGCGGCGACACCGACCAGACTGACCAGTGCAAAGGGCAGAACCACGCCGAAGAACTGACCGGCAGACAGCTCATAGCTGGCATACAGGAACAGGTTTTGCGGGTTGCCGACCGGTGTGACCATACTGCCGAGGTTTGCCGCGACCGTTTGCAGGACGATGACCGGGATGAGCAGCGCGCGCTGACCGACCAGACCGAGTACCAGAATGGCGAAGGGGACGAAGGTGATGAGCGCGACGTCGTTTGTGATGGCCATGGAGGTAAAGAAGGGCAGAAGGGTCAGGAGCAGGACGATGGTGCGCAGCGCGTGCCGTCCGGCGAGCAGCTTTTGCGCGAGCAGGTCGAACACACCGTATTTCTGCATACCGGACACGACTGCCATCAGGCAGAACAGCAGGATGAGCACGCGGGTGTCTATGTAACCAAGATAAGCCGCGGAAGGCGGCGCAAAAAACATGGAGATGACCGCGCAGACCAAGGAGGCGGACAGAACCGGTTCTCCGTGGACGAATGCGCGCAGGGAATGATAGCGCATGGAGGCCTCCGAAAGATATGAAAAAGTGAGACAGACCGGCAGATTTTTGCGTACGCCGGGGAGAGAGACGATAAAAAGGCGCTCCCAGCGGAAGCGCCTTTTGAAAAATCGATTGTCGGGAGGAACTTACTTAGCGTCAACCTCAGCCATGTGCTCGATGAGCATCAGCAGCTTGTTGGAGTAGCCCCACTCGTTGTCGTACCAGGAAACAACCTTTACGAAGGTGTCGGTCAGCTGGATGCCAGCCTTAGCGTCGAAGATCGAGGTGCGGGGATCGCCCAGGAAGTCGGAAGAAACAACGTCCTCGTCGGTGTAACCCAGAACGCCCTTCAGACCGCCCTCAGACAGCGGCTTCTCAGAAGCAGCCTTCATAGCAGCGCAGATGTCCTCGTACTTAGCGGGCTTAGCCAGGTTGCAGGTCAGGTCAACAACAGATACGTCCAGGGTCGGAACGCGCATGGACATACCGGTCAGCTTGCCGTTCAGCTTCGGGTAAACCTTGCCAACAGCCTTAGCAGCACCAGTGGAAGACGGGATGATGTTGCCGGTAGCAGCACGGCCGCCGCGCCAGTCCTTCTTGGACGGGCCGTCAACAACCTTCTGGGTGCCGGTAGCAGAGTGAACGGTGGTCATCAGGCCCTCGGTGATGCCGAATGCCTCGTCCAGAACCTTAGCGATCGGAGCCAGGCAGTTGGTGGTGCAGGAAGCGTTGGAAACGAAGGTCATGTCCTTGGTGTAAGCGTCCTGGTTAACACCCATAACGAACATCGGGGTGTCGTCCTTGGAAGGAGCAGACATGATAACCTTCTTAGCACCGCCGTCGATGTGAGCCTGAGCCTTCTCCTTGGTCAGGAAAACGCCGGTGGACTCAACCACGTAGTCAGCGCCAACCTTGCCCCACGGAATGTTCTTGGGGTCCATCTCAGCGAAGAACTGAACCTTCTTGCCGTCAACGATGATAGCGTCGTCGGTGTACTCGATGGTGCCGTCGTAACGACCATGCATGGTGTCATACTTGAGCATGTATGCCATGTAGTCGGGGGTCATGAAGGGATCGTTAACTGCGACGAACTCGATGTTCGGGTTCTTCAGACCAGCGCGGAAAACCATACGACCGATGCGGCCAAAACCGTTGATACCTACTTTGATAGCCATTGCAATATTCCTCCTATTAACAATCCAAGTATTCAACATTGCCGAAATTATTATACAACACACCCCCGACTTTTCGCAATCCCTGTTATGTGAAAGATTTGTCAAATTTGGCCGCCAAATTCCAGGATATTCTTTGCAAACTACACAGCGCCCGTGTTATAATAGTATCAACGTAATCAATTTACCCAAATATTACGCAAAAATAGTGCATAAAATGCGCATATTCAAGTTGCACAAAAATGACCTTTTATTTTTGTGCGGTGCGCGGGATGCCAAAAATCTTGGAGGAAAACTGGATATGGATTTCAGAGATTTTCTGGATGGGCAGGAATGGTCTGTCCGGCAGATGCTCGACGCGCTCGATGCCTCCGACCGTGCGTTTGTCCGGGTGGACGATGCCGGGCGCATTATTGCGCAGACCGACCGGGCGGAAGATCTGCTGGGTCAGCCCGCGCTGCGGCCGATCTACGAGGTGCTCGGTGAGCTGGCTGCGCGCACGGTGCGTATCGCCATCGCGCGCGGGGAGACCATGCGCACGCGCGACGTGATCGACGGGCACACGGTGACCATTACCATCTGTCCGGGACCGGAAGGTCATCTCATATATATAGAACCCGAAACACAGACCGGTCCGCTGCTGCGCGACCAGCTGGTAGAACAGAGGCTGCGAGCGGCGCTGTCCGTTTTAGCACTGGACGAGCCGCGTGCACGGCAGAAGTCGGTGCTGCGCATGTGCCGTCTGCTGCATGAGATTGAGCAGCTCGACGGCAGAACCACGCTGCCGCGCACCATGCAGCGCTGTGAGATCGGTGCACTGTGCGCGGACACGGTACGCTTTGCCGCGCGCTGCACGACCATCCCGATCGAGCTGGAAGGCCGATATCTGACCGCAGTGTGCGAGATGGACGGCATCCGCATGGCGCTCTATCATCTATTAACCAATGCGATTTTGGCACCCGGTGTCAGTCAGATCACCGTGCGCTGGGGCGGTGCACCCGGACACGTCTGGTTTGAGGTGGCCGACGATGGTATGGTGCTGTCTGAGGAAGCGTTCCAGGCGCTGTGCACAGCCAGTGCGCGTGTGGGCACGGCAAGCGGACTGCCGCCGGTCATCGAGGGACATACGCCCGGTCTGGGACTGCCGACCGTGTGCGAGATTGCCATGCGTCACGGCGGCGGCGTGTCTCTGGTCGGTGCACCCGAGGGCAAGGCCGTGCGCGTGACGATTGCGGACGATCTGCCCGAAGACCCGGCCATTCTGCGCGCGCCGAAGTTCGTCGAGGACGGCTACCCGCTCGAGGAAACCGAACTCTCTGTCCTGTAATCAATGGGCACAGCATGAAGTTTTGTGCGTATACACGGATTCAATCCTGCATTCGGTACGGATGCGGGATTTTTTATTTGGAGGGCTGCGAACAGGCCGGAAGGCGATTTTTTGCGGCATTCTTGTGAAAATTGACGAATTGTTTGCCGTGGTTAACACTTTGAGGGGGTAAACCACGGTATTTTATTGAAGTTTTTTGATTAAAACAGTTGATTCTTATGGGGTTTTCTTAGTATAATCTAAGTTGTGATATTACGAGATATCATCTTCTCGGATTCCGCGCATTGTCGGGGGATGGAGAGGTAAAGCAAACGAAACGGGCGTGCGAGCCGGTGGCATTTCCGGCCTGCACGCCCGTGGAAGTACACAAAATATTTGGAGAGGTGAATCTTAATGGTGTACACGTTTCGTGGCGGCATTCATCCGGGCACACATTCTGACCCCGGATTTAAGGCTGCAACAAACACCAAGCCCATCGAGGCGATGCCCGCTCCCGAGCAGGTAATCCTGCCGGTATCCATGCACATCGGCGCTCCGGCCAAGCCGATTGTAAAGAAGGGTGACATCGTTGACATGGGTCAGATGATCGCGGAAGCCGGCGGTTTCGTCAGCGCTCCGGTTCATGCGACCGTTTCCGGTAAGGTCGTCGCGGTAGAGCCGCGTCTGCATCCCAACGGCAGCAAGGTCATGTCCATCGTCATCGAGAATGACGGCGAGGATCGCCTGCATGAGTCGGTGCATCCCTACGATTTCGCATCCATGACCAATGATGAGCGCATCAACCTCATCTGGACGGCTGGTATGGTCGGTCATGGCGGTGCAACGTTCCCGACCCACGTCAAGATTAAGGGTGCCATCGGTGTTGCGGATACGGTTATCGTAAACGCTGCCGAGTGTGAGCCTTACATCACGAGCGACCATCGTCTGCTCCTCGAGCGTCCCGAAGAGGTTGTCGGCGGCCTGAAGATGCTGTGTGACATCATCGGTGCGCAGACCGGTATCATCGGCATCGAGATCAACAAGCAGGACACGTTCGCCAAGATCGAGGAACTGATTAAGGACGATCCGCGTCTGCATCTGTATCCGCTCAAGTGTAAGTACCCGCAGGGCGCAGAGAAGCAGCTCATCAATGCCTGCACCGGTCGTGAAGTACCGTCGGGCAAGCTGCCGGCTGACGCAGGCTGCGCAGTATTTAACGTGGACACCACCGGCGCAATCTATCGCCGCTTTACCACCGGTATGCCGGTCGTTCGCCGTATCGTCACCGTTTCCGGTTCGGCAGTTGCGACCCCCAAGAACCTCGAGGTTCGCATCGGTACGCCGGTTGAGAAGCTGATCGACGCTTGCGGCGGCTTCAAGGCTGCACCGAACAAGCTGCTCATGGGCGGCCCGATGATGGGTGTTGCACAGTTCTCTCTGGAAATCCCGGTCTTCAAGGGCACCAACGCATTCCTGGCATTCTGCGAGGACGAGGACAAGCGCGTTGCCGATCCGCAGTGCATCCGCTGCGGTAAGTGCATCGAGGCATGCCCCATGCACCTGCTGCCCATTTACATGAATGTTTACGGCAAGGCAAACGACCTCGACGAGAGCGTCAAGTGCGGTGCAATGGACTGCATCGAGTGCGGTTCCTGCGCATACGTCTGCCCGGCTCGTATTCCGCTGGTTGCACAGTTCCGCCTGACCAAGAGCAAGATCCAGGCCAAGCGTGCGGCTGAGAAGGCAAAGGCTGACGCTGAAAAGGCGAAGGCTGAAGCCGAGAAGAAGTAAGGGGGTAAAAACTGATGTATGATCTGAGCAAAGTCGTTGTCACCTCCTCGCCGCATATCAAGGCGGCCGATGATACCAGAAGCCTGATGGCTGATGTGTGCCTGGCCCTGCTTCCCGCACTGGTCGTGGCTGTCATCACCTTCGGCGCACGTGCGCTGGTGATCACGGTGGCAACCGTTATTTCCTGTGTTTTCTTTGAGTGGCTGTACAACAAGCTGCTCCACCAGCCGGGCACGACCGGCGACCTGTCCGCTGTCGTTACGGGCATCCTGCTTGCCTTCAACGTACCGGTTTCGGCGCCCATCTGGATGCCGGTCATCGGCGGTGCGTTCTCCGTCATCATCGTTAAGATGCTGTTCGGCGGTATCGGCAAGAACTTCATGAACCCGGCACTGGCTGGCCGTGCATTTATGATGGCTTCCTGGCCGGCACTCATGACCACCTGGACCCGCGCAGGCGCAGAGCTCCCGCTGTTCGGCAACGTGACCGTTACCGATGCGATCTCGACCGCTACCCCTCTTGCACAGCTTAAGAACGGTGCACTGCCTGACGCAAACTTCCTCGACCTGTTCCTCGGCCAGACCGGCGGCGTTATCGGTGAGACCTCGGCACTCGCCCTCATCATCGGCGGCGCATATCTGGTATGGAGAAAGGTTATCTCCATCAACATTCCGGCCGCGTACATCCTGACCGTTGCTGTTCTGACCTTTATCTTCCCGCTCGGCGGACAGGGTCACTTCGAGTGGATGCTCAGCCAGGTGCTGTCCGGCGGTCTGATGCTGGGCGCCATCTTCATGGCAACCGACTACGTTACCAGCCCGGTCACCCCGAAGGGTCAGATTATCTTCGGCGTTGGCTGCGGCCTGCTGACCGTATTCATCCGTTACTTCGGCGGTCTGCCGGAGGGCGTATCGTATTCCATCCTGCTGATGAACACGCTCGTTTGGGTCATCGACAAGAAGACGCATCCGCGCAAGTTCGGCTATGCACTGGATAAGAAGGAGGCCAAGTAATTATGAGCGAAACCAAAAAGGGCGAAGGCATTGGCCGCCTGATCGTTGTACTGGGCCTGATCACCTTTGTCTGTGCACTGCTTCTGGGCGTAGTCAATCAGGTTACCGCGCCGCTCATCGAGCAGAATGACATTAACACCCGTAACGCTGCAATGGAAGAGATCATTCCGGGCGCAGAGTTTGAAGACCTCGGCGTCGTTCTGAGCGCAGAGGACGTCGCAGCCGCAGGCGTTACCCTGCCGGCAGGCCGTTCGGCTGCTGCCATCTCCGGCGTTTACAAGGCAACCGTTGATGGCCAGGACGCAGGCTACTGCGTACAGGTCAACCCCAAGGGCTTCGGCGGTGAGCTGACCATGATCGTTGGTATCAGCACCGACGGCACCGTAGCAGGTGCAAAGGTCACCGCACACGGCGAGACCCCGGGCCTCGGCGCAAAGTCCCAGACCGATCCTGAGTGGATCAAGCAGTACCAGGGCCAGCCGGCTGACGGTCAGCTGCAGGTTACCAAGGACGGCGGTACCATCAACGCCATCACCGGTTCGACCATCACCTCGCGCGCTGTCACCGACGGCGTCAACACCGCAGCCGCATACGTTGCGACGCTGGGTTAAGAAGGAGGGCTAGCACACTATGAAATTTACAGAACGTTTGAAAGCCGGCGTCCTTCTCGACAACCCGGTATTCATGCAGACCATCGGTCTGTGCCCTGCGCTGGCAACGACCACCTCGCTGTCCAACGCAATCGGCATGGGCGCGGCGGCAACCGTCGTTCTGATCTGCTCGAACGTGGTTATCTCGCTGCTGCGTAAGTTCATCCCGGATAAGATCCGTATTGCAGCATTCATCTCCATCATCGCAACTTTTGTTACCCTGATTCAGATGCTGCTCAACGCATACATCCCGTCTCTGGCAGCTTCCCTCGGTCTGTTCCTGCCTCTGATCGTTGTAAACTGTATCATTCTCGGCCGTGCAGAAGCATATGCTTCTAAGAACAAGGTTCTGCCCTCTGCGCTCGACGGCGTATGCATGGGTCTGGGCTTCACCTTCGCTCTGGTACTCATGGGCTTCTTCCGTGAGCTGCTGGGCGCTGGCACCATCGCTGCTGGTATCATCGGCGACAAGGGCATCCAGATCCCCGGCCTGGTGGACTATCCTGCAACCATGATGATCCTGCCCGCAGGCGGCTTCCTGGTCATGGGCTTTATCCTGGCTGCAATTCAGAAGATCATGTCCGGAAAGGAGGGCAAGTAAATGTCTATTGCATTACCTGCTTCTATGGGCCTGACCGATATTCTGTCGCTGGCAATCGCCGCGATCCTGGTCAATAACTACATCCTGGTTCAGTTCCTTGGCTGCTGCTCGTTCTTCGGCGTATCCAAGAAGACCGATACCGCAGTCGGCATGGGCATGGCGGTTATCTTCGTCATGGCGCTGGCTTCGGCTGTATCGTGGGCTGTCCAGTACTTCATCCTGGACCCCCTGAACCTGGGCTACATGCAGACCATTGCATTTATCCTGGTTATCGCAACGCTCGTACAGTTCGTTGAGATGTTCATGAAGAAGTCCATGCCTGCGCTGTACTCCGCGCTCGGCATCTTCCTGCCTCTGATCACCACCAACTGCGCCGTACTGGGTGCTGCAATCAGCAACATCGACAACGGATACTCCTTCATCGGCTCGGTTGTTTACGGCGTTGCCGCTGGTGTCGGCTACACGCTGGCGATCGTTCTGTTCGCCTCCATCCGTGAGCGTCTGGATCTGACCTCCAAGTGCCCCAAGTGCTTCGAGGGCTTCCCGATTGCGCTGGTTTCCGCTGCTCTGCTGGCTATGTCCTTTATGGGCTTCTCCGGCCTGCAGGTCTTCAAGTAAGCGAGGGAGGAATCGAGAATAATGGATACTATGAATATTGTTTCCGCGGTGCTCGTGCTGTTCGTCATGGGCGTCGTGTTCGCGCTGCTGCTCGGTATCGCGGCGAGAGTGTTCGCCGTCGAGGTCGACGAGCGCGTACCGCTCGTGCGTGACTGCCTGCCGGGTGCAAACTGCGGCGGCTGCGGTTACCCGGGCTGTGACGGTCTGGCTGCTGCAATCGTTGAGGGCAAGGCTCCGGTTAACGGCTGCCCGGTCGGCGGCGCTGCGGCTGCTGCCAAGATCGCTGAGGTTATGGGCGTTGAGGCGGACACCGCTGAGCCCAAGGTCGCACACGTTCACTGTAACGGTGGCTGCAATGCGATCGACAAGGCAAAGTACGAGGGTCTTCAGGACTGCAACGCTGCAATGCGCGTTGCAAACGGCCCCAAGGAATGTGCATTCGGCTGCATGGGTCTGGGCTCCTGTGTAAAGGAATGTGCATTTGATGCCATCCACATCGTAGACGGCAAGGCTGTCGTAGATGCTGAGAAGTGCGTTGCCTGCGGCAAGTGCGTTGCTGCTTGCCCGAAGAAGCTCATTGATCTGGTTCCCAAGTCCAAGAAGGTTCACGTCAACTGCATGAACCACGACAAGGGCGCTCAGGCAATGAAGGTCTGCACCAATGCCTGCATCGGCTGCATGAAGTGCGAAAAGACCTGTAAGTTCGATGCCATCCATGTAGTCAACAACGTCGCAGTCATCGACTATGACAAGTGCAAGAACTGCAAGATGTGCACCAAGGCTTGCCCGAAGAATGCAATCGAACCCATCCCGACCAAGGAAGAGAAGGAAAAGTTCGATGCCATGATGAAGGCACAGGCCGAGAAGGCTAGAGCTGCGGCACAGGCTACGGCTGAAGCCAAGGCTGCTGAGGCTGCTCCGGCAGCAGAGGCACCCAAGGGCGAGTAATTTTCGTCCCTGAAATCTGCAAAGTGAAAAGAGGTCTGCTGCGGCAGACCTCTTTCTTTTTGCCCTGGGATACGGTATAATGGTAACGACCCAAAGGAGGGCATGGAATTTGAACGATTACCTGCATTTTACCATGGACGACGCCGATATTGGCCGTCTGTCCTCGCTCGCACTGGCACATGTCGGTGACTGCGTCTATGAGCTTCTGACGCGCGGCCGCCTGGTCACCGGGGGACTGACCACCGCACGCAATCTGCACAGCCATACGGTCGCGCTCGTGCGCGCCTCGGCACAGTACGAAGCGGCGCAGAAGATTCTGCCGATGCTGACCGAGGAGGAGTCCGACGTCTTCCGCCGCGCGCGCAATACCAAGGTGCACGGCGTGCCCAAGGCCGCGTCCAAGGCCGAGTACGCGTACGCTACCGCGCTCGAAGCCCTGTTCGGCTGGCTGTACCTCAAAGGCCGCTATGAGCGCATCAACGCGCTCTATGACGTCATTGCACAGCCCAAAGCATAAGTAATCGAGAGCCCACACGGTCTGCACGGATGCACACCGCGCGGGCTCTCTTTCACGTTATCGGCAGTTAGAAGAATTCATGCCGTTCTGGTTGGAAGAAGACATACCGTTCTGATTGGTGCAGGACTCGGTCTTCTTCTGCGTGGACTGCTGGCTGGACTTCTGGTTTGCTGCCTTAGGATTCTTAGACATCAAAATCACCTCTTTTCGATTGGTTCACCCGTAGTATGGGCGGCTTCTTACCGGATTATGCAATAATTTTTTGCCGGAACCCTTGCATAGCATCCAAATATTTGATAAAATCCTAAAGGATAACATTACATGAATAAGGAGCGTATCGATACAATGTCCGGACATTCCAAGTGGCATAATATTGCCAAGCGTAAGGGCGCAAATGATGCAAAGAAGGCCAAGATCTTCACCAAGATCGGCCGTGAAATGGCGATCGCCATCAAGGAAGGCGGCTCGCCCAATCCCGATATCAATGGCCGCCTGCGCGACGTCATCGCAAAGGCAAAGGCAAACAACATGCCCAACGACAACATCAAGCGTATGCTTGACAAGTACTCGGGCGCAAATGGCAACGTCGATTACGAGGCAATCAACTACGAGGGCTACGGCGTTGGCGGTGTCGCTGTTATCGTCGAGACTCTGACCGATAACCGTAACCGTACCGCAGCTGATGTGCGTCACCTGCTCGATAAGTTCGGCGCAGGCATGGGCGCAACCGGCTGTGTCGGCTGGCAGTTCGACCAGAAGGGCGTTATGATCGTTGACCGTGAAGAGCTCGACAAGGACGAGGACGAGGTTATGATGCTGGCACTGGATGCCGGTGCTGAGGACTTCCAGGCCGACGAGCAGACCTTCACCATTTACACCTCTCCCACTGATTTCGGTACCGTTCGTGAGGCACTCGAGGGCCAGGGCCTGACCTTCATCGAGGCCGAGATCGAGATGGTTCCGCAGAACTACATCCGTCTGGAGTCTGCTGAGGATATGGAGAAGATGCGCAAGCTGCTCGATAACCTCGAGGACAACGACGACGTACAGTCTGTTTGGCACAACTGGGAAAACGAAGACGAGTACGAGGGCTAATGTAAAACACGCTGATTTTTGAGGTAAACAGCAAAAAATTCAACGAATCAGAGATTTATTATGATATACGTTGGATTTCTTGTGACATACGTCTATCCTTCAATTGTGAAATACAAGAGGAGGAAAATTATGAAAATCAGCACCGCCATAAGAGAGTATTTAATAGAGATTGAGGTTAGAAAGTTTACGCCGAAGACAATTCGGAGTTATCGGAATAACCTCAATCTCTTTTTGCGTTTTTGTGAGGAAGAAGCACATACCCAAGAGGTAGAAGATTTGTCACTTGCAGTGGTACGGCAATTCTCGCTGTACATGAGTAGTAAGGGGAGAAAGGGCAGCTATATCAACGGTCTTCTGAAAGTGGTAAAGTCGTTTATTCAGTACTGTTTTGATGAAGGATACGGCGGCTTTAACACGAAGAAAAACTTCAAGTGGTGCAAGCAAGATAAAGCGGTTATTAGAGCCTTTACGCCCGCTCATGTGCGTTCTATGCTTCAATCCTGTAAAGGATATGATTTTATCCATGTGCGCGATACAGCGGTTCTGACAGCCTTATTTGAGACAGGGATACGGTGCTGGGAGTTATGCTGTATTCAGAAGTCGGATATACATGAAGATTTTATTATTATAAACGGTAAGAATCATAAGCAAAGGGTCGTGCCTATCACACCTATCCTGCGGAAGGCATTCATGAAATATGATATTGTATCAGTAGAGTATTTTGCACTAAAGAATACCGATGATTATTACTTTTTATCCTTTCACGGGCGACAGCTGACCAATAGCGCGGTAGAACACATCATAAAACGCTACGGAACGGGTATTGAAGGTATCCGCGTATCGCCTCACACTTGCCGCCATTTCTTTGCGCAGCAGCAGATTAAAATGGGAACTGACCTCTATACCATTTCTCGACTATTGGGGCACGAGAACATTCAAATTACACAGACTTATTTGAACAGTTTGCGAGACAATGATATTATCCAAATTGCAAAACAAAATAGCGTTTTGATGAATCTCTAGTCGTTGCATAATGAATACCGACGAGGTTTGACAAAACGAGCGGGAGGCAATCGTATCAAATGCGGTTGCCTCTTTCCAGTAGATCAGTCAGTGAAATTGTCTGCGCAATGGGGTTTATATCGTAAGATTTCCAGTTATCTGATTTGGGTATCTGATAGTTGAGCGGAGGGCGTAGGGCGCGGATAAAATATCCCTCCCGCTCGCCAAGTTTTTCTTTCAGTGTATGTTGTGGGCTTGTTGTAGTGGAATACAATACCGAGAATCGGATTGTATGACCACGCTGCGTAGCCTGAGTGAGTATTTTATATTTGTGCTCTTTGGGGTTTGCCATTTGAACATAGTGCTATGCCATGCGTCGGAGCATATTGAGGCTCTTACCGATATAAACGGGCGTGCCATCCAAAAGGATGCAGTAAATGCCGGGATGCTCAAATTTTGCGGATAACCCCTTGCGCTTCAAAGATTGGTACATCTTTTCTTCAAAAGTCAAAGGTATCCTCCTTTGGTGGCTCGTGGGATGGATATTCACAATTCATATCATAATACAGCAATGCCCATAGGTTGTATGCTGCGTACATTAATTCGCTATAATTTTGAACATCTCGGTCATGCAAAGTCTAATCCATAATTGCTTCAATATTAGAAATCATTTTATCTATTGTCATATTTTTTCTCCTTAAAACACGAACTTGTTGTGTACAGGAGCAATATTTTGCTCCTGTACAGTATTTATTATATCTATTTTTGTATTTTTATTTATTTCTATATTTTCTGGCGGATCAATCTGTTCGCTATTGGAACTATTCTGTCCGTCGGAGGTCATACTGTTTTCCGAGCGCCGTGGTACTTCATAGAAGTCATATGTATTCCCGTTTGTTTGGACAAGGTAGCCAAGATCAACTAATTTGTGGAATTGATCGTGATAGGTGGAGCGAGGCATACCAATATCACGCGCAAGTGCGGCAGGAGACAGGGCAAATGTGTAGTTGTCTGCGTTGGCTGCGAGATAGAGATATAATCGCAAAGCATGAGCGCCAAGTTCACGAGACGCTGCTTGCCAGTTTTCGTTTTTGATACCGAGAAAGTCTGAGGTAACGCGCTCACGATGAACGCGCACCATTCGTTGGTTGGGGACGGTGGTCGGCATAATGGGGTATCCTCCTTATTTTCCAAGATCATTCAGCATATCCTGTAACTTCTTCAATGCTTCATCCTCCAAACGGATATTGATGCGAGACATTACGTCTTCTGTGATTTCCTTTTTCATCTGCTCTATTTCACGACGACGATTCAATTCATCTGCCATACGAGCGCGGGAATACATATAGTTCAGTTGTGCTTGTAGTTTATTGTCTAACCCTTTGGTTAAGTAATTGAAAAAGTCGTTATTATGATACTTGTACAATTTCACATCTCCTTAATATAAATAATATCAGAAAGCATATTTTTCTTACTTTCTATATATATTTTATAATATTTTTTATATAAAAACAAAAAGGATCGCTATATAGAAAGCCTGTATGCTTTCGAGCGGGTATAGGGGGTATATATTGGGAATATAAAAACTTTGGGGTGGGATAGCAGAAAAGTGTGGAGGCTGCTCTTATGGAGCAGATTTTTGTTTTATCCGTCATTGTTACAATAAAATTTGCGATATTTTACAAGAGTACAATAAAATATATTAAATTTAACTATATTTTAATAAAATTTATTGAAATGCAGTTAAATTGACCCAATTTCTATGTATTTGGATAAAATCGGAGAAAATTCATTATTTCCATAGATCTATTGACTATATATATATATATATATATACAGGTGTAAGATGAAGTGTATAAAAATGTTAATTTTGACGAATTTATGTGTTTTATTGGGAGGTATTTAAAATGCGTGTGACCATCGATCTGGAGCGGGACATTATCATCATCCCGGACAACTTCTTCAAGAAAATCGCAGAGGACAATGAGCGTCTTGAAAAATACGGTGCAAAGCCCGTGAAAGCCCTTGACCGTATCAAAAAATCCTATGAAACCGCTATGGCTGATACTGATAATCGTTTGATTACTCAGAGCAATGCAAAGGTCGCAAGAGGGAAAAAGACTATCTCTCCCGGAACCGCCAAGAAAATTCTGGAGGAAGAAGCTAAGAAAGCAGGAGTTAAATAATGCCTGTACGTGCTACACAAATCAAAAAAGAATTGATATGGTAGCCATATTTAGAAGTTTAGATCGTTCAAAGTTGTAGCAAAAAATGGGACAAAGCCTGAACACTGTTTCCCGTTATACATGTGAGTATGAAGCAGTTGTTAGTGTGGCGGGATATGTACTTAACCGTAGAGAGTGAGAGTATGGAGTATAGAAAAAGATGTAAGGTATGTGGAAAAATTTGGTGCTATACTGACGATGACTTAAAACAAGATGCAGCAAACAATCTTATGGGTGGTATTAACGCAGTTGGGCAGATTGCAAGTGCGTTTGGTGGTACGGTGTTCCATAGAAAGTATTTTGCTGATAGAAGTGAAAATATTGATCGTAAGCGTGTTAATAGAAACCAATGTCCTCAATGTCATTCTCTAGACTGTGAAGACATTTCGGAAGAGGAATTGGAAAAATACAAGACGCAAGAAAGTTTCTCGAAGGCACAGATTGCTATCAATAGCAACGCAACAACAGAGAATCTACTAACGCGAGCTAAGCTGTTATTAGAGGACAAGGATTGGGCAAGTGCTAATGCGTATTGCGACTATGTCTTGGATACCGAACCAGAGAACGGAACGGCTTATCTTTACAAATTGATGGCCGAGCTTCGTGTACAACATCAAGAGGAGCTTAAAGACAAGGCAGAACCCTTTGACGGAAAAGTAAATTACCAAAAGGTGATGCGCTACGCAGACGAATCAGTAAAGCAAGTTTTGAGCAGCTGTATTGAGCATATCAAAGATCGCAACGAGAATGAACGGCTACAAGGCATCTATGTTAGCGCTTGTAATCGCATGAAGAATGCGACAACAGAATCTGCGTTCAAAGAGGCAGCAGCAAGTTTTATAAAGATTTTAGGCTATAAAGATGCAGAGTCTATGCAACAGAAATGCATAGAGATGGCAAATCAAGCGCGTATAGAGGCTGAACAAAAGGCTGCAGTAAAAAAAGTAAAGAGAATCAGAAATACAATTATTATTGCAGTTATAGCGATTGTTGCCGCAATAGGTGCGCATTTTGCATTAAATAATTCTCAAAAGGAAGCTGCGTATAACGAAGCAATGCAACATGAAATTTCCGCCAATTCCGAAACATTTCATCCCGCCCGATTGGAGGAATATAAAACGGCTATCGCTGGATTCGAAGCACTTGGAAATTATAAAAATAGTGAGGAGCAGGTAGATGAAATAAAAAAAACAGCGTATGATACTGCGCTCTCAATTTTAAATGATACTGGAACTTTGGATGATTATAACACAATTTTGGAGTATTTTTCTATTGCGGAGGGATATGAAGATAGCATTCAAATGGCCCAACAATTAAAAGTCGAAATGGATGCAATTGATGAAGTATTTTATGTTGAAGAAGTAACAGATGATGATATAGAAGCAGCACGCAAGATATTTGATACAAATCAGTATGCAAAACGGTTAGCTAGCTTTGAAAAATCGGTCTATATTTATGAGCAGTTTTGCAATACTCAATGGGAATATGTGTCTGGTGATGCACGAGCATTGAGCATGATTTCCTCCAATGGTGGAAATTGCTCAATTATCAAAACTGATATGAGCAGAAAGCCGGTAGACCAGTGGTGGGGGTGGGATAGAACACTTACAATTTACATCAATGGTACACCAATATCATTTGATTATGCTACGTATATTAACGATGACACTAACAATCGAATTGAGTTTTGGGGAAGACTAATAACACTATCTGGGAAAAGCGATGTTGATGTGGTTTTAACAGAACAGGGCAGACTGCATATTGTGCTTACATTCTTGGATGGCTCTACGTTTGAGTGTGAGTATAAGCGAGCTTAAAATAATATCATGAGAGCGGGCGTAAGTCCGCTCCATTTTTATTTGTTCGCAAAGGTACACATTTGCAAATATAGAAAAACAGCACTTATTTATTGTTCGCAAAACATGAAAAATGATTTACAAATATATTCGTAAATATATTGATTTTTACGAATATAAATGATACAATATGAACAGATGAACAAAGGGGGATGCGAACATGGACAGCCGTACCTACTATTATGCCAGAGTATCAAGTAAGGAACAAAACCTTGATCGTCAGATTGCTGCTTTCAAGACTCTTGGAGCAAGCGAGCGGGAGATTATCACCGATAAGGAAAGTGGTAAAGACCTAGAGAGAACAGGGTATCAAGCGCTTAAAAATGCCATGCTGCGGCGTGGAGATACCCTTGTTGTAAAGTCACTTGATCGATTAAGCCGCAATAAAGCAGATATTTACAATGAATTGCGCTATTTCAAAGAAAACGGTATTCGCTTGAAAGTGATTGACCTGCCGACAACGATGATGGATTTACCTGAGGGGCAGGAGTGGGTTTTTGAAATGGTTAACAATATTCTGATTGAAGTGTTAGGTACGATTGCTGAACAAGAGCGTGCGACCATCCGCAAAAGGCAAGCTGAGGGAATTGAGGCAGCAAAGCAAAAGGGAAAAAAGCTAGGTCGTCCGGCAATTACATTTCCTGCGAATTGGAATGAGATTTACCGCTCTTGGAAAGCAGGAGAGATTACCGCAAAGGTTGCTATGGAGCAGACGGGGACAAAGCGTACTAGTTTTTATAAGTTAGTCGGTATGATGGAGGGCAGATACAATGAATGAAGTTGTGTGCAGAGATTGCGGCAGTATTTACACGGATGAATTAGACTCCTGTCCGAAATGTGGTTCAAAGAAGAAAGAAATATATTTTTCTGTAAAGTCAACTCTGGATATTCCGTTTGAAGTAACAGAAATGAGAGGGAAAAAGCCACACTTGACAGGAAAGAAGAAGAATATTTGGGAATGGACAAACAAGAAAACAGTCAGAGGTGATAATGGTACACCAGTCAGACGATATAAACTGATTGATAGAGAAAATGACTGGTACGAAGAAGTGGTAACGGATTTAACAACAGGTGAAGTTTCCCATGAATGCAAACAGAAACTATCAGAGCATACTGGACACGGAAGTGCAAAATTCAAGAACAAGATAGAGCAAGAGAAATAATATCTTGCTCTCTACGACAAAATATGTTATGCTTTATCTGATCATTTCCATTATGACATACTAAAAATACAGTATAGCAATTTTAGGATAGCGTAAGCCTTGAAAATGCTTGATTTATAAAGCAAAATCAGTTCTCCTTCCAGAGGGCGTGCCCTCTGGTTGACGACGTACAGTCTGTTTGGCACAACTGGGAAAACGAAGACGAGTACGAGGGCTAAGAATCGTATCCGTCCGGAAACGACGCGCTTTCAGCCTCTTTTGCACGAGCAAGAGAGGCTGTTTTGCTGCGTTTTGCAACCAAATTACCGAAAGGAGTTTTTGCGTGGATACTTTAAAATCATTTATCCGATACTATAAACCCTATCGCGCGGTCTTTTTCTTTGACCTCATCTGCGCGATGGTCATCAGCCTCATTGACCTGGCTTATCCGCAGATCCTGCGCACGCTGACCGGTACGCTGTTTACCCAGCCGGGTGCGGTTATTCTCAAGGCGCTCATGCCCATCGGCATCGGCCTGTTTTTGATGTATGTTGTGCAGAGTGCGTGCAAATATTACGTCAGCTATCAGGGTCACATGATGGGCGCGAATATGGAGCGCGACATGCGTCAGCAGCTGTTTGACCACTATCAGAAGCTGTCGTTCTCCTATTATGATCAGAATAATTCCGGTCAGATGATGAGTAAACTGGTGTCCGACCTGTTCGACATCTCGGAGTTTGCCCACCACGGCCCGGAAAACCTGTTTATTTCGCTTGTTAAGATCATCGGCTCATTTGTATTCCTGTTCCTGATTAACTGGCGGCTTGCCATCCCGCTGATCATTCTTGTCGTGCTCATGTTTGCTTTCTCCTTGCGCCAGAATCGCCGTATGCAGGAGACTTTTCTGGACAACCGACGCAAGATTGGTGATGTCAACGCCAGCTTGCAGGATACCCTGTCCGGCATTCGCGTCGTGCAGTCGTTTGCAAACGAGAACATCGAGCGCGATAAGTTCCGCCAGAGCAATCATGCCTTTTTGACCTCCAAGCAGGCAAATTACCGCTGCATGGGCGGATTTATGAGCAGCAATCTGTTCTTCCAGGGCATGATGTATCTGGTTACGCTGGTGTTTGGCGGTTACCTGATTGCCAAGGGACAGATGCAGGCTTCCGACCTTGCCATGTACGCCCTGTACATCGGTATTTTCATCAGCCCCATTCAGATTTTGGTCGAGCTGACCGAGATGATGCAGAAGGGTCTGTCCGGTTTCCGTCGATTCCGCGCGGTCATGGACACCGAACCCGACATCGAGGACGCACCGAACGCAAAGCCGTTGGAAAACGTGCGCGGTACGGTGTGCTACGAGAATGTATCCTTCCATTACAGCGATGACGATACGCCGGTGCTGACCGATGTGTCGTTTACCATCCCGGCCGGAAAGTCCATCGCACTGGTTGGCCCCTCGGGCAGCGGTAAGACCACCATCTGCTCGCTGCTGCCGCGCTTTTATGATGTCACCGGCGGCAGAGTCACGATTGACGGTCAGGACGTGCGCGAACTGACACTGGAAAGCCTGCGCAGCCAGATTGGTATTGTCCAGCAGGACGTGTATCTGTTCTGTGGTACGATTGGCGAAAACATCGCTTATGGTAAACCGGGTGCGAGTATGGAAGAGATCGTGGACGCTGCCCGTAAGGCAAACATTCACGACTTTATCCAGAGCCTGCCGGATGGTTACGATACCTTCGTGGGAGAGCGCGGTACACGCCTGTCGGGCGGTCAGAAACAGCGTATTTCGATTGCGCGTGTGTTCCTCAAAAATCCGCCCATCCTCATTCTGGACGAGGCGACCAGCGCACTCGATAACGAGAGTGAGAGATGGATTCAGCAGAGCCTGACCGAGCTGGCCAAGAATCGTACCACGATTACCATTGCACACCGTTTGTCGACTATTCGCGGCGCGGACGAAATTCTGGTGGTCGCGGATAATGGCATCGCGGAACGTGGTACCCATGATGAATTGCTCGAAAAGGATGGCATTTACGCGCATTATTACGAAATGCAGTAATCACCACCGCACCCATATGGAAGCTTTCGCCAGCCTTTCTCGAAAGGCTGCGGGTTCTCAGGGCAGAGCCCTGCGTCGCCGTCCGCAGACGGCGAAATTCCCCTTTTGAAACCCGGTGTCCGCCCCGGGTTTCAACTAAAAAATAATAAAAAAGCGCGTCCGCAGACGCGCAATACAAAAAATACCGCTTGTTTCCAAGCGGTATTTCTTTATTACATATTTCATTACCCAAGCGCAGCCCGGCAGCGCTCTACCAGCGCCGTCGCATCATCCGCATTCGGATGCGCCGCCGCTGCCTCAAAGTTGCGCAGCAGCATTTCACCCTTTTCACGGGTCTCTGGGTTCTCACACATCTGCTCATAGCGACGGCGAACACCCTCGCCCATGCGACCGGCACACATGTACCAGCCCATCACCTGACAGTCAGCCGGCAGTTCAGCCTTGACGCGGTCGATGAGCTGGGAGAAATAGCTGTCGGATGCACCGAAACCAGCCGTTCCGAACAGGAATACCTGCTTTCCGGCGAGCTGGGGCAGGACAGCCTTGAGCTTGTCCGAGCAGGTGCCCTTGTCCGTCCAGAAGCCGAGCAGGACGCAGTCAGCGTCAGTCACTGCGCAGGTATCCGGTGTGCACAGCACAGCGTCCGGGTAAGCCTTGTGCAGGGCTTCGGCCAAATAAGCGGTATTTCCGGTTGCGCTATCGTATAAAATGGCGATTTTCATACAAATTCTCTCCTTGATCGATTTTATGATTGAAACAGTATAGCAGAAACAAATATGGAAATCAAGGCACAATTTGTAAAGGATTTGTGCGTGGTGGGGGAATTGAGGGAGAAAAAACCGTTTCCAAAGTGGAAACGGTTTTGATGAGCGGCCAATGGCCGCGGGGGATGACGCGACGTGCGCGTCGCGTTTTCATTTTTGTTTTAGTTGATTTTCCCTTGCGGGGGACGGGAAAATCAAAAGGGGATTTCGCCGTCTGCGGACGGCGACTCAGGGCTCTGCCCTGAGAACCTGCAAACCTTTGAAAAGGTTTGATCCAAACTTTAGTGTTGGGTGCGGAGATCAATCGAGAGATTCCGGCAGAAGGTTTCGATTTGGCTCTGGGATGCTTGAACAGCGCCTTGAACGACGGCAGGCTTGCCACCGCCATGACCGTTCAGCGCCTGATTGAGTTCCTTACAGATGGGGTGAACGTCCACGTTATGGCTGCAAATTGCGTACTGATATCCGCCGTTCGGCGCCTCACTGAATACCGCTGCCCATCCGGTCTGTTTGGCCAGAATATCGGCAAACTGGCGAATCTGAACCGGAGACAGGTTCTCGGCAAAGCTCCACAGCCGATCCTGATTACTAGGCAATAATGCGGCTTTAAGTCGGAAAATCTGTTCATGCAGGGCAATGACCTCAGCCTTATAGCGGTCATTGCGCGATGCCATGAGTTCGACTGCCTGTGCGACCTCGTGCGGCTTGGCTGACAAGATGTGCGAAATCTCGGTGACACTCTTCTGTTTTTGGTCGTAATCGCGCACAGCATCCCAGCCGATGAGCAGAGTCAGACGGATACCGCCGCGGTGGGGTGTCTGGGTGCCGACCTTGACGCAGCCGACCATACCGCTGCGTGCGACGTGCAGGCCGCAGCAGGCGCAAACATCCCGTCCACCGGTTTCCACGATGCGCACCATGCCGGTCAGTTCTTTCTTACTGCGGTAATCCAGTGTGCGCAGCGTGTCTGCGTCCGGGTAGGAAATAATCGTCGGCACATCGGCAAAGACCGCTTCGTTGGTCTGTCGTTCGACCTCTGCCAGCTGTTCGGGGGTTAAAACCCGGTCAAAGTCGATGGTCACACAGTCCCGGCTCAGGTGAAAGCCCACGTTATTGCAGCCGTACAATTCGTGCGCGATGCCCGAAAAAATGTGCTCGCCCGTGTGGCACTGCATGTGCCGGAACCGGCGTTCCCAGTCCAGTTCACCGTGTACGGTCTGTCCGACGGGCAGTTCTGCCTCGCATACATGAATGATTTCGTCCCCGGACAGGCGGGTGTCGGTCACACGAACGCCTGAAAGCGTTCCGGTATCGCCCGGCTGACCGCCGCCTTCGGGGTAGAATAGGGTGTCGGACAGCGTGACGGCAAACAAACCGTCCTTATAGGCGCGGCACCCGGTCACGGTCGCGTCAAAGCTGCGCTCGTCGGGGTGATGATAATAGCGTGCATCCTGCATGGGTATCCCTCTTATCGTAGTCTTTTTATGCTTTCAGTATACCAGAAAATGGCCGCAAAAACCAGAAGCAGACAGCGATTGACAGCGACAGATGGACATGATAGAATTAGTCCGAAATCGGACGAAATAAGGAGGACAAGCGTGATGCTGCACGAAGAGGTAATGGAACATTATGAGCTCTGGTGTGAGCTCAATCAGGTATATGCCGACTGGTGTCGTGCGCATGGGGTGTCCATCCATCGGCTGACCGTGCTGGAAGCGCTGTGGTTTCAGCAGAAGACCGGGTGTACGCTGCGCAGTTTGCAGGATCGGCTCTATCTGCCCAAGCAGACCATCCACACCATTGTGGACGGATTGGTCAAAGAGGGCTATCTTGAGCGCCATCCGTCACCCGAGGATAAGCGCACCAAGGTATTACGGCTGACCGAATCCGGATTGGCGTATGCCAAGACACAGGTCGCACCGATGTATGAGTGGGAGGGCAAGGCGATGAGACAGCTTGCACCCGCTGATCGCGCGGTCATGCTGCGTACCTATAAACAGCTTATTGATGCATTACGTACAGGATTTGAGGAGGAAGACAGCGTATGATGAAAGCCTACCTGCGCAGCATGCTGCCTGCTGTGCTCGCGTTTGCATTTTCCGGTGTCTATGCCATCGTAGACGGCTTTTTTGTCGGGCAGTATATTGGTGACAGTGGTCTTGCGGGTATCAATATCGCCTATCCCATGACCGCTTTGCTGCAAGCGGTCGGAACGGGCATTGGTATGGGCGGTTCCATTCACATGTCCATCTGTCTCGGACGCGGAGAGGAAGAAGAGCGTCAGCACTATCTTGGAACAACCGTGTGCATGCTCGCCCTGTCCAGTGTTCTGCTATTGGTTGGTTTGTGGTTTGCCCATCCGACCTTGCTGCGCCTGTTCGGTGCGACGGGTGCGGTCTATGACCGCGGTCTGGAATACATTCAGGTCATCATTCTGGGCACGTTTTTTCAGGTCTTTTCCACCGGTCTTGCACCCATTTTCCGCAATCTTGGACGCTCGCTCTTTGCTATGTGCGCCATGATGGCAGGTTTTGTCACCAACATCGTGCTCGATGCCACCATGATTGGCGTGCTGGGCTGGGGCATGTACGGTGCGGGGCTTGCGACCATCATCGGTCAGGGCGTGACCGCGCTTCTGTGCCTCATCGTGCTCATCTTCACCGAACGTCACGTTCCGCGCAGTCAGCTCCGCCCGACGCGCTGGGCGGTGGGACGCACGCTTGCGACCGGTCTGTCGCCATTCGGATTGACCATGTCGCCCAATCTGGTCATTATGTTTGTGAACCTCGGCGCCGTGCGCTACGGCGGTGAGCGCGCCGTTGCAGCCTATGCCGTGGTCAGCTACGTCGCGGTGGTCATTCAGCTGATCTTGCAGGGCGTGGGCGATGGCAGCCAGCCGACCATGAGTCTGTATCTGGGTGAGGGACGCATCAAGGATGTGCGCTTTATCTGCAAGACCGCGTACACCATCGCGCTGGGCGCAGCGGTT
Organism: Butyricicoccus pullicaecorum; assembly: GCF_002160355.1. Taxonomy (NCBI): domain Bacteria; kingdom Bacillati; phylum Bacillota; class Clostridia; order Eubacteriales; family Butyricicoccaceae; genus Butyricicoccus; species Butyricicoccus pullicaecorum. The sequence continues at coordinate 82,973 of NZ_NFKK01000008.1, forward strand.
GCGTTTGGTACGCTGACCATCGTTGGACGCGACTGGTTCCCAGTGATCTTCGGCGCATCGACCGACACCGCACAGATGATTGCATACATCCTGTGCATCATCGCCGTCGGCTATCTGGGTATCGCGGTCATCCGTGTCACAATCGCCTATTTCTATTCGACCGGCTATAATACCTACGCCTATATTCTGGTTTACGGGGAACCGGTGATGATTGTGCTGCTGCTTCTCATCCTGCCGCTCTTCATGGGCGTCAACGGTGTCTGGGCGGCCATTCCGCTCGAACAGCTCATTATGGCAGGACTGGCGCTCGCTTTGCGCGCAATGGCGCACCGCCGTCCGTCCTCCATTGCAACTGCCAGTTAACATAGGATCTGCCAAATCGCACAGGAATTTCCGAACACCTGTGCGATTTTTCTTTTGCATCCCGCACCCTGATATGGTATGATAGATGCATAAAATCCGGACAGGAGGGAAGGCAGATGGCCGATCGCACCATTTTACACAGTGATTTGAACTCGTTTTACGCTTCGGTGGAGATTCGCAATAACCCGACCCTCGCAGACAAGCCGGTCGCCGTGGGCGGCGATGAGCAGGCGCGACACGGCATCGTGCTGGCAGCCAATCCGCTGGCCAAGCAGTACGGCATCCGCACGGCGGAAACGCTGTGGTCGGCGCGGCGCAAGTGTCCCGATCTGGTCATCGTGCCCACACATTTCGACGAGTACCACCGGTTTTCTCAGGCGGTACGCCAGATTTATCTGGACTACACCAGCCAGATTGAGCCGATGAGCTTGGACGAAGCCTTTCTGGACGTGACCGGCAGTCGGGAACTGTTCGGAGACGGGGAGACCATTGCCCAGACCATCCGCACGCGGGTCAAAGAGGAACTGGGACTGACGGTATCCATCGGCGTATCGTTCAACAAAATCTTTGCCAAACTGGGCAGCGATTACAAGAAGCCGGACGCCGTGACCATCTTTTCCCGCGAAAACTATCGGGAACTGGTCTGGCCGCAGCCGGTGGGCAACCTGCTGTACGTGGGCAAGGCGACCGCAGCCAAGCTCGCGGGCATCGGTATCCATACCATCGGCGAGCTGGCGGCAGCTGACCCGGCAGCCCTGCAAATGCTGCTCGGACGCATGGGGCCGACCCTGCACGATTACGCCAACGGACGGGATGAGACTCCGGTTGCCGAGTACGTCAATCGCGAACAGGCCAAATCTATCGGCAACATGATCACCGCGCCGCGCGATATCCGAACCCCGGCCGATGCCGATCTGGTGCTGTGGCCGCTGTGTGAGAACGTTGCCCACCGCCTGCGGCGGCACGGCATGTGCGCGGGCAGCGTGTCGCTGTATATCCGCGATATCCAGCTGGTCACGCACACCCGACAGTGCCAGCTCACGCCGCCGACCTGGCTGGCACGCGAACTGATGGAGCATGCCCGTGGGCTGCTCGCGCGGCATTACAAGTGGAAGCTGCCCATCCGCACGCTGGGCGTGACAGCAGGCGATCTGGTACCAGCCGATCAGGTGAGTTTACAGCTGGATTTGGACGGAACCGCAGAAAAACGAGACAAATTTGAGCGCATTGAGCGGGCGATGGACGGTCTGAAAGACCGCTATGGGTCGGCAGCAGTGCGGCGCGGCACCGAACTGCTCGACCCCAAGCTGTCCGGCTTCCATCCCCACGATCATGACTAGGAGGAACCTTATGAGAACCATTTACCCGGGACGGCGGTACCGTCATTTTAAGAACAAGCTGTATCAGGTCGTGCTGATTGCGCGCCACTCGGAGACCGGCGAGGATATGGTGGTCTATCAGGCGCTGTACGGCGACTACGGCTTCTATGTGCGTCCCTACGACATGTTTGCAAGCGAAGTTGACCACGAAAAGTACCCGGAAGTGAACCAAAAATACCGATTTGAGCTGGTGGAAGACCCCAGATGAACAGGAGAGGTGACAGTGATGAGAAAGGCACGGCGCGCCGATGTGCCAGCGATGGCAGAATTCTTGGTCGATCGATTTTGGCAGACCGAGCATTTTGTATTCCTGCGCGAGGGCATGCAGGCACCGCGTGAGGTGCTGCTGCGGATGACGCGGCGAGAGATGACGTTTTACTGTACGCAGCATGAAGTATGGCTATATGACGACCATATGAGCGGTTTGCTGGGAGTGGATGGTCCTGAATCGGAGAATCCTCTGGCTCAGCTGATCTGTGCAGGGCAAGTGGGGTGGGATGTGCTACACCTTCCGACTCATGATCGTCGTTTGCTGCTGGCACGCAATCGACGCATTGCTCAAATCCACGCGGTCAACTGGCACCGGAAATACACCGAAAAAGCTTACCACATCAGCCAGCTTGCGGTTGCACGGCAGGCCAAGGGCACGGGGGTGTGTCGTGCGCTCATCCAGCCTGTGCTGGATCGTGCCAAGGAGCAGGGAGTGGACGTCGTCCTTGAGACATTTACCCAAGATAACGTGGCTTTGTACGAGCATTTCGGCTTTGTCCTGACCGAGACCCATACCAGCCCGCAGATGCCCTATGCAGAATATTGCATGATTTATCATAGCGGTTCACCACGCGCAAAAACGTAGTTTTACACAAAAATGCCCCGCTGGATCGGCTGACCTAGCGGGGCTGCTGTGTTTATTTGAGCTCATCGACCGCGATTTCTTCCTCTTCAAAGGGAACGGGTTCGGGTTCGGTATAGGTGGGGTCTTCGTCGGGGATGATCGCTTCTTCGGCCTCGAACGGGACCGGTTCGTCCTCGGGCACGGGGTGCGGCTCCGGGGGAGCGGGCGGAACCGGCGGCTCCGGTGTATCCTTCATCTCGGCCAGACGCAGGTTATTTTCTGCAATGCGGCGCTTGCATGCGCGGATGCGGTCACATTCGGTCGCGAAAGCCGGGTCAGGGGATTCGCCGTACAGTTCAAAGTACATCTTGCCAATGGCGAGATAAGCACGGCGCATTGCGTCCTCTTCCGCGATGTTGTCGGTCTTGAGCTTGGCGATGGTAACACCTGCCTGCATCATCTCGGTCGCTTTGTCTACGCCGGTCTGCATCATTTCTGTCGCTTTGCCGCGCAGGTCATCGAGTTTATCGAACAATGCCATAAGGAACCCTCCAATCAGTTCTATGAAATTATTGTACATGTCTTTGTTGAAAACGTCAAATAAAAAGCAGATGCGTACACAAAAAATTCACAAATTATCTAAAAACATCTGTTATAATTTAGTTAGTATGTAGCTGTCCCGGGCAGATGATGCGTCTAAGCGGGGCAGGAAAATAAAGGAGGAAGTTACACAGATGGCAAGAGAGCGCACCTATATTATGCTCAAACCGGATGCATTGGAGCGTGGATTGATCGGTGAGATCCTGTCCCGCATCGAGCGAAAGGGCTACCGAATCGAACAGATGAAGATGATTACGCTGGACGAGCCCATCCTGCGTGAGCATTATGCACACATTGTGGATCAGCCGTTTTTCCCGGACACGGTTGCCTATATGACCCGCGGCCCGGTGCTGGCGATGGTGGTCGAGGGCGAGAACGCCGTGCGCGGCATGCGCATTCTGATGGGCGCGACCAAGTTTGAGGACGCTGCTGCGGGCACAATCCGCGGAGATTTTGGCCACTGTACGACCGAAAACCTCATTCACGGCTCGGATTCGGTCGAAAATGCACAAATTGAGATCAAGCGCTTTTTCGGCTGAGACAGACACACAGTCAGAGGAACAGACCGGGCGGACTGCGGTTCCGTCCGGTTTCTGTGTGCCTGCACATAGTCTCAAAAAACAAGATTATCCTATCATTTGAGCGGCAAATTCGGTTGCATTTGTACGAAAATTGTGATATGCTAGGCAAAAGACATGTGATATCATACTATGCACAAAATGATAGACTGTGCGTTTGTCATTCTATGTGCACGGGCACATTTTTGGTAGATCAGAGAAGTGAAATTTGAGAGGGAGAGAACAAATGGCAGTTACCTTGCGGCAGATTGCCGAGCTGGCCGGGGTCTCGCGCGGTACGGTAGACCGCGTGATGAACAACCGCGGCCACGTCAACGAGGAGGTCGAGGCGCGTGTCCGGCAGATCGCGGCTGAACTCGGATATGAACCAAATCAGGCCGGACGGGCGCTTGCACGCGCAAAAGTAAGCGTAAAAATTGGATTTTTGATTCAATCGGTAGAGACACCGACCATGCAGACCGTGGCCGAGGGCGCAGAGGAGGCGGCAGCCAAGCTGCGCTCGCGTGGGCTGGATGTGGTCATCCGCAAGCTGGAATCGCTGGGCGAACAGCAGGAATTGGACGCGATCGAGGCACTGGTCAAGGAAGGGATCAAGGGTCTGGCGATCACGCCCAGCGATTCCCCGGAAATCTATGCCGCGCTCGATCGTGTCGTCGATCTGGGCATTCCAGTCATTACGGTCAACGGTGATGCGCCGCGCAGCCGACGGATGTGCTTTGTCGGCATGGACAATGAACAGGGTGGACGCACAGCGGCCGGTCTGGTGCGCTCCATGCTGCCGGCAGGCGGTAAGGTGCTGACCCTGTCCGCCTATCCCAATAACCACGGTCACCGCGCAAGATACGTCAGTTTTGCCGAGGAAATGGCAAAAATTGCACCGGATATCCAGCTTTTACCCTTGCAGCACTGCTTTAACCGCGATGATTATGCGTATGAGCTGACGCTGCGTGCGCTGGAAGAGCATGAAGACTTGGACGTGATTTACGTCACAGCGCATGGTCAGCACGGTGCGTGCGAGGCAATTGAGAAGATGGGACGCAAAGTGCGCGTGGTCGCGTACGACCTGACACCCCAGAACCGCATCGACCTGACCGAGAACAAGATCGAATTTGTCATCGATCAGAACGCCCGTGTGCAGGGAACACAGCCGCCGCAGCTGCTGTATGAGTACCTGATCGAGGGAAAACAGCCGACATGCTCGCAAATGTACACGGATATCCTCATAAAAACTCGCTATAACATCTAAATTCAACCAAAATGCACAGGACGCTCGCTTTTGAGCGTCCTGTTTTTTATGCAATTTGTTCACGGGCACGCAGAATGCAGATAAGTTGCACAAAAAGAAATTGGGAAATTTGTGATAATATCTAAAAATATGGTGAAAAATGGATTTTTTATTGCGTTCACGGGCACAACTGGATATAATTGAACTTGTGAATAAGACATGTCGGAATTGTAAACGAATCATGAACGACAGGTCAAAAACATCCAAAAGGCGACAGGAAACCCCTGTTTTCGTCCCGTGCAGTTACTGGGGAGTGCACACGGGACGAACCAAAAAGACCGGACGGGACGCCTTGCCCGACGGGACAATGTGTGTAGAAAGAGGATGAAAGCATGAATCTTATGTTCACAGCTGTGACATTCGTGGCCTTCACCGCGCTTGTCGCAATCATCTCCTGGTGGAAGACCAGAGGTGACAATTTGGACACGCAGGATGGTTATTATCTGGCAGGTCGCGGACTGACCGGCCCGGTAATCGCAGGTTCTCTGCTCATGACCAACCTGTCCGCAGAGCAGCTGGTCGGCAACAACGGCCAGGCTGTACGAATCGGCATGAGCCCGATGGGCTGGGAAGTTACCTCGGCCATCGCGTTGGTTATCCTGGCATTCGTACTGATGCCGAAGTACCTCAAGACCGGTCTGACCACCGTTCCGGAGTTCTTCGAGCAGCGCTATGATGCAGGTACCCGCCGTCTGGTTTCCTTCATTGTACTGCTCTCTTACATCATCATCATGCTGCCGAACGTACTGTACGCCGGCGCACAGGTATTCGTTAACATCTTCGGCATCGATCAGGTCTTTGTTACGCAGTTCGGTATGGACGCAGGTTCCGCTCGTTTCTGGGCAATCGCTGCTGTCTGTGTCGCAACCGCATTCGCAGGTTCCATTTACGCGATCTTCGGCGGCCTGAAGGCGATCGCAGTCTCTGACTCGATCAACGGCCTGGGTCTGATCGTCGGCGGTCTGCTCGTACCGATCTTCGGTCTGATCGCACTGGGCGCAGCGCATGGCGGCGGCTTCATGGAAGGTCTGGATGCATTCCTGAACACCGATAAGACCCTGCTCAACGCGATCGACGCACCCAACCTCAACGAGCCTTACCTGCCCTGGCCGCTGCTGCTGACCGGTCTGCTGGTCAACAACATGTACTTCTGGGCAACCAACCAGTCCATCATCCAGCGTACCTTCGGTGCAAAGAACCTGAAGGAAGCACAGAAGGGTGCTGTTCTGGCAGGTTTCTTCAAGATCCTCACCCCGCTGATCATCGTTGTACCGGGTGTCATCGCACGCCTGCTGTACACCGAGGTTACCGACTGGGGCAACGGCGATACTGCATACCCGATGCTGGTTGCAGACGTTATGCCCAAGTGGCTGCTCGGCTTCTTCGCAGCTGTTATGTTCGGCGCAATCCTGTCGTCGTTTAACTCCATTCTAAACTCCGCTTCCACCATTTATGCGCTGGACATTCACCGTCCGATGTTCAACCCGAACGCAACCGACGCGCACATGGTAAAGGTTGGCCAGAACTTCGGTACCATCGTTGCGATCATTTCGACCGTCATGTCTCCGTTCTTCATGTACATGGGCGGTATCACCACGACCGTAAACTCTGCATTCGCAGCATTCAACACCCCGCTGTTTGTCTGCCTGCTGTGCGGCTTCTTCTGGAAGAAGGTTCCGGCGAACGCTGCAAAGATCGTTATTCCGATCCACGTTGTTCTCTACTTCCTGCTGCAGTTCTATCTGCGCTATCAGATCCCGTTCCTCGAGAACACCCACTACCTGTACTTCACCGCGTTCCTGTTTGTCATTGACATGATCATCATGTGCATCATCGTCAAGGTACATCCGCGTGAGACCGATTTCGTCCTGCACGATGCGCAGGCTGTCGATCTGACTCCGTGGAAGAACGGCAAGTACGTTGCAGCCTTCGTTCTGGCGATTATGTGCCTGGCATACGTGATCTTCTCTCCGCTGTGCCTGGGTGCGTAAGCAAAAATACAGATTTTCTGACCTCTCGAAAGACCCTGCCGGGAAAAACCCGGTGGGGTCTTTTGCTGCAAAATGAGACGCATTTTGAGAGTGTAATTGTAAATATTAACTGAATTTTAACCATAATTCGCTGGACACCGACCAGGGATACGCCTATAATAAGGATAACAGCAAGACAGAGACTTTTGAAGTGCGTGTGCAAGGGACGCGCCTTCGTTTCGAGCTCAAAGAAGGAGGAATGATCTATGAAGAGTTCGTATACAAAACGTGCGCTCGCCTTCTGGCTGGCGGTCGCGATGGTGGCGACCAGTGCGCCGATGGCGTTTGCGAGAGAGCGGGATAGTGTACCGTCGGCTTCGACTACCCAGAATGGTGACCAGGCAATGAGTCTCTCGGCTACGCAAATTAGTGTGGCTTACGGTGAAGAAATTTCGGATGCCAAGCTTAAGGCGGCAGTTATTGGCGCACCGGGATCGGCTAGTATTGCTTATTCGGTCAAACAAGGTAGTACAGAAGTATTATCTTATAGCGATGGTAAGGTCACACCGTTAAAAGCAGGAAGTGGAACTATAACTGCGACAGTAACTGCTAGCGGTTATACTACAACAACTGTAGATATTCCCGTTAATGTGGAGAAAAAGAAAATTTCGGTAAGTGCAGCAACAGTAGAGGATAAAGTTTATGATAAAAAGACAGATGCTACTGTTACACAAGTAACTTTTGACGGCGTTTCGTTAAGCAAGGACGCAGATTATACTGTATCTGCGCAGTTCGAAGATGCAAATGTAGGTATAGATAAAGCCGTAACCGGTACAGTTTCGCTCACAGGTGATGCGGCAAATAAGTATGAGCTGACTTCTGCAACATTACCAACAGGTACCAAGGCAAATATTACAGCAGCATCTGTGACTCTTGAAGTTCCAAAGCAGACTGTAAAGCAGGGGACTACATTAAACACTTTGGCTAAGAATTTGTCTGATAATGTCAAGGCAAAAGGCGTAGATGGTGAAGCAGTTGCTGGTACATTTTCTGGACTGGAAGTTTCGAAAAGGGATGAGTTTAGAGTAACAGGCCAGAATTTTGAAAGTGATAAAGGTGTATATACGTTAACTGGCACATTTACGCCAAGTAATTCTAACTATATCGCTAAGTCGGATGTGGAGATCGTTTGTGATGTAACTGGCTTAGACAAGCAAGAGGCAGCTTTTGAGACAACAGATTCACAGGTATACGAAAAGGATAAAACTGTAGAAAATCCTGTAACAGTAACAAAGGGTAATACTTCTGCAGTAATTAGCTATGATTCTTCGGATAAATCTGTAGCAACTATTGATAATCAGGGCAAGATTACCATCCTTAAAGCTGGTAAGACTGCTATTTCTGCAGCAATTCCTGGAAATGCTGATTATGAAGCTGCGAATATTTCTTATGAATTGGTTGTCAATCCTAAGCCAATGACGGAAGCTACAATTACGTCTATTGCAGAACAGGTTTACACTGGAAAAGAATTGACTCCGGACTTAACAGTTACAGATGGTAGTATTTCTCTCGTTAAGGGAACAGACTATGATGTTGCATATACCAATAACGTATTTCCGGGTACTGCAACAGCAACGGTAACCTTCAAGGGCAATTACACTGGTACAGCCAAAAAGACATTTGAAATTCAGAAGGCAACGTACAATAAGCCTACGGGAATTTCTCAGTCTGTTGTGGCTGGACAGAATGCTGTTTTGACCATTCCTGTCGATCTGGCAAATGCTGAGATTACCAACTATAGTTCGATTACTGTAGATGGCACGGATGCATCTATTGTGGATGGCACACCGACCAGAGACAAAAATGTCATCACTGCAAAGATCAAGTCTGGTGCAACTAATGGTCAGACTGCAAACGTAAAGATCATGCTGACCACTAAGGGTTATGGTGACGTTACTCTCACTTATACATTAACTGTTGCGGATAGCAAGCAGCAGTTGACCAGCAGCCAGATCAACTTTGCAAGCAAGACAGTTACTGCCGATGGCAAGACCTACTTCAAGCTGGACAATGCAAGCTTGAATGGTGTTACGGATACCAATGGCAAATGGACTTATGCAGTCAAGGGTGTAAGCACACTGAGTGAACAGAGTGAGATGCCGTCCTTTAAGGATGCTGGCGTTTATACCATCGTTGCAAGCTATCAGGGCGATAAGTACGTTGGCTCTAAGGAAGCAACCCTGACCATTAAGCCTGCTGTTAAATCTACGATTACAGTTTCCGCAAGCCAGCTTGGCAGCAGCTACGATGATAATCATAAGTACTGGGACCTTGACAAGAGAGGTTCGGGCGATGGTTATCTGAATCTGCGTGCGGATGCAGATGATTATCTGGTCAATCAGAGAATCAATGGCAGATCTTCCGAATGGATTGGCATGACGATTTCTCCGGAAGTCAGTGGAACCGCGAAGGCAAGTGGTTTGTGGGTATCTACCAACCAGAGCACTTGGTATGAACTGAAAAAGAATGATACTTTGTCGCTGAGTGATTTTTATATTCGTGATATTGGCGACAAGACGTTTGATTTGTGGTATGATACCGATGATCGAGATTGTCATGACAGCCTCTATCTTGCAACCGACTCCAAGGGTTCCAATAAGTTTGAAATTTATGTAGATTTCAATTCTTACAGCGGTTCTTCCTCTTCGTCCTCCGGTTCGTCTTCGTCTGACACCTCCAAGGTAAACGGTGACCGTGTATCTACCACCACCGTCGACAAGACCCCGTCTGTCAAGAACGGCAGCGCAACGGTAACCTTCTCGTCCTCGGCCCTGTCCGATGCACTTGATGCAAACAAGAAGGAAGCAAAGCGTGAGGATGCCGACAAGACTTACATCGAACTCGATGTCAAGACTTCCAAGTCGGTCGATGATACCACCATTACCGTACCGCGCAGCTCGCTCGATAAGATCGCAGATGAGGATACCGGCCTCAAGCTGACCACCAATCAGGGCACTGTAACCTTCGATTACCGCGCACTGGCTGAGATTTACGACGCATGTGATAAGACCAATATCGAGTTCTACCTCGAGGAAGACGACGACGATCAGTACGTCCTGCTCATCAAGGACGGCAGCAGCGATGTCATCGACCTTGGCCGTGGCTCGGTTGAAGTCACCTTTGATTACAAGCTCAAGAGCGGTGAAAAGTCCTCGGATGTCAAGGTTTACCGCATCGGTAACGGCGACAAGACCTGGCTGTCCACCTACGGTGGCAGCACGGTTTATGGTGCAGCTGATGTCTACGCAGCAGCTCCGACCTACGTCACCGATATGAAGGCTGATTACTCGTCTTCCAAGAAGAAGGTCACCTTCACCACCGATGCACTCGGTACTTTCCTTATCACCACCGATACGCTCAAGACCGGTTCGGGCAGTACAACGACCACTCCGACCTACAACGCATTTGTTGATGTTCCGTCCTCTCGCTGGAGCGCAACTTACATCAATAAGCTGGCATCCCTGGGCATCATCAATGGTACGGGCGGCGGCTACTTTGAGCCCACGCTGTATGTCACCCGTGAAGAGTTCGTCAAGATGCTGGCAGGCGTTGCTGGTGCGAATGTGACCGGTTATACCTCGTCCAGATTCCCGGACGTCTCGCTGTCCCGCTGGAGTGCACCGTACATTGCATGGGCAGCAGATCGCGGCATCACCACCGGTACGGATGGCGGCAATTTTGCACCGACCATGCGCATCACCCGTGAAGAGATGGCGACCATGATTTACCGCTACGTACAGTCGTCCGGCAAGACCCTGCCTGCTAAGAATGCACCGGTGATCTTTGCAGATGCAAACCTGATTTCCGGCTGGGCACAGACTCCGGTCTCTGTCATGCAGCAGGCTGGCATCATTGATGGCAACGTCACCAATGGCCGTTATACCTTCGATCCCAAGGTATCGGCAAGCCGTGAGGAATGCGCAAAGATGCTCGCAGTTCTGTACGATCTGGTACGCTGATTGACAGCACAAACACGTTCATAAACACATAACAGGAGAGACCCACTCGCTTATGAGTGGGTCTCTTTTTTGTGCAGATGCGATGAAAAAACCGGTCTCCATGTTGGAGACCGGTTTTTACTGGGGAAATAGAAGAAGATAAAAGTACCAGAAAGTTTTATCGACCGAAATGCGTTTCATTGTACTGGTGTATGGCATAGAAAGCTGGTTGATTTTTCGAAAAGAGGACAATACGAATACCGTCTGGGCACCCTCAATAGCTACATCAAGTAAGCAATAGAATAACTTTTAAATGCAAACCAAAGGAAAAACCCTCCGTACCACACGGTACGGAGGGTTTTTCTGTCTATGCAATGGCTTGAAAAGGACGTTAGGAAACCGAAATCATGCAGATGCGTCCGCCTTCGGACAGCGGTGCGTCGGCATAGAGTACAAACGCATCGTAGTCGGCCTTGGCCTGACGCAGGGTGATGAGTTGGTTGGTGCGGGATACAACGACCGGCACATCGTCTGCGATCGGGTAAACACCGGCATCGGTCTTGACGCTCTGGTAGCCGTCAAAGGCCTGGAGCGTAACGGCGCCGACACGGACGGGCTTCTTGGAGATCAGGTTCATCTCACCGGTGTTGGACAGCGCTGCACGCGGCAGACCGAGCGGGGTGGGCTTGCCCACAAGATCGTCGACCTGATCGACAACGTCGATGGTGTAGGTCTTGGGCTTGCCGTCCTCAAGGGTCGTGATCTTGACCTTGTAGTCATAGATCGGGATTTCCTTGTAATCGGGATCACCCTTTGTACCGATCGTGCGGGTCTCAACGATCTCGGACGCACCCTCGACCAGACCCCATACCCAGCTCTCGCCGGTCGCGTCGCGAATGATGAGGGCGGTGACTGTGCCGGACGGGTCGGTGACGACGGTCTCGATGTTCTTGCCGGAGATGACATCGTTCTTGATATCTTCGAGCTTGAGCGGATTGAGCGGGCCACCCTCCGAAACGCGCTCAAAGACCTGTACATCGGGTGCAACCGGCTTGCTGCCCAGAACACCGCGAGAGACAATCCAGTCACCCGGATTGGTTGTGGTGCGGGTAGCTTCAGTGACGCGCAGATTGCCGTTCGTATCCTGCGACAGACGTACCATCTGGCCGACAGCCACGCTCTTGACTGCCTTTTCGACCGGTCCCTTGATGGTCAGGCCGTTAAACAGCTGCACGGTGACCTCGTTCTCGGTGGTTGCGGTGACGATACCATTCATGGATGCAGACAGTTCGCTCTCGGGCACTGCCGCACGTACCTGACCGCTGACATCGAACAGCAGCGTGACCTTCTTGCCGAGTTCGGTGTTGTCGAAGGTCGGAGCGGCCTTCTCGGAAACCGGGAACTCGGTCGCCAGTACCTTGACCTTTTCCGGGAAGCGGAAGGACGGGGTTGCCTCCTGATATACACCGGTGATGCGGGTGTTGGATACCAGAGCGGTCTGGGTGGACGGGTCGAGGGTAACAACGTCGTACTTCTGGATATCGCCCTCCTGAATGGTCGCGCCGTTGCGCTCGACACGGTAGCCCTTGGGGATGGCCACGGTGTCGACGCCCCAAACATAGCTGTCGCCCGAGACGAATGCGTTGTCGACCGCGATGAGTTCCAGATTATGATCGTTATCGTAGTAGAGGTTGACCTTCTGACCCTGACGGATGTCGTACCAAGCCTCGATATAGTCATGCAGCTCGCCCTGTACCACAACTGGAACCTTGCGACCGACGGCAATCTGACCGCCCTCCTGGGTGACAAGCTGCTGACGCTCGGCGCGTACGACCGTGTAGGTCTCGCGCTCGGAAACCTCGGGCAGAAAGGACTTGACCTTGCTTGTTGCGGTCTTGTCGAACAGAACGACACCGCGCGCACCGACCAGCGCACTGTCGATGGAGTTCGCTGCCGGACGGGTCACAATCTGGCCGCCCTCGTAGAAGCGCAGCTGACCGGCCTGAAGCGAGGAATCGGTCTCGGGCGTTGCGAGCAGGATGGAATTTTCGACCGGCGTGGAACCGGACAGCGCGGTGTACAGCTTTTCGCCGCCCTTGGTCGGGGTGCGCAGCGTGTTGCGCAGCATAATGGCTGCATCCGCACGGGTGATGGGATCGTTGACGCCGTGCGAAGCGGCACCCTTGGTCAGTCCGAGGGACTGTGCCTTGACGACATAGTCGTTCGGCCAGATGGGGCCAACGTCTGCGGTGGTGTAATCGAGCATGCGCAGCAGCATGGTGCACGCCTCACCGTAGGTGACCGGTTTTTCCGGGGTGAAAGTGCCGTCGGCGTTGCCGCGGATGATCTGCTTTTTGGCCAGATCGGGCGATTTGACCATGGCCGCGATGTAGCCCGACGCCCAGTGGGTGTACAGAACGTCGGGGAACAGGGTGTAGCTCTGGTAGGCGGTTGCGTCGCCCACGCCGAGCGAAGCTGCGGCGAGCTTGGTGAACTCAGCACGGGTCAGGCTGCGGTTCGGTTCGAAGTTGCCCGTGCCATCACCCTCCATGATGGCCAGTGCGTCGAGCGAAGCCGCTGCCTGTGCCAGATTTTCGTCGGTAATATCTTTAAATGCCGCCCCGGCCGTACCCGCAAGCAGCGCGAGCGACAGGGACAGGCAGACAAAAGATCGTCTAACCATATCTTTCCTCCTTCAATTATTGCGTGCGCAGCGCGTCAACCGGCTGCAGTTTGGCTGCCTTGTTTGCGGGGTACAGGCCGAAGATGATGCCCAAGAGCGCCGAGAACAGGAACGCGCCCAGAACCAGCGGGAGCGAGGGCAGGACGGTAAAGTGTTCGATGTCGGGCATCCAGCCGGACATGGCAGCGGTCTGCTGTTTGATGAGCAGGTTACCGATGACCGCCGAGCCGAAGCAGCCCAGCGCGATGCCTAAGAGGCCGCCGCAGCAGGATACCGCTGCCGATTCGACCAGGAACTGACCGATGATATCGCGTCTGCGTGCGCCGATCGCCATACGAATACCGATTTCTCGGGTACGTTCGGTGACCGAGACCAGCATGATGTTCATAATGCCGATGCCGCCGACCAGCAGCGAGATGGCTGCAACGCCACCGCCGAGCAGTGCGAGCTGATTGCTCGATGCCTGCGCCTGTTCCTGGAACTGTGCATCGGAATTACATTCAAAATAACCGTTGTTGCCTGCACGGGATTTGAATTTTCCGTTGATTGTGTCGACGATAGGCTGAATATCGTCCTTGGTCTGTGCCTGAATGATGTAGTTGCGGCTGTCATAGACGCTGACTTCCATCATCAGCGGCTGCAGGGTGTAGGGCAGTACGACCAGCTGGTCACCGGTGTTGAGCTTGCCGCCGTATTTGCCGGCGTATACGCCGATAACTTCGAAGCTCTTGCCGCCGATGCGGATGCTCTGGCCGAGCGGGCTCATCGCACCGAAAAAGTATTTGCGCACGGCTTCACCGATGATACACACACGCGAACTGCGGGCGCAGTCGGCAGCGCTGATGTCACGGCCGGATACAATGCGCATGTTGGTGACCGTACTGTAATCCTGGTTGCCGAAATAGATGTTGGTGGTGTACTTTTCATTGGCCAATACTTTGGAGCGATACTGCACGCCCTTGGACTGCCAGTCATAGTAGGTGCGCTGGGGAGACCAGCCTTTGACGCGGTCCTTCAGGTCGATGCTCAGCGTATCTTCCAGATCGTTCCAGTCGGCAGATTTGAGGCCATTGCCGTAGATCGTGATTTTATTGGTGCCCATGGCCTCGTATTGCAGGCGGGACAGGGTGGCCATGCCCTGAATGGATGCGACCAGCGAGATGACCGCGCCGACACCGATGATGATGCCCAGCATGGTCAGGAAGGAGCGCACCTTGTTGTTCGAGATGGCCTTGAGCGCCATGCGGATGGTTTGCAGCCAGTTCATGACAGTCCTCCTTTTCCGGGACGGTCGGATACGATGTGACCGTCCTGAATGGTGACGATGCGCTCGGCCATTTCGGCGAGGTGGTTGTCGTGGGTGATGAGGATGATGGACGTGCCGGCGCGATTGAGTGCGGACAGCTGTTCCATGATCTCGCGGCCGGAGGCCGAGTCCAGGTTACCGGTCGGCTCGTCGGCCATAATGATCGGCGGCTTGGCCGCGACTGCGCGTGCGATGGCGACGCGCTGCTGCTGACCGCCTGACATCTCAGCCGGACGGTGGTGCAGACGGTGGCCGAGGCCAACCTGCTCGAGTGCGGTAATGGACAGTTCACGGCGCTGCGCCTTGGGCATGCCGCGGTAGATGAGCGGCAGCTCGACGTTTTCCAGCGCAGTGAGAGCGGGAATGAGGTTAAAACCCTGAAAGATGAAGCCGATTTCACGGTTTCGGATGCCGGACAGGGTGGACGGACGCATTTCGTTGACCGGCTGACCGCCCAGACGATAGATGCCATAGGTCGGGATATCCAGACAGCCCAGAATGTTCATCAGCGTGGACTTGCCCGAACCCGACTGGCCCAGAATGCACAGGAACTGTCCCCAGGGCACGGCGAGCGAGATATCGTCCAGCGCCCGCACCTCGTTTTCCTTGCCTTCGTGATAAATCTTGCTCAGATGCTGCACATCGATGAGCAGGGAGTCATCAAATTCGGCTGGAGGCGGTGGACTGTGTTTGCGGAAAAACATGAATGTCTCGCCCTCCTTTTAACCGACCGCGATGGCCGAGCCGCCCATATTGTTCTGGTCAAACTGATCCTGCGGGCCTGCGAGGAAGACGGTCACGCCCTCGTCCAGACCGGAAACGATCTCGGTGTTCTGGGAGTCGGAAATGCCGATCTGTACCGGAACGAGTACAAAACCGTCAGGTACATCCGAACCCTCGGGAATGGGCAGGGTGTTCTCGAAGGTCTGGCCTTCTGCGGGCTGTGCAAAGACTGCGACACCGTCGTTGGTGTTGACGACAGCCGTCGAGGGAACCATGATGCAGTCATCGGACTGCGCGGTGGTGATGCGGTACTCGACCGAGAAGTCAGGACGCAGGGTCTGACCCTCGACCGGATCGACCGAGATCACTGCCGGGAAGGTGGGCATAGAGCCCTGGCTGTTGTTGTTCTTGTTGGCTTCCAGACCGACCGACTGAACGGTGCCGGTAAAGGTGAGGGTATCGGTGCCGAGGTTCATGGTGATGGATGCCGACTGGCCGGCCTGTACGCTTGCCACGTCGCTCATAGAGATATCGGCGTTGATGACGATGTTATCGGTGTCTGCAACGACGCAGGGCGGGGTGTCGCCCAGAAGCTCCTGTCCTTCGGTAGCGTTCATGGACAGCACCATACCGTCGATCGGGGAAACGACCGTGCACTTGGCGATGCGCTCGTTGAGTTCCTTAACGGTCTCCTGGCGGGTCTGTACCAGCTGCTGTGCGGTCTGCAGCGCAGTGGTCGCCTCTTCGCTCGAAAGCGCCAGAATGGTCTGGCCAGCCGAGAACTTCTGATAGCTGGGTGCGCAGTTTGCAGTTGCCTTGCCTGCGGCCTTGACGGTCAGCTTGGTCTCGCGGCTGTACATGAGCTTGCCCGAGCCGGTCGGTGCGATGTTCAGGCCGTCGGCTGCAATGGTTGCAGTCGCGTCCATGCCTGCCTTGAGCGTGCCCGGATTGCGGAAGGTGACGGTTGCGCGGAACAGTCGGCCGCCTTCGTTGGAGATCTTTTCGATGCGGTCGATCTTTTCTACCGTGCCGGTGACCGAGCCCATGGTCTGCGGAATGGAGATGGACGCGGTCTGACCGACCTTGAGCTTATCAATGTATGCGTAGCTGTAATAGAGTTCCAGACGCATGTTGGTGTCGTCAACCAACGTACCCAGAACGGTGCCCGATGCCACGTCGTCACCCTTCTGAATCTTGACTTCTTCCGGGCTGCTCGGGGTCGTGGTGGACTCGCCGCTGGTCGTCTGGGTGGTGCTTTCCGAGGTCACTTCACCCGGCGGCAGCAGACGGCCGGTAAACGGTGCGGTGACGACCAGTTCGCTCAGGGTCTTGTTGGCTTGGCTGACGCTCTTTTGTGCTTCGTTGAGCGAGATCTGCGCCTGCTCGAGTTCCTTACGGGTTGCGGAAGGGTCAATGGTCATCAGGACCTGACCGGCCTTGACGGTGTCGCCCGTGTGTGCGCTGATGGTCAGTACCTTGCCCTTGATGTCCTTGCCCAGTTCGGCGCGGGTCTTGGCAGCCGTGTAGCCGTTGCCCTCGACGTAGGTCTCGAGGTATCCGCGGCTGGAGACCGCGGTCTGGATGGTGGATTCGGTGTCAGACTGGCCGGTTTTCTTGACTACATACACACCGCCGCCAATCAGACCGGCCAGAATCAGCACGGTCAGACCAATCCGCAGCGGCTTGGGGAGCTTGCGGTGAGGCTTGTTCATCGTATCGGCATACCGGTTGCGGACGGGAGCGGTATTCTTCTGCGCCTTGTCAGCTTCCGGCGTGACATCCTGCTGGTTGACAGGGGATGGATTGTCGGTCATTTTTGGCATGGGAAAGTCTCCTCTCACTTCTTTTTTTAGACCTTTTCGCTAAACTGTATGAATTATGTTAATACAGTGACAGTATAGGGCGGGGCAGGAGGCATGTCAAGAAAGGTAACTGGATTGTAATAAAAAATCCTGCAATTTCAGAAAATGTAATCGCAGGAAACAGGAAATAGATATGCAGGCAGGGACGGCGTTTTTGCCGTCCCTGCCTGTCAAACGTGATGTAAGGGGATAGGAAAGGAGGTAAAACCGGGAAAATATCCGGTTTTATAAGCTGCAAAGTTCGTTGTACAGTGCCTCGTACTTGCGTGCCGAGCTGTTCCAAGAGAAGTCCTGCTGCATGCCGCGTTTTACAATATTATTCCATGCCTTGCGGTTGTCGTAGTAGGTCTGCTCTGCATAGTAGATGGTAGATAGCATTTCGTCGGCGTTGTAGTTGCAGAACGAGAAGCCGGTACCGGTCTGCTCATATTCATTATACGGCTGAACGGTGTCGCGCAGGCCGCCGGTCTCGCGGACGATCGGCACGGTACCGTAGCGCAGCGAGATGAGCTGGGTCAGGCCGCAGGGCTCAAAGAGCGAGGGCATGAGCATGGCATCCGCACCGGCGTAAACCTTGTGCGCGAAGCCCTCGTTGAATGCAATGTAAGCGCGTACCTTGTCGGGTTCTACGTCCTGCATGTGGCGGAACAGACCCTCGTAGCGCGGGTCACCGGTACCAACGACAACCAGCTGCACACGGGATTCAACCAGTCGGCCGATGATCCAGTTGACCAGATCCAGACCCTTCTGGTCGGTCAGACGGGTGACCATAGCGATGAGCATGGTGTCGGGATCTTCGGGCAGGCCGAGTTCCTTCTGCAATGCTGCCTTGTTGGCTGCCTTGCCCTTGAGGTAGTTGCGGGTGCTGTACTGGGTGTCGATGTCCTTGTCGGTTGCCGGGTTGTAGATGTCGTAGTCGATACCGTTGACGATACCGGACAGCGTGCCGCTCTTGGCGCGCAGCAGGCCGTCCAGACCCTCGCCGTAGAACTCGCACTGAATCTCACCGGCATAGGTGTCGGAAACCGTGGTGATACGGTCGGCAAAGACCAGACCGCCCTTGAGCATGTTGGCGTCGCGCTTGAATTCCATGCGATCGGGGGTGAAGACCCAGTCGGGCAGACCGGTGTACAGCTTGAGGGTGGGAATGTCCCAGATGCCCTGGAAGCGCAGATTGTGGATGGTCATGATCGTGCGGATGCCGTGATAGAACGGGTTATCCTTGAAGAGCGTGTGCAGGAATACCGGAACGATACCGGTCTGCCAGTCGTGGCAGTGGATGACATCGGGATGGAAACCGATAGTTGGCAGGATGGACAGCGCAGCCTTGGAGAAGAAGCAGAACTTCTCAATATCCCAGTGAATATCGCCGTACGGCTTGGGGCCACCGAAATAGTACTGGTTATCGATGAAGTAATAGGTGACACCGTCGAGCTGATAGGTCAGGATGCCGACATAAACCGAACCCAGACCGCCGAGATCCATATAGAAATGTGAGACGTACTCGAAATTGTTGCGGTAACGCTCGGGAATGGCCATGTAGTTGGGGATGATGACGCGCACGTCGAACTGTTCGCGGTCAAGAGACTTGGGCAGCGCGCCGACAACGTCGGCCAGTCCGCCGGTCTTGATGAACGGGACGCATTCGGATGCGACAAACAAGATGTTTTTCATATAAGAAACCCTCCGTTAAGACTTCCAGATACCGGACGTGCTCCGCGCGGCCGGAAACCGGCTCCGGGCAGCCGACATAGTTTACTAACCATATTATAGCAATCTCAGCCGGGTAATTCAAGGCAAAATGCTGAAAAAAACCGTCTGCATTTGTGTGCAGACGGTAAATACTTACAAAAAATCTGTGATATGAGGCGAGAGGACGGTCACGGCAGGCGAGACTGTTCCGGGAACAGATAGCATGGCGTGATGACCGCAGGACAGCCGAACGCGTGCGATTGCGTGTAACTGTCCAAAGACCGGACGCGTCAGGTGAGGAACCGGGTCGAGTGCGACCGAAACCTCACGCAGGCCGTGCGCCAGTCCGCAACCGGTTTCCTTGAGCACGGCTTCTTTGACCATCCACAAATCGAAAAAAGTAGACGAATCGCGTGCGATCAGCGCTTGCTCGTCGGCGTCGAACCACCGTGCCGCAAGTCCGGGACGCACCGGGCGGGGCAGTTCCAGATCGATGCCGACCGGCACGTCCGCGACCGCGCAGACCACCCGGTCACCGCTGTGCGAGATGGATAGGTGCAGGTCGGGAAAGTCCGGCAGATAGGGCTGACCGGACGACCGTGCCGCTCGCATGAGCGGGAATACCGCGTCTGGTCGAACATGACGCACGGCAGCACACAGCAGCAGGTCACCGGTCAGGGACGCAGCTTGCGCCTGCGGGTGGCTGATGCGCGACAGAGCCTCCAACCGGGACGGACAGAGCAGCGTTTCGCACTGATCGAGTGACAGCTGGGTGACCAATGCCTCACAGACTGTGACATGCGGGATCACATCATCACCCCAGGATCGGACGGCCACTGCACAGTAAATACCGTGTTGTCAGATTCGGACGTGACCGAAATGACCGCACTGTGAATCTCACAGATGTGCTTGACGATGGACAGACCCAGGCCGGTGCCCGGAACCTCATGCGAGCGCGAAGCGTCGGCGCGATAAAAGCGCTCGAAGATGTGGGGGATGGAGTCGGCCGGGATGGCAGCACCGGTGTTGGCCACGCGCAGGGTGACACCCGACGCGGTTTTCTTGAGCTCGATGTCCACCGTGCCACCCGGACGGTTGTACTTGATGGCGTTGTCGCATAGGTTGGTGACCACTTCGTCGACCATGGTGGGAATACCACGGATGACGCAGGGCGCACCGTGCATGGCAAAGCGTACCTGATGCTTTGCCGCCTTGTCGCTCATGCGCTCGCACACCGAACCGGCCAGCTGGTACAAGTCGATGTCTTCAAAGTTGAGGCTGCCGCGGCCTTCATCCAGACGGGACAGCTTCATAATGTCGTCGACCAACGCGAGCAGACGAGCGGCCTCGTCGTGGATGCGGCAGGCAAAACCGGGCACATCCTCGGGTTTGGCCAGACCGTAACGAATCATCTCGGCGTAGCCCAGTACCGAGGTCAGCGGGGTTTTGAGCTCGTGGGTGACGTTTGCAGTGAACATGCGGCGGGACTGTTCGGCAGCGTACTGCGAGGAGATGTCCAGTACCAGCATGACCACGCCGCGAATGCCGTCATCGACGTGCACCGGGCTGAAAGACAGGCGCAGCTGGTTGCCGGCACGCTCGAGCGTGTAGACGGTGGATTCACCCGCCTGCGCGATCTGTGCGGCGTGCAGAATGGCCTCGTCACACTCAAAGGAATCGAGCGGTAAACCGGGTGCGACCGGCGCGTCGAGCAGACGGCGGGCAGCACGGCTGCACGTCAGAACGGACAGGTGCTCGTCGAGCAAAATCAGACCTTCGTCCATGCCCGCCGTGATGGCGTCAAACTCGATCTGCTTGCGGCGCAGCGCGGCGATTTGCAGAGAGATCTGCTGATTCTGCGCGTTGAGTCGACGCAAAAGCGGAGTCAGCTCGTCGTATACATCGGTCTTGAGCGGCTTGGTGGGGTCGATGGCGTTGATCGGGCGGACGAGCTGCTCAGTCAGACGAGCCGAGACAAAGGCCGACAGCAGACAGATGATAATGATGACCACGATCATAGCCGGAATGGTGTCGATGAGCGAGCGCACAAGCAGGTCGGTCGTGTTGGCCACACGCAGCACGTCGCCGCTCGGCAGACGCAGCGCGACATAACAGGTCAGCTCATCGAGTGTGGACGAGATGCGGATGCCCTCGCCGCTGCCCGTTTCACGGGCGGACTCAAATTCCGGACGATTGGCGTGATTTTCCATCTTGGCGGTATCGGCATTGGAATCGTACAGTACCGTGCCGTCGGCCGAGATCATGGTCACACGCGAGGTGTCCGAGTTGCCGATTGCGTGCAGCGCCTCATCGGGATCGGCAGCGGCCAGATATCCGGCGGCAGCAATTGCAGCCTGACGGGAAGTCTGTTCGCTCAGCTCATGCAGACCGTCCCGGACACGCAGCGCGAGCATGGCACCACTGGTGAGCAGGGCGATCAGGATGGCCAACGCCAGCATCCGGCGGTAGATTTGTTTTTTCATTTGGGCTCGGCTCCGATCTTGTAGCCGACGCCGCGCACGGTCTGAATCTGTGCACTGGGCGTGCCCAGCTTCTGACGCAGGGTCTTAATGTGCATGTCCACCGTGCGGCTCTCACCCTCAAAGCCAAAGCCCCAGACGGCTTCCATGATCTTTTCGCGGGAGAGTACGATATCGGCGTTCTCCATTAAGTAGTGCAGCAGATCGAACTCCTTGAGCGTCAGTACAACCGGCTGACCGGCAGCTTCAACCGTATGGCGGGCGGTGTCCAGCGTGATCTCACCCAGCGTCAGCGCGCTGGAAGCGGGCTGCATGGGCGCGGCACGGCGCAGGACAGCCTTGATGCGGGACATGAGCTCCATAACCCCAAAGGGCTTGCACAGGTAGTCGTCTGCACCGTCGTCCAGACCGCGTACCTTATCATATTCGGCGGTCTTGGCGGTCAGCAGGATAACCGGCAGGGAAGCCGTGCGCGGAGTGTTGCGCAGCGTGTGCAGAATGGTCAGTCCGTCCATACCGGGCAGCATGATGTCGAGCAGGGCAAGATCGGGACAGGATTCTTCCACGCGCTCAAAGAACGGTCCGGCACTGTCAAATCCTTCGGCTTCAAAGCCCGAAGCGCGCAGGGCGTACAGTACCAGTTCGCGGATATTTACGTCGTCTTCTACACAATAAATTGTAGGCATGGCAGCATTCCTCATTCGTGAGCGGATTTTGGTTTTTCAGAAAACCTAAATTTAGTATATCGGTTTTGTGCCGCAAGGGCAAGGCAGACCGCAAATTTTGTACATTCTATCATAACGGAATCATGTAAAGGCGAACCGGCGGGAAAAGTAAAATGTAGATAAAAAAGAAAAGTGCTTGACAAGGGGTAGGGTCGATGCTATAATAGAACCTGCTTATTGGACACGTGATACGGAGAGGTATCGAAGTGGTCATAACGAGGCGGTCTTGAAAACCGTTTGTCCGAAAGGGCGCGTGGGTTCGAATCCCACCCTCTCCGCCAATTTTTAATTGGCGGAATATAAAATAGGATTCGAAAGGCGGCTCTTGGAAACATGCCTGTGGCATGTTTCAACCGCCGTGGCTTTTTCCGCAGAAAAAGAGATCCCACCCTCTCCGCCAATCCTCAGATTGGCGGAACAAGTGAAAATGGAGAACTACCCAAGTGGTGAAGGGGCTCCCCTGCTAAGGGAGTAGGGCGCGAAAGCGTCGCGAGGGTTCAAATCCCTCGTTCTCCGCCAAAAAAACACCGGAAATCATTGATTTCCGGTGTTTTTGCATTTTATGACCAGTTTTTGTTTGCTCATGCAGATATTCTTTCCCCAAAATGGGAGAGGAAGTCTGCAACTTTTTTACCTCAAAAGAGGCGCAAAAGCGCAGAATGATGGGACTGTAATAGTTTTATTCCCACTCAACTCCCACTCGACAACTCCCACTCAACTCCCACTAAGTGGAGGAGGATTCCGGGCCGATCTTGTTGGCAGCTGCGACCATGTCCTCGACCGGGATATGCGTATAGCGCAGGGTGGTCTGATAGTCCGTGTGACCACCCGCAGCCGTGATAATGCCAGGCTGCACACCGGCGCGCGCCAGCTCAGTCATGTAGGTATGACGGCAGCTATACGGTGACAGATGAGAGACACCCAGGCGCTCGATGGTCTCCCAATAATGTTGGTAGAAGTTGTCCTTGTTCATCTCAAGCAGTTTACGCTTAGACTTCTTCACAAAATACTGCATGACAGGTATCAGGACGTTAGGCAGCGGGATTGTACGGTTGGTGCCCGCGTCAGTCTTAATGCCGCCGATCATATATTGCTCATCCAGATGTATGTTCTCGATCAGCTGGGTCATCAGCTCACCCGGGCGCAGACCAGCATAGCACATGATGAGGATATAGCCGGTGAAATGGTTCCCACGCCGCCAGTCAGCGAGAAAAGCCGCCAGATCGTCATGGGTAAAGGGCTGTCGTTCCTCCTCGTGCAGCAGCGGCAGTTCCAGATAGGACGCCTTGTTATACGGAACAATGTCGCGCTTGATAGCGATCTTGTAGCAGTGGGAAAAGACCGTGCGCATATCGCGCGCAGGATAATAGGTGCTGACCGTGGCGTCGATCAGATCCTGCATGTCATCGAGCAGCAGATCGGCCATGCGGCGGTTCTCAAGCGGCGCTACGCGGCGACGGGCAATGCCCAGCTTCTCTTTCTGAGACTTGCTGAGGGACTCGTAGGCGCGCGAGGCCTCGAAGATCTCCCACGCATCGGAGAGCGTGAGGGAGGCATATTTTTTCTGTGTCGCGCTGGTGTCCGCAAGCTCGGCGCGCTTGCGCTCCTTGAGCGCGGGAAGCGCCTCGATGGCGGCTTTGCGTGTGGGGAATGTGCCGGTCACTCGCTGGGGGATGAGCTTGCCCAGATCGTCTACATCGTAGCCGATGACGCAGTCCAGCTTGTATTTGCCGTTCGGCAGGGCATAGATGCACCCCTCGCCATTTGCGCGCCGTGTGCGGCGTGTACGGCGCTGATCTGCGCCGCAGTGGGGGCAAAATCGGAACCCTGCGTCGATCTCCTTGAGGCATCGTTTGTTTTTGCAAATGACGGTATCAGACATGGTAAATGCTCCAAAAATAGAATATATGTTCGAGTGTGAGTGTGATATTTTTCCCGCCCCGGTGACAGGGCGGGATTTTTGTGTCCAAATTGGACACAGTCATAAAGTTTTTGCTCGTGCTAACCTAGCGAACAGGAGTCCAGTCGCAAGGCAGTCTGCCGAAGAACGATGTGCATTTGATATATGTATTCCGTAATGCGCACAAACGGTACCCAGTTTATAATCTTCTACATCAAAGCTGTATTCATAATTGATTACCCGTTCTTGCAGATCAGCATCCCATTTGGTTTTTGCTTTGCTCAACACAGTCGGTACGATTTGCAATGTATCATAGAATTTTTGCTTTGGCTGAGGAACATTAAGCCCATATTTGTACAGGAATTTTAGGTCAAAAGGCAGGTTGTGCCCGACTAATGGCATAGCACCGATGAAATCTTGAAGGGCAGGCATCACTTGCCAGATCTTAGGCGCATCTTTCACCATTTCGTCCGTGATGTGATTCACATTTGTTGCCTCTGGCGGGATAGGACATTCAGGATTTATTAAAGTTGTAAAAAGCATGGTTGGTCGGAAGTTTTCAAAACGAAGAGCAGATAGTTCGACAATCTTTGATGATAAAAGAGTTATGCCCGTAGTTTCGGTGTCAACCACGACAAAGTCGCCTAACTTTGAAAAATTTGTCTTTTTGGTGATCCTTGAATAAGTAATCTCTCCCATCGATGAGACTGCACGCCGCTTTGTTTTTTCAGAAGAATACGGGATGGAATAGACCGGAATAGATACCAGTTGACGATCAAATGCTTCGCGTGCTTTCTCTTTGACTGCCAGATCTCGCTTGATACGTTCGCGATTTTCTTCGATGATCTGCTGCACATGCGCAGCGCGTTCCTCTTCTTCCTTTTTTAAACGTAATTCTAACTCTTTTTGTCGCTCTAAGGCTTCTTGCTGTCGTTTCAATGCTTCTTGACGCAATTCTTCTTTTTTGCGTTGCGCTTGTTCAACTTGGATTTTTCTCTGAATTTTTTCGTGTAATTCACATTCCTCGCAAAGCCCATTTGAATTAAGACGCAGGAAAAATCCGCGTTTACCACACTTTTTGCATTTGAGCATGAAGAACACATCCCCTCGAAAGTTAGAATTTTGCTCTTAGTTCTACGACTTTGCCTAAGATCGTGACCGGCAGCTCCATGATTTCTTCACTGGAGTAATACATGGGCTCGTAGGCTGCGTTAGACGGCACCAACGTAATCCCGTTTTGGTGACGCTTTAACTTCTTGATGGTCGCGCTGTCACCATTGACCAGGGCAACCACGATGTCGCCGCTGTCAGCAGTTTGTTGTTTGCGGACGATGACAACATCACCCTCGACAAAGCGAGGTTCCATGCTGTCGCCCTTGATACGCAAGGCGAAGAACTCACCACGGCGTGCAGTCTCTTCATCGATCTCTTCGTAGTCGATGATGTTCTCGACGGCCTCCATCGGATAACCGGCGCGGACTTCACCCAGAACGGGGATTTGTACGCCTTTTTTCTTTTCGGGCTTTGCAGGTGCATTCCCTAGTAAAGATTCAATGCTAACACCAAAATAAGAAGACAGGCGGTTGAGCGTCTCTAAATTAGGTTCGCTGGCTCCGGTCTCATATTTGGTATAAGTTGTGCGATCAATACCTAAAAAGGCGGCAAGCTCTTTTTGGGTTTTCTTGTCACGTAATCGTAATTCTTTTAGTCGGAGCATACTGTCACCTCAAATCCATTATATGTGAAATAATTTCACAATTCAATAAATGTGAAAAAACTTCACATACACACTTGACAGGTGAAGAATACGCACATATAATACAAGTGTAGAGTGAAGATACTTCACAGAAAGGAGGGCGACATGATACAGATCAGAGAATACCGAGAACGTTGTGGCTTTACACAGCAGCAACTTGCAGAAAAGATTCAAGAAAACCGTGCAACGATTGCAAAATGGGAAATTGGATGTGCATTTCCAAGGGCAGAAAAACTTCCAGCTCTGGCAGATGCGCTAAACTGTTCCATTGACGACCTGTTTGGGCGAGGGAAGGAGGAAGAATCGTGAGAGATACTTTAATTCGTGCGGTGGTCAGCGTTATTACTTCGTTACTGACAATGAAGTTTATGGGTGTGATTTAAGAGAGGAGTGATATTGGTGCTGACAGTGTTTTTTGCTATCACAACACTGATTTGTGCGATCAACTGGCTGCTTCGGTATATCAATACCGCAGTGCTGTTCTGGTATTTGCAGGAAAAGCAGATCCCGCTTCCGACTGATGAAGAAATGCGTCGGGGAAGCGACTTTGTGGTTCGGCATTTGATGCAGGATATTTTTCACAAGAAATTGTAATAAAGGAGGTATCAGCAATGTCTGAAACTTTGCGTGAGCTGATTGCGCTGGATCGGGACTATTTTGTCCCCGCGCAGGTGGCCGAAGTGCTGGGTATGGATGCCCAGGCCATCCGCATTCTGGGACGGCGCAGCCCTGAGCGGCTGCCGTTCCCGGTCATCGTGTCGGGCAGTCGGGTCAAGATTCCGAAGATCCCGTTTTTGAAGTACATGGGCGTAGACGTAAGCGCTCTTACAAGTTTAAGTGTACCGCAAAATGGAGGAGTGAGCCAGAATGAAAACGAGCCGTAACATCTACCAAACCGCGCGCGAGCGTGCCGGAATGACGCAGGAAGCGGCATCCGACCGGCTGTACATATCGACCGAGAGCCTGCGTATGTACGAGACCGGCCGCCGCCGTCCGTCGGACGAAATGGTGGTCATGATGGCTGAGCTGTACCGCGACCCGGCGCTGGCGTACCGGCACCTCAAGGCCAGCCCCGCCGGTCAAATTCTGCCCGAAGTGACCGAGCGGTCGCTCGAGCAATGCACCATGCGGCTGTTCCGGCTGCTGCGCAATTTCGCCCGGGAGGGCCGTGTGGAGACGCTGCTGGAGATCGCCGAGGATGGCATCATCGACGAACGCGAACGCCCGATCTATAACAGCATCATGGACGAGCTGCGCGAGATCGTCGCCGCGTCCCTGAGCCTGTCTCTGACCGGCGCAGGGCAAGAAAAAACGCCTCACCAGTTGAACCGGTAAGGCGTGTGAGCGTTTGGAATACACTCGATCTAAGCAAATCTAGTGTACTCCAAACGAAAGGAAAAGTCAACAAAAAGCCGCAAAATCAGCCGGGAAAGGTGTAAAAACATGACCGGCTGGTCGCGGCGTGCCTAAATGGAGGAGTACACAACATGAAAACTGTATGCAAAGTCGCCGCCATCGTGTGTATGGTGGCCATTTTTGGACAAGTCGGTCGGTGTGATGCCGGGGATATTGGGCTGCTGGCGTGCCTCGCGGGAATTGTCCTGTGGAGCATGCTCGGTGCACTATTCCTCGCGCTCACCGGCTGGCTGGAACATGTGAGGTGAGTGTGTGCAATACGCATTTGATATGGATTTAGCCCAGCAGTACGGCGTGCCCGAGGCCATTTTCGTGCATCGCCTGTACTGGTGGGTGCGGGACAATGCGGCCAACGGCAGAAACTACCGCGACGGCCGCTATTGGACGTATGACAGCCTGAATGCCCTGACCGAGATTTTCCCGTGCTGGTCGCGGCGACAGATTGAGGGCATCATCAACAGATGCCGGGAAAAGGGATTGATCCTGACCGCAGCTTACAGCCAGGACAAGCGAGATCGCACGACCTGGTACACGGTCACCGAGACCGTAATCCAGGCATACGAACCCATTCCGACCGTTTCCCCCAAACGGGGAAATGCATTTCACGAAATGGTGAAATGCAATACACCAAACGGTGACAATCATTTCACCGAACGGGGAAATGTATATAATGAGCAGTTAGAAGACCAGTTAGAAGACGAGAGAGAGGGCGCGCCCGCGCAGGAAGAACCGGCCAAACCGGAAGAGGACGGGCGCAAAGGCTATGGCGAGTTTGGCAATGTCCGACTGACCGACGACGAGATCGCACGTCTGACCGCTCGCTGGACACCGAATCAGGTTGCTGCCGAGATCGAGGCGCTGTCGGCCTATATGGCATCCAAGGGCAAGCGATACCGTAACCACTGTGCAACCCTGATCGGCTGGCTCAAGAAGGACTATCCGCCTGCGCAGCCCACCGGCCGCGTGCTGATTGACGAGGATTGAGACCATGGAAAACCAAGTTTCACAACGCATCTACGACGCGGCCATCGCTGTGATCGGCTCGGTGATGATCGACCCGAGCGTGTCGGGCGACGTGTTCGCAGCCCTTCGTCCGTCCGACTTCCTGGCCCCGACCTATCGCACGATCTTCGAGGCCGAGCAGCAGCTGTTCCTCGCGGGCAAGCCCATCGACCCGGTCGGGGTCAGCGCGATCATCGGCGACGAGTACCGACCGGTCATCATGGACGTCATGGAGCTGACGCCGACCGCGGCCAACTGCATGGAATACGTCCGTCTGCTCAAACAGGAGACTCGGCTGCACCGCCTGCGCATGCTCGGGGACAAGCTGGCAAACGCTGCAACACTGGACGAGGCCGCAAGCGTGCTTGAGCAGGCCGGTCAGTTGTCGGCGAGCAGCACGGGCATGACCGCGCTGTCCCTCCAGGACGGCTTTGCGCGGTTCTGTGAGCGACAGGCGCAGCCGGTCTCGTACATACATTTCGGATTTTCGGGGATTGACCAGCTGGTCTACGCCGAACTCGGCGATTATGTGCTGCTCGGTGCGCGTCCCTCGACCGGTAAAACCATGCTGGCCTTGCAGGTGGCTGCATACCTGTCCCAAACCTACCGCGTGGGCTTTTTCTCACTCGAAACCAAGGATGACAAGCTCATCGACCGCTCGATGGCGCACCTGTTCGGCATGAATTACGGCAAAATCAAGCGCCACGCGCTTGACGCGGCAGACTGGCACATGATCGCCGCGCAAAAGGGCAGGCTGTCCCAGTCCAACTTGGATATCATCCAGGCGACCGGGCGCACGGCTGAGGAAATCGCCTCGTTTGCCCGTTACAAGCGTTATGAAGTCGTGATCGTGGACTACATCCAGATCGTGCGCACCGCGCACAAGGGGTACAGCCGAGAGAACGACGTCGCGTCTATCTCGAACACTCTCGCGAACTTCGCCCGCGATCACAAGGTCATGGTGCTGGCGCTCGCGCAGCTGACCCGCGATCAGGAAGACCAGAAAAGCAAGACCGTCCGCGCACCCACGCTGGCGTCCTTCCGCGAGTCCGGTTCACTTGAGCAGGATGCAGATATCGCCATGCTCATGTACCTATCCGAACCCGACAACCGCGCATCCGACCGCGTGCTCAGGCTGGCAAAGAACAAAGAGGGTCAGGTCGGCAAGGTCATGCTGGCGTTTCACGGCGATAAGCAGACCTTTACCGAGCGCGTGATCGATGACGATACCTTCCGCCATGTGCCGGACAAGCCGCCCAAGGTGGGCAAGCCGAACACCTGGCAGGACGTGTCCCTGGACCAGATCCCGTTCCCAGAATTCCAGCAAGGAGGCAAGCATGCGCAAACCCAAAGAATGTAAAATCATCCAGCTGACCTTCAAGCCGACATCAGGCAGGGGAACGGTGACCGGGCGCGTCATCTGGTACGTCAAGAAGCGCCCCGGGCGCGGCTATGTGGTTGCCCAGTATCGTGTCCGGCTCAAAAACGGCAGCTGGTCGCAGCCTATCCGCGAGTGCTTCCCGGTCGTGAACGGTCAGATTTTGGATATTGTCGGTCGAAAAACCATCACAAAACCCGTCAAGAGAAGGAGAAAAGCGAAATGCAAGTCATCAGCATCGTAAACTTAAAGGGCGGCGTGGGCAAAACGACGACCGCCGTCAATATGGCCTATGAGCTGGCCGTCCACCATAACCGCCGGGTGCTGCTCATCGATGCCGACCACCAGGGCAACGCGAGCAAGTTTTACGGGGCGCGGGCATCGGTCGGCAGTCTGGCCGACCTGATCGAGGGACGCGCAGCGTGCTATGTCGATCTCACCCAGCCAACCAACTACCGTAACCTGGATGTGCTGCCGTCCGATATGAGCCTGCTGTCTGCCGACCTGTCGCTGGTCGCCGCAGGCGGCAGTGCACGCCGGTGCCTGTCCGATCTGCGCGACGCCATCATGGAGGACGGCAGCTATGACTGCATGGTCATCGACTGCCCACCGGCATTCACCGCGGCATCAGTCAGCGCGATTGCAGCGTCAACCGACATCGTTATCCCGATCAAGTTGGACTACTACGCCATCGACGGCATGCGTGAGCTGGTCAGCCAGCTGCGGCAGATCCAGACGATCACCGAGGTACATATCGCGGGCGCGCTGATTACCCAATGGCGCAACACCGATGTCATCCGGCAGGGGGAAACCTGGCTGCGCATGCATGAGCCGTGCCCGGTGTTTGACACCCACATCCGGCGCACCGATGTCGTGGACAAGTCCACCTACTGGCGCAAGCCGCTGGCCGAGTGCTCGCCCCGATCGGCGGCGACTGCCGACTATGCAGCCTTTGTCCGTGAGTTTTTGGGAGAGGAGGCGGCCGACCGTGGCACGCAAATTTGACCTTGCCGCGCTGATGGGCGATGTGTCCAATTTGGACACACCCGAGATCGTCACCCAGCAGATCCCGCTGTCACAGATCGAGGCGAATGACCGCAACTTTTACGAGGTCGAGGACGTGACAGAGCTTAAAGAGTCCATCGAGCTGATCGGACTCAAACAGCCGCTGGTCGTACTCGAGGTGGATGATACCCATTACCGGCTGATCGCCGGGCACCGACGGTATAAAGCCCTGACCGAATTGGGCCGTCAGAGCGCACCCTGCGTGGTGCAGCGCAATCTGACCGAGACGCAAGAGCAGCTGGCGCTGATCCTGACCAATTCGACCGCACGCGAACTGACCTATCTGGAAAAGGCCGAGCAGGCCGTGCGGCTCAAGCGACTGTTTATTAAGCGCCGCGAGGAGGGTGCAGAGCTGCCCGGGCGCATCCGGGACATGGTTGCTGAGGCCATGCAGGAGAGCGCGAGCAACATCGCACGCATGGAGGCCATTGACAAGCATCTGGTAGGTGAGTGGAAGCGAGCCCTCAAGAAAGGACACATCAATGCCTCGACCGCCTATGAGCTGTCCAAGCTGGACAAGGAGGCGCAAAAGAAGCTCAAAGAGGCACTGTCCGATTACACCGCGCCGACCGCCAAAGTCATCAAAACAGCGGGCGAGATCGTCCAGGACTACCCATTCGCCCCGCTGGTCTGTCCAGAATTGTCAAATAGCCCGTGCACCCGATACAAAGAGCGTGCCGCCATGGTCGCGGCTGGTACTTGCCCGGGCTGTTGTCACGAGTGTGACCACACCGAGGACTGTCCGGCATTGTGCGGCGTGTGCAAAAATCGGATTGCTGCCGAGCAGAGACGATCCGAATTTAAGGAGTCCGAGCGCCGCGCCGATGAAGCGTACCAACACTCAGCGTACCGGCAGGCGCAGCAGGCTATTATGAAATGGGTGCAGGATGAGCGTTTGGACGATGACCAGAGTTATACCGTGCGTACCCTGCGCAGCACTACCAACCTGAACCGTCGGACGTGGTTTCCGTCGCTGGATTCGCTGTTTGCGCTGGCGGACGCGCTGGGCATCACTTTTTCCGAACTGCTTGGCTTGACCCCGGAACTGCCGCCCTGTACGTCTGAGTGGCATAAATATCCGATAGACAAGCCGGACGACGGCGAGACCGTATTGTGCCGGTACGGTCACAAGGGCAATTTCCGGGTGCTGATCTATCAGGACGGGGCATTCGGTGAGCAACTGGGAAACGAATTTGTCTCCCTGCCGTTTGAGGTGAGTTATTGGACAAGAGCATATCCGGAGGCGTAGCCATGACATTGCAAGATTGCAGCAAGGATGAACTGATTCACTTTATCCAGACAGAATGCTTTGTGCCAGATAGTCGTCGCTTAGAGTTAAGGGTGTATCAATACCGCGAAGATCAGTATTTTAGACGCCTTATTGAAGCACGAGAACGCATCAGCAATTTATATATACA
>NZ_NFKK01000009.1:0-110356 GCF_002160355.1 Butyricicoccus pullicaecorum
TTCGTCGTTCTAACTCCGCTAAGTTGATGTGTTCCAGGGAAAAAGAGTCTCCCTGGAACGCCTTCATTTCTTCTATGGCTTGTGCTATACTTGGTGCAAAGCCATTACCGTTTTGCTCTTTCATCGCTATTCCTTTCCGCTGGGTTGTTGGCACTTTCCAGTGTACAGGATTTAAAAGAGCATCGGTAGTGGCTTTATCTTTTCCGACTAGGTATGGCTGCGAACTCCCGACACTTGAAGGTTAGTTTCGCCCGACCCGAATAGTATTGGAGATTTTATGAAAAACAATTATACAGATAATATTACATCTTGTCCTATTGCAAAAGTGCAAAAAGTAATTCGAGGTAAATGGCCTATTGTGATTATCTATCACTTGAGCGAAAGTCATGTTCTGAGATTCAGTGAATTGAAACGCAAAATGCCTCAGATTACAGAAGCCAATCTCACAAAGGAATTGCGCACGCTGGAAGCCTATGGATTAATTCATCGGGAAGTCTATCGCGAGGTTCCTCCCAGGGTAGAGTATTCTTTAACCGCCATCGGCACAAAGTTTATCCCGGTTTTAGAAGCACTTGAAACATGGGCTTTGGAATATGAAGCGGCACAGATTGAAAGCCAATCATAAAAAAATGAAGCAAGCAGAAACTTGCTTCATTGGGAATCGTTGACGACTATCCGGTCAAATATTTTATGTCACGTTATAATGCAGCTGTTGCATTTTATAAATATGAAGTCGCTAGATTCTTCTACCTTGGAGATATCCAAAATCAAACTACATCGCCAGACACAAAAACATGGTTATGATAGTATTCATTTCGTCATACACGAAGAAAACAGTCTTTATGAATCTAAAAAATACGTCTTTTTCAGCTCGTGCAATGTCTTAAGCGCTGCTACGCCGTCTGCCCCCATTTGTTTGGTCACAGCTACCACCAAAGCATCCAGCAATGCAGTCGGGGCTGCCATGGAATGATATTCTTTTTCCGTCCCACGATAGACAAACAAATTCATATCCGCAGACTCTTCCGGCGGCAAACAGGTGCGGCTGACAAACGCCAGTGTCTGATATCCCGCTCGTCTTCCCTGCTCCAGCAAGATCTTGCCTTCTCGTGACAGTTTGGAAAAACTGAACAGGATTACCAGGTCACCTTCACCAATCTGTCCCAAGCCTTCTAATAATTCCGAGCCACCGGACGGCAGCAGCGACACCTGCAGCCCCAATCTGCGCAATCGAAAATAGATCAGCTGTGCTAAGCTCGAAGACGCTTTCTTTCCATAAATCAAAATTCGTTTGGCTTGTGCAATGGTCTGCGCTGCACGGTCAAAGGTTGCTTCGTCGAGCTGCTCTGCCGTCTTTTGCAGATAAAGCTGTTGCTGCTGTAAAAATCCTACCGGAGAAAAATGCTCCTCCCGGTGTAGCGTTCCGGCAATCTTGACCGCAGGACCGGAGGCCTGTTCCATGACCAATGTCTTGAGTGCTTTGAAATCCCTACATCCTGCGTGTCTGGCAAAGCGCGACAGGGTCGCGTCGGATATCTCCAGTCGCTTGGCCAGCTGACCGATCGACAAAAACAGAAAAGTATCGGTATTCGTATTGATAAAATCCAAAATTTTCTGCTCTGCGCGGGTCAGTTCACTCGCAGAAATCGGCAATTGCAGCTCCATTGCAGGTACCTCGTTCTCGTCTAGATTACGGCCGTCAGGCAGATGACACCGCTGTCACTATTATACGCATGTTTTACAGACTTTGTCCAGTCTACTATCTATTTACGCAATGTCCCCTTTTGTCAGGATGGAAACATAATCACCGCCCAGTGCGTGAATGGCTTTGAGCGACTTTTTGAGCAGTCCGGCAGTGCGCACCTGCAGCGCTGCGCTGTCCGACAGTTCAATATGGTATCGTCTGGCCTGCATTTCCTCGATCATGCGCTCCATCGTGACAAAATCCTGCTCAAACACCGTCGCGATACAACCATACTGCGCTGCCTGGTGAGTGTCGCTGCCCGATACCACCGGGATTTCCAGTCGATTGCCTAGATCATAAGTCAGCTGTTCGGTGCGGGTACGGTTCAGCGCCATATCCTTGCCATTCAGGTCCAAGAAATCCAAGCGGTTCAGCTGCTCCGCCGGCAATTCCGGGACATGTCCGGGTGCACGATACGGATGCGCACAGCCCACCAGCACCGGATACTGCTCAAACAGATCCATCAGTGCGGCAAACGGCAGAAAATGTCCTTTCTCTTTATAAGGTTCAAGTCGTTGGTTGAGCTCCAGCACTGCCTCCAGCGTACCGATGCACAGAATATGTCCGCCCTCAGCGACATCGGTCTCCATACCCGGAAAGACATGCAGGCCGTTCTCCAATACCAGTACATCCCCTGTTCGTCGGCTTGTCGATGCCAGATAACCATACAGTTCGGAAAACTGTAATGTATTAAAATGTTCGGTCAGGCACAGCGCATCCAGTCCCGCTCGCTTGGCCTCCTCAAACAGCCAATCGGTATAAACCGTAGAAAAAGGCAGTTTTTTGGCCAGCTTGCCATGGGTATGAAAATCAAGACGCAAGAGAAAAACCTTCTTTCAATCAAAATAATGTACAACAGAGCACAGACAGTGCAACACAAAGAAATGATATCGCAAGGAATAAAAAGTCGTTATAGCTTACCTTGAGCGCTGCAAGCTTCATACGCTTGACGGTCTGATTGACCGCTGCGTAACGGTATCCGCGCAGTTCAAGCGCTTCGACTGTTGTGCGCGAGCGCTTGGCTGTGTTGAGCATGAGCGGATAAAAAGACTGCATGATAATCTTGACCTGATAGATCAGATACCGCACCTTGCCGCGCAGCGTCTCATGTGCCGGTGGGTTGCCACGCAGGCGGTAGGACAGCAGTACATTCTGAAATTCCTCCATGAGCATGGGCAGCATACGATATGCGTACGAGATGGAAAAGCTCAGCCGCTCCGGACAGCCATACCACATGAGTCCATTGGACAGGCGGTCAGGGTCCAGTCCGGAAAATACCGTGACCGAGGCCAGCGAAATGGTTGCAACCTTGAGCGTCAAAATGAGCAGCGGCATGACTGCCGAAGCGTCACCGCCAAATAACAATGTGACCAGAAACAGATAACCGGTCTGAGAAAACACGCCAAGCGCAAAGAGAAAGAGCACCAATCCAGCAACACGCGCCAGAATGGTCGTGACCATGACCAGCAAGAAACAGCCGAGCAAAAAGGGCAGCTCATTGACAAACCAAGGTACCAGTCCGAAAAACAGATACCACGCCAGCAAAATACGCGGATCGAGCGCTGCGATGACGGTATCATCATTTCCGTATGCGTTTTTGAGCACCTGATTGCGCAGAAAATCCATGGAAAACTTGCTCAGAATATTTTCTGATAATTTATCGGACAGCCGTTCCATCTGTCAGCGCTCCTCTCTGAAACAGTCTGTAAATTCATCAATCGTATAGCAAAGCGCCTGCGGTTCGAGTGCTTTGGCCATGGTGAAAATCTCCGGCGGACGAATGCCGACTCGTTCAGCCAAGTCCGCACGCGAGAATACTTCGTCCCGCGTACCGTCCGCGACAACCGTTCCGCCGCACAGCACGATGATGCGATCGGCCCACTGGCACACAAGCTGCATGTCATGGGTCGCGATGACCGCGGTCTGGATGATATCCTTCATATCCTCCAGCACTGTCATGATCTCCCGTCTGGTTGCAATATCCAAATTGGCCGTCGGCTCGTCGAGCAGCAACACGCCGGGATTCAGTGCAACACCGATCGCCAGGCTGGCACGGCGCATCTGTCCACCCGACATCAGTCGTCCGTCCCGGTCTGCAAGCTCGCTTAGGCGGAACCGTGCCAGCAGCGCCTCAGTTCGCTTGTCCCAATCCGGTATGCCGCGCACCTTCATGGCATAGGCGATATCGGCATAAATGGAATCCTGAATGAACATCTCCTCGGGATTCTGGTACACCAGCGAAATCTGTCTGGACAGATCTTCAGCCTTCTTATCGGCAATGCCCTCGCCAAACAGCGACACCGTTCCCTGTGCCGGGCGCAGCAGTCCAACCATCATCTTCATCAAAGTGGATTTTCCCGCACCGTTTGAGCCGATGAGTGCAATCTTTTCTCCTTTTCGGATATCCAGATTCAGGCGGTCAAACACCGTTCTCGGATCGCCTTTGACCGAACGGTATGACATGGATACGTCACGAAACGACACTACCGTTTCCGGCTGTGTGTTCTGTTCGCAAGGCAATACTGCCGGTGCATGGAAGCGCAGCTGCGAGAACATCTTCTTGCCCTGCTCAACCGTTGTCGGCAGGCGTTCGGCTGTGCAGATACAGCCCAGCCGCTTCATCTGATAGGCTGCCTGTGTGACCTGCGGTGGAAAAATATTACATGCCTGTAATTCTTCCACGCACTGTAGCGCCTGATCGGTCGGTTTCTTCCACTTGACCTGTCCGTCTTTGAGCAGCAGCACATGTTTGCAGTAATCGGCGATATACTCTGTATGGTGCTCAATGACAATGATGGTCTTACCATGACGCGCATTCAGTTCGCGCAGCACCTCATAGATGCGATCGGCATGCATCGGATCCAGCTGGGCAATCGGTTCGTCCAGAATGAGCACATCAGGCCCCAGCGACACCGCGCCTGCCAGTGCAAGCAAGTGGGTCTGTCCTCCGGACAACTGCCAGATGTATTCCTCTTCCCGTCCCTCAAGGCCGCACTGTGCAAGTGCTGTCCGGCCGCGTTCCAGATAATCCGGATAGGCATAATTGAGACAGGAATACGAGGCATCGTCCAACACCGTCGGGCGAACGATCTGATTCTCAAAATCCTGATAGACATATCCAACCTTGCGCGCCAGTTCGCCCACGTCGCTCTCTCTTGTATCCACACCGTCAATCAGTACCTGACCGGAAAAGTCCCCCGCAATAAAGTGGGGGATCAATCCGTTGAGCGCTTTACACAAGGTGGACTTCCCACATCCGTTGTTGCCAACGATCGCGAGAAAGTCTCCTTGTTCTACTTCGAGGGAAAGATGACAGAGCGTGAGTTGTGCAGCGCCTGGGTATGTATACGTCAGGTCGTTGATCTGTACCACGTTCATCTCAGTGTGCCGCCTTCCGTTCGCTGTTCTTCTTCATAACAACCAGTACAGCAATGGCAATAACTGCTGCGACAACCATGCCAACTGCAACCGCCGTGCCGCTCTCTGCCCACTCAGCTTCCCAGTCGATCAAAGACAGTCCAGCCGTTGCGGCCAGTTCAGCAACGATCGCGCACACAAAGCCAAGCACACAAACTGCAATCGTCTTGGGATTGATTCCGCTGACTGCGCTGTTTTCCGTACGCGGCTGCATACCCAGCAGCGGCTCAATCTTGCCATAGAGCTTGGGTACCAGATACACACAGGGCAGCATGCAGAACAGGATGCCCGAGAACAGCAGGTCGTTCAGGAAAGCAAAACCTTCGGTCGCAAAAACGCTCTCCGGTAGGCCGGCAACTGCTTCAAAATCTTCTACGGCAAACTGCACCTTCAGGATATCGACAACCGTGCCCATAGCCAGCTGTGCAGCCGTGCCGATGATCGCTGCGGCACCAGCCATGCCGCGATTGCGCGGGTCGCGAACCAGACGGCCGGCAATGTACACGCCGATGGTGACCGTCAGAAACTTTTCCAGCTCGCCAAGGCCGCCAAACTGTCCCAGCATGATCTCGCTGAATACCAGTTCACCAGTCGCAGCGCCCAGTGCGGCAGACAGCGGGTCGAACAGCATCGCCAACGTCAGGGGAATAAACAGAAAATACTCAACCGAAAATTCTACGATACCAACCTGAAACTTGGGAATCAGTTCGGTAAACAGGGTCGCCAGTCCGTACAGCGACATGGTCAGAACAAAGACCATCAGTTTTTGAGATTGTGCCGCGGACTGCTTTTGCATTGTGCTCATGATTGTGTTCCTCCTCTTTTGTGTTTCTCACTGACACAACCATAGTCTACCAAGAAAATGTAAATATACCGATCAATTATTAGTAAAATGTAATTTATTTTTCATTAGCACAGGTAAAATCTTTTGCAACCACAAGGCTGCTTTTTTACAAATCATTGACAAAAGTTGTCTAATCTCCTATTTTATCGAATTTTAGTCCATTTTCTTTGCATATAAACATAAAACAAGGGCGGTCTATACAGACCGCCCTTGCGTACTTCATATTTACAATTTCATCATGTCCCGCTCGTGCCGATCGGCATTACAAGCGGTTCTTGTCCGTGGTCAGCAGACGTGCATAGACCAGAACGAAGGCAAAGAAGAAGCCCGAAGTGACCGTAAACAGGATATGTCCTGCAACGATCAGGTAGCCAACGGTGATACCCAGAGAGATAAATGCACCGAAGACCAGAACATTAAAGTTGCGTACCATATTCATCAGGAACTGTACGCCATAGCGAATGTACATCTGCGTCATGGTAACAAAACCAAACAGACCGTACATCAGGCCGACGTCAAACAGGTCCATCTCGATGATATGACCCTGCGAGCCGCGGCCGACACCGAACAGCCATGCAATCGGACCTGCTGCCTTAAAGTCAGCAAAGGTAGCTGCCAGCTTATTCCAGCGACCGGAAATCAGGCTTCCGCCCTCTTCCTCCGCTGCATCGCGGATACCGTCAAGCGACTGTCCCAGTTTATCAAACAAGCTGTTGCCTGCACCATTGAGCAGTGCCGACAGACCGTTGAAAATAAATCCGACAATCACAGTGATGACTGCCAGCATCACCACGCGGCGCAGCATCTCGCGTTCACCACGAACGGCCAGCACCAGTGCAAAAACAACCATGATAGCAGCTTCACCGACCATCGCCAGCAGCGCGGTCTTGGTACCGATCAGCATCAGACAAATAATGCTCATCGACGGGCCCAAGCTGTAAAACAGCATGCGTCCCTTGGTGAACTTACGGTGCGGAATGAACAGGAAATAGGCAATCGCCAACGGCAGCAGAATCATCAGTGCACCCGTGATGTCATTGCCCGAATAGTAGAATCCACGCACACCGCGTGCGCCAAATCGGTCGTAATAGGTACTATATCCGGTACCCAGCACGTACGGAATCAGAATGCCCAGCGAAAATACGATGGTCATACCGTTGACGTAGGCGTGTATTTTTTCGATCAGTCGATCCTTAGACAGCTCGGAATTTCGGAACACGTTAAGATAAACCATCGCAACCGCAACGTTATAAGCAAAACGTGCGAAGAAGGTCACATCAAGCGAAATGTTCGCCGTTCCCGTCCACAAAAACTCCGACAGCACCGACATTGCCCAGGCTGCGCCCATCGGCAGTGCCGTCAGGATGGCCTGTTTGTCACGCAGCATCAGGATATAGATGACCATGATGAGCAGCACGACCATACGCACGACCAATGCAGGCGTGGTCGTCATACCGCCGCCGTTGGTCAGCTCGCGGTAGTTGAGCGCCTCCATGCCGTAGCCGCGCGTCAGCATCCAGATGTACAAGCCGTTGACAATATCCAAAATCGGATTGAACAGCAGGTACAGCCAGAAGAACTTCTCAAGGCCCCTTAAGGATTTCTGCATCCTTTCACTTCCTTTATTCTTTTGTTTTCCGTACCATGTTACCACATTTATGTCGCTTTTACAAGTCGCATGTCGGACAATCGCCTCATTTGTTCACCAAATCTACAAATTTTACAAACTCGTCATATCTTTGTTCCGTCTCTTGCATTTCTATCAGCCTGTCCGCTGTCTTTCCCTTCCCGACACAGTGCTTTCCGCGAAAGCACTGGATATTTTTGCGTTTTTATGGTATGATTTATCTGGGTTTTGCATCTTTTTTCGCCAAAGGAGGTCGTTTATGAGCCAACCCCTATTGCTCATGGGTGTCGTTATTCTAATCTGTATTGTCATGAATCGCTTCATTCAACGTCTGGCCGTGCCGTCGCTGCTCATCTTCATCGCACTCGGTATGCTGTTCGGTGAGAATGGTTTGTTCCGCATTCCCTTTGACGATTATCAGGTTTCCAGCATCATTTGCTCGATCAGCCTGATCTTTATCATGTTCTACGGTGGATTCGGTACAAACCTATCCGCCGCCCGTCCAGTCCTCGCCAAGTCCATCCTATTATCCACCGTCGGCGTTGCGCTGACCGCCGGACTGTGCGGACTATTTGTCCACTTGGTACTCGGGCTGTCGCTCTACGAAAGCCTGCTCATCGGTGCGGTCATCTCGTCTACCGATGCCGCGTCGGTCTTCAACATCCTGCGCACAAACCGGCTGTCCCTCAAGTACGGCTCGGCTTCCCTGCTCGAGATCGAATCCGGTTCCAACGATCCGGTATCCTACATGCTGACCGTTATTCTGGTCTCACTGCTCGCCGGAGAATCGGTATCCGTACCGCTCATGCTGCTCTCACAGGTCGCCATCGGTATTCTGTGCGGCGTAGTCATCGGCAAGATCGCCGTCCTGCTGCTCTCGCGCCTGACCTTTTCCGATGAGCACGGCAAGACCATTCTGGTATTCGCTGTGGCACTGGTCTCCTACGCCCTCCCCGATTGTCTGGGCGGCAATGGCTATCTGAGCGCCTACCTGTGCGGCATCCTGATGGGCAATTCCAGCATCGCACACAAGCGTCAGCTCATCCACTTTTTTGATGTCGTGACCGATATTTCCCAGGTCATCATCTTTTTCCTGCTTGGCTTGCTGGTCACGCCAGCCGAACTGCCAGCGGTCTTTGTCCCCGCGCTGTGCATCATGGTCTTCCTGACCCTGATCGCCCGTCCTGCGGCGGTCTTTGCCCTGCTCCTGCCCTTCCGCTCTCCCCTGCGCCAAATCGGCATCGTATCCTGGGCTGGTCTGCGCGGTGCGGCTTCCATTGTATTCGCAATCTTTGCCGTGCTCGGCGGCGCACACACAAGCTACAATCTGTTCAATCTGGTCTTCTGCATCGTTCTGCTGTCCATCGCCCTGCAAGGCACGCTGCTGCCCTGGGTCTCGCGCAAGCTGGACATGATCGACCCGGCAGAGGATGTCTCCAAAACCTTCAACGATTATCAGGAAGAAAATGACGTGGACTTCGTCAAGGTACACATCGAGTCCGGTCATCCCTGGATTGGCCGCAGTCTGGCTGAGCTGTGCCTGCCGCACAACCTGCTCGCAGTTATGATCGCGCGGGACGGCGACAATCTGGTACCTGACGGTCAGACTGTCTTGCAGGACGGCGATTTGCTGGTCTTCGCTGCGCGCGCATTCGAGGATCGTGAAAACCTGTCTCTGCGTGAAATTCCCATTGACCGCGGTCACAAGTGGAACAATCGGACGCTGCGCGAAATCACGACCCCACAGCACACGCTCATCATTCTCATTCAGCGCGGCACCCGCACGATGATCCCTGACGGCGGCACGCGCATTCAAACCGGCGACATTCTGGTTCTGGCACAGCCCGGTACCTGAGCCATCATCCGAAAGGAGTTCTTTATGATCGATCTGCACACCCACTCAAAATATTCCTTCGACACCGAGGCCGAACCGGCTGAAATCACCGACATGGCGCAAGCCGCCATCCGCGCCGGTGTCGATGTTCTGGCCGTCACCGACCACTATGATCTGTTTCGCGAAGCACCGTCCATCTTCTGCGACGTTGCCGCCATTCAGGCTGACATTGCCGCCGCCCGTCCGCAGTTTGACGGACAGGTAGAACTGCTGCGCGGCATTGAACTGGGTCAGCCTCAGCGAAATCCTGCATTGGCTGAGGAAGTATTGTCCAACTTCTCGTTCGACGTGGTCATCGGCTCGCTGCACGTCATGCCCAACGACGTCGATCTCTACGACCACGACTACGACCACATCGACTGCGATGCCCTGCTGCGCGACTACTTTGCTGAAATGGTACGCATGGAGCAGCACGGCGGGTTCGATATTCTCGCCCATCTGGACTACCCGCTGCGCGTGATGAAGCGCCCGCACACCAACCCGTCTTTCGACAACTTCATGGAGCACATCCTGCCCGTTCTGCGCGAAGCGGTCAACCGCGGCTACGCCATCGAGTGCAACGCGGCTACGCTGTTCAGCTGGATGCAGCGTCCCGGCCCTGACCGTTGGATTCTGGAAGAATACCGCCGTCTGGGCGGCGAGCGCATCAGTCTGGGCAGCGACGCGCACCGTGCGCGTGACATTGGACGCGGATTCGATGTCTACGCCGACTACATCCGCTCGCTGGGCTTTGACCATCTGACCGTATTCCGCAACCGACAGGCACAGGCCTATCCGATCTGACCGTGAGGAGGCACAACATGAATTCCATCAAACTGGATGCTCACGCAAAAATCAATCTGACGCTGGACGTGACCGGCAAACTAGACAACGGATATCACACTGTGCGCATGGTCATGCAGTCGGTCGGTCTGCACGACGATGTGACGGTCGAAAAGACCGATGACGGTCAGATCACGCTGACCTGTGACCGTCCCTATGTACCGACCGATGACCGTAATCTAGCCGTGCGTGCGGCAAACGCATTTTTTGCCCACACCAGCCTCGTCTGCCCCGGACTGCGCATCGACATCCGCAAGCGCATCCCGGTTGCCGCAGGTCTTGCAGGCGGCAGCACCGATGCGGCTGCTGTTCTGCGTGCACTCGACACGCTGTTTGAGACCGATCTTGGACTGGATACGCTGTGTGAAATCGGTCTGACGCTGGGCGCGGACGTTCCCTACTGTCTGCGCGGCGGCACGATGCTGGCCGAGGGCATTGGCGAAGTGCTCTCTCCCCTGCCGGCTGCACCGCATTGTCTGGTCGTTCTGTGCAAGCCCGCTTTTGCCGTCTCGACCGCGGCAGTCTATGCCCAGATTGACGACCACATGCCCGATGTTCGTCCGGACACAGCCGGTATGTGTCAGGCGCTCACGCAGGGAGACTACAACGGCGTTTGTCACCGTCTATACAATGTCATGGAAGCGGTCACCGCTGTGCGGCACGCCGAGATCGGACAGATCAAGGACATTTTGCTCTCCTGTGGTGCAGACGGTGCGGCGATGAGCGGCAGCGGCCCAACCACCTTCGGCCTATTCCACGATTCTGACAAGGCACAGGCGGCGTTTGATCGTCTCAAGGCCATCTTCCCCGACACCCATCTGACCGAAATTCTCTAAAATTCTATACAAAATTTTACAGCCCGGGTTTAACCCGGGCTGTTTTCGTCCATACTCCCCTCAGACACGATGATGAGAGGACGGAATCACTTATGATGCGCGTAAAATGCAGACCGATTGAACTTGCTTTGGCTCTCTGTATGGCCCTTCTCTTTGCCTATGCGGCTTGGGTATCGCTCAGTCAACAGACACTCGCGGACGGTTTGCTCCG
Organism: Butyricicoccus pullicaecorum; assembly: GCF_002160355.1. Taxonomy (NCBI): domain Bacteria; kingdom Bacillati; phylum Bacillota; class Clostridia; order Eubacteriales; family Butyricicoccaceae; genus Butyricicoccus; species Butyricicoccus pullicaecorum. The sequence goes on from NZ_NFKK01000009.1 coordinate 11,396, forward strand.
TCTGCATGTCATTGCAAACTCGGATAGTGTACAGGATCAGCAGGTCAAGCTGTTGGTGCGTGACCGGGTACTGGAGGTCACTGAACCGCTGCTTGCAGAGGCGGACGACCAAGATGAAGTACGCCGCATTCTCAGCGCACATTTACAGCAGATCACCGACGCTGCCCAGCAGGTACTCACCGACCAGGGTATGCCCTATCAGCTCTCCGCACAGATGGCGACCGAATACTACCCCACCCGCGCATACGACACGTTTTCGCTGCCTGCCGGTCAATACACCGGACTCAAAATTCGGTTGGGTGCGGCCAGCGGTCACAACTGGTGGTGTGTAGTCTTCCCGCCTCTGTGCACCGATGCCGCACAGGCACCACAGGACAAGCTCTGCGAGCAGACGACGTTTCGGTTTAAGACCGCCGACCTCATCGGTCAGGCGCGGGCATGGCTGCGTGGGCTGTGAGATAAAATCCAGATAAAAAAAGTCCCCGGTAAAAACCGGGGACCGAAAACACAGTGTTTACTTTGCAGCTGCCTCGCTGACCAGACGCTGAGTATCCTGCGCGATAACCAGCTCCTCGTTGGTCGGGATAACCAGAACGCGAACGCGTGCGTAGTCGATGGAGATATCCATCTGACGGCCACGGAACTTGTTCTTCTCGGGATCGATCTTGATGCCCAGGTATTCCATGTGCTCGCAAACGTCCCAGCGAACCGAACGGTCATTCTCACCAACGCCTGCGGTGAATACAATTGCGTCAACGCCGCCCATTGCTGCGATGAACGAACCGATGATCTTCTTAACCGACAGGTTGAACATGTCCTTTGCCAGTGCTGCGCGGACGTTGCCCTCTGCGATTGCAGAATCCAGATCACGGAAGTCAGAGGATACACCGGAGATACCCAGCATACCGGACTTCTTGTTCAGGATGTTGATGACTTCGTGTGCGTCGATGCCCTCATGCTCTGCCAGGAAATCGATGATTGCCGGGTCGATGTTACCCGAACGGGTACCCATCGGCAGACCGTCCAGAGGAGTAAAGCCCATGGAGGTGTCGACCGACTTACCGCCGTCGATTGCAGAGATCGAAGAACCGTTGCCCAGGTGGCAGGTGATGATCTTCAGATCCTCGATCGGACGGCCCAGCATCTCAGCTGCCTGCTGGGATACGTACTTATGGGAGGTACCGTGGAAGCCGTAACGACGGATCTTGTACTTCTCATAGTACTCGTACGGAATTGCGTACATGTAGTTCTTGGGGGGCATGGTCTGATGGAATGCGGTGTCGAATACTGCGACCTGCGGCACATCCTTACCCATAACTTCCTCACATGCATGGATACCGATGAGGTTGGGGGTGTTGTGCAGCGGTGCCAGCGGGATGCACGCCTCGATTGCCTTGATAACTTCGTCGGTGATCAGAACCGAATCTGCGAAGTACTCGCCGCCGTGTACGACACGGTGACCAACTGCGTTGATCTCGGACATGTCCTTGATAACGCCCCACTTCTCGTCGAGCAGGATATCAATAACTGCCTTGATTGCGTCGGCATGGGTGCTCATCGGCACGTCTGCCTTATACTTCTCGTCCGAGCCGCCCTGATGGGTCAGCTTGCCGTCGATGCCGATTCGCTCACAGAGACCCTTTGCCAGAACGGCCTGGGCATCCATGTCGAACAGCTGATACTTCAGGGAAGAACTGCCTGCGTTAATAACCAGTACTTTCATCCTTCATAACTCCTTGCTGTGTTTTTGGTTGCAATGTGTCACATACCGCATACTGTTTCGTGATGCAAAGATACAAAAGAAATTTGCAAGAAACAACAAATACGTGTACAATACTTCATATAGTATTATTGTACACCACCCCGCGCAAATGTACAACATCTATCGCGGATTTTTTTGGAGGACTCTTATGAAAATTTGCGGCATCGTGGCCGAATACAACCCTTTCCACAACGGTCATGCCTATCACTGCGCCAAAACACGGGGTCAAATCGGGGATGAGACGGCAATTGTCGCGGTTATGTCGGGCAATTTCGTGCAGCGCGGCGACTTCGCTATTGTGGACAAATACCGCCGGGCAGCGATGGCTGTATGCGCCGGGGTCGATCTGGTGATCGAGCTGCCCCTGCCGGCTGCGCTGTCCTCGGCCGAGGGCTTTGCACGCGGTGCGGTCGCGTCCCTCGCTGCCATGGGCTGTGTCACCCACCTGTCCTTCGGCTCGGAGTGCGGCGACCTTGCCCGCATCCGCCGTGCCGCTGCCTGTGACCGCTCGGCTATTCGCGATCATCTGGTCTCTGGGCAGTCCTACGCCGTAGCCTTACAGTCTGCGGTTGAGGCCGTCGATCCCGATGCCGGTGCGCTGCTCTCCTCGCCCAACAACACGTTAGGGATCGAATACTGTGCCGCCATCGATGCACTGGGCTGTGACATTCAGCCGATCACCGTACAGCGTGACGGTGCTGCGCACGACAGCGAACAACTGCACGTCCGTCCGTCGGCCTCCGCCCTGCGCCGTCTGATTTTGGACGGTAAGGCGGATGCTTGCCGGGAGGGTATGCCGTCCAAGGCGTTTACACGGCTGACGCAAGCGCTCGACTGCGGTGCAGCACCCGCGCATGTCGGTGTGTGCGACGCTGCCATGCTGTCCTATCTGCGCCGTCTGTCTCCAGACGATTTGCTGCGTTTTACAGGTGGCAAAGACGGTCTGCAAAACCGGTTATTTGAGGCCATTCGCGATCACACGAGCATTCCAGACATCTGTGCTGCTGCGCAAACACGCCGCTACCCGCTCGCCCGCATTCGCCGTGCGCTGCTGCGCGCTTATCTCGATCTGCCGTTTGACGCCTCAGTCGAACCGCGCTATCTGCGTGTGCTTGCCATCGGCCCCAGAGGACGAGAGGTGCTGCGGCAAATGGGCAAAACCGCTCAAGTTCCGGTCATCATCAAGCCGGTAAACGAAAAACGCCTGCCAGACACAGCCGACTTGCGTCGGGATGCGCTGGCAGACGATCTCTATGCACTGGCTCAGCCGAGCCGTGCGTTTTGGACAGGCGGCAGCCACTTCCGGCAGTCACCTTATGTGGCAGACAAAGAAAACCGTTCGCTCTGATTACAAAATGCTGTAATCCAGGTCGTCTTCGTCGCTGTCGTACCACTCAATGTACAGGTACGGGTAATCATCAGACGTATCGTCGAAGTCTACGTCATACAGGTAGTAGTCTTCATATTCGTCGGTGTCTTCATTATATACTTCGACGTAGAAGTCCCACTCGGTACCGTCGCTGTACAGGTCGAAGTCCTCTTCGATGTAATCTTCGTATTCCAGCTCATCCGACGACACGGTAAACCAATCGTCTTCATCTGCCGGGCTTGCCTCGATGGTAGTGATCGTATAGTCCGAACCCAAATCATTGTAGATGCGTGCGGTGATCTCATCATAAGACGCATCTTCGTCCAGCTCGATGGTATTGTCATCCAGCACACGATACGCCTCGTCCTCATCGGTCACCACGATCGTAACCTCATCCGACGCGCCAGTCAGGCTGATATCCTCAACCCATGCCTCTGTTTCGTCCTCGTCGTCATAGACCAGATACAGTTCCCACAAGTGGTCATCGTCCGATGCGTCCAGCGTAAAGCTCAGGTAATCGCCCTCAGCCAGTGTGCTTTCGTCGTGTTCCTCATCGACCAGATCATCATAGTCGTCATAATCCTCGCCCGACGGATACAGGTAAGCTTCTGCGATATCGTCCATGCCGGACTCATTATACAGGTAGACCTTCAGGCCGTCTTCCATATCCGGGACATCCTCGTCCTCGGGTTCGTCATAGTCGCCGTCATCCTGAATGGCCATAGAGAATGCATCGCCTACGTCGGTGAGGTCTACATCCTCATAGGTCTCGCTGCCGCCATCGGCGTAGGTGACCTTCAAATTGATCGACGCGTCACCGTCCAAATCCAGCCACAGGTATTCGGTCTCGTCATCACCCAGCAGCTCGGCCTGCATGACATTGCTCGAATAGCTGGTAGAATCCGCTGCGCTCCACTTGACCGAGTCGATATCCTCACCGGTCTCATTGGTCAAAATCAGCAGCGTCTCGCCTTCCGGGCCTTCCTCCAGATCGGGCACTTCATTGGTGACCGTATATGCGATATAAACCTGCTGGGTCGTATTATTCCAGGTACAGGTTACACCGGAAAACAATTCCAGCGCACGAATGTGCACCAACGTCCGGCCATCTTCGGTCAGCTTGGGTGCGACAGAAAGTGTCTTGGTCTGTCCATATTGGTTGACTGCAAGCGTCGAACCGATGGTCAATGTCCAAGTCTCATTGTTCAGGGTAATTGCAATCTGCTGGGTGGTTGCATTCCAAGTCAATGTACCTCCCATCGCCTCCACGACACCGCGCAGCGGCAGCAGCGTATAACCAGGGCTCTCCTCGACCGGCGTTGTGCCCTGTGCATCAATGAGCGAAGACGTGCCATTGTTCATCAAATACGGGCTTCCGACCGTCAAAGTCATGGCTCCGCTCGATGTAACCTGCGCTGCAAACGCGCCCGGAACCGCAGTTCCGGCAATCAGTGCGGCAGCGGTCAATCCAGTAATTACTTGTTTTTTCTTCATATATTGCGCCTCTTTCCTCGGAGATTTTGCTTGTATTGTAACTTTGTAACCAAATTGTTACTTTTAGGGTAACAGAGTTTTGTGACCAAAATGTGACCGAACCACGTAGCTTATGTGTAGATCGTGTGAACTTATCCCCCGAAAGCTTCAAGGATATTTGGTTATATTTTATGTGAATTACCCTTACATGTTTTAAAATATATTACCGAAATGTGCTACAAGCCGGTTTTTCTGTTGTTTTTACAACAGACTTTTCTCTCCCGCTTTGGTAGAATAAAGACAGTTCAAAAGAACTGCTTACCCGTTGTTTTCCTACCGAAAGGAGTTTTATATTATGATTAATCCCAGAAAAGTAGCCGTCATTGGCTGTGGTTTTGTTGGCTCTTCGATTGCGTTCAGCCTGATTCAGCGTGGTCTGTTCTCTGAAATGGTGCTCATTGACGCCAATCAGGACAAGGGCGAGGCGATGGATTTGAGCCACGGTCTGCCCTACACGGCAACCATGGACATTCATGTCGGCAACTATGATGATATCGCTGACTGTGCCCTCGTCATCGTCACCGCCGGCGCAAACCAGAAGCCGGGCGAGACCCGTATCGATCTGATTGACAAGAACGTCGCTATTCTCAAGCACATCGTACCCGAGATTTCCAAGCGAAATTACGAGGGTATTCTGATGATCGTATCCAACCCGGTCGATGTTCTGACCTATGCTGCGTACAAGATTTCCGGATTCCCCGCCCATCGCGTCATCGGTTCGGGTACGGTGCTCGACACTGCGCGTCTGAAAAACCTGCTTGGCGAGCATCTGGACGTAGACAGCCGCAATGTGCATGCCGTCATTATCGGTGAGCACGGTGACAGCGAGCTTGCCGTATGGAGCGGTGCCAATGTTTCCGGCATCCCGCTGCACCACTTCTGCGAGCTGCGCGGTCATTTTGATCACGAGGGTTCGATGCAGCGTCTGTATGAGGGTGTACGTGACAGTGCGTATGAGATCATTGCACGCAAGGGTGCGACCTACTACGGTATCGCGATGGCAGTCGGCCGTATTGCCGAAGGTATCGTGCGCGACGAGCACGCAGTACTTCCGATTTCGGTCGTGCTCGATGGCGAGTATGGACTGGATGGTCTGTGCCTGAGCATTCCGTCCATCGTCGGCAAGGATGGTGTGCACAAGGTGCTTGAGATTCCGCTCGACGAGAGCGAGTACGCCGCACTGCATGCATCGGCCGATCGTCTGCGCGAAGTCATTGCACATTTGGATCTGTAAAAACAAGAACAAAAGACCGCTCTGACATAGAGCGGTCTTTTCTGATTTATGATGCATCCTCTGTTTCCTCTCGCGGCTGACTGTTGACGCGATAGGAAATATTCTTTCCATCACTTTGATATATGACTTCATAATCAAAAATTTGTTTTGTAGTTGTATCCTGAACGGCAAAACAAATACGATCCTGTGGTAAAACCGTGAACCCTTCTTCCGAAAGATACATCAGATCCAATCTCATATGCTGTATTGCGTGTGCATCTGCCACAAACACATCGGTTTGGCTATCGTCTTCTCCCTGTGCAATTGCCGCAAATCGTACAATACCCTGTTGTTCATCTGGCGGCGTGGCATAATCTAAAACCGTGAATTCCGGATACTTTTGCGCAATTTCGGACAGATACCATTCGGCAGAATATTCATTTGACTGTATCACGGGTTGTTCTGTGTCTGCAATCGGAGGGCTGGAAATATAAAGTTCTGTCAATCCGGCTACCAGTATAGTGGCAGCAAGCATACTTCCAACAAAAATTTTTCGTGAACCATGCACTCTGGTTTCCTCCCCTCTGAGAAAAAGTCCGGCGCCTTCTTTTGCTATCATTGTACCCGGATTCTTTCTGGAAGGCAAGCACATAAAGGTTGTATGGTCGGAATTAAAAAAAGACCACTCTGGCATAGAGCGGCCTTTTGGGTATTGCGCGTCTGCGGACGCGCTTTGAAATTATTTTTGGTTGAAACCCGGGACGGATACCGGGTTTCAAAAGGGGAATTTCGGACTCTGCGGAGTCCGACCAGGCTGCGCGCCTGGAGGCGCCGGGGAACTCGTCCCCTGGACCCCGATTTCGCCTGCGGGCGGGTTTCCGATTTAGTGAATATACTCGAATTCCATTTCGCCGATGACGACAATACTGCCCTCTTCGACGCCCATCTGTTCCAGGCGGTCATAAACGCCTGCATTCTTGAGCATACGATCCATATACAGGCGGGATTCGTAATCGTCGGTATTGACGCTGCCCATGATCTTATCAATCCAAGCACCGCCGACGACGTAATAATCCTCGACCTTCTCGATGGTAATATCACGCTCGGTGACAACTTCTTCAACAGGAACGAATTCGGGTTCGTAAGTGAAGACCGGCGGAAGATCCTGAAGCATTTCCCAGGTCTTATGAATCAGCTCACGCACGCCCTGATTGGTTGCAGCCGACAGCTCCAGGAAGCCGAAGTCATGCTCGTCTGCGTATGCCTTGAGCTTGTCCAGAATCTCGCGGTCATCGCCCAGCAGGTCGGTCTTATTGGCAACGATAATCTGCGGACGAGATGCCAGAAATTCACTGTATCCGGCAAGCTCTGCGTTGATGGTCTGCACGTCCTCGAGCGGATCGCGGCCTTCGCTGCCCGATGCGTCAACCAGATGCAGCAGCAGGCGGCAGCGGTCGATATGACGCAGGAAGTCATGTCCCAGACCTGCGCCCTCGGATGCGCCCTCAATGATACCCGGGATATCTGCCATGACAAAGGACTGTTCCTCTGCCACGCGGACAACGCCCAGATTGGGAATCAGGGTGGTAAAGTGATAGTTTGCGATCTTGGGACGGGCTGCCGAAACCATGGAAAGCAGCGTGGACTTGCCGACATTCGGGAAGCCGACCAGACCAACGTCTGCCAGCAGTTTCAGTTCCAGCGTAATCTCCATCTCAACGCCAGGCAGACCGGGCTTTGCAAAGCGCGGTGCCTGACGGGTCGGGGTTGCAAAATGGGTATTGCCCCAGCCGCCGTTACCGCCCTTAGCTGCAACGAACGGCTCATCATCCGACAGATCCTTCATAATACGGCCGGTCGCACGGTCGCGGATGATAGTGCCGCGCGGTACGCGGATGACCAGATCGGCACCGTCCTTACCCTTCATGCGCTTGCCCATACCGTTCTCGCCGTTGGGTGCGACATACTTTTTCTTATACCGGAAGTCCAGCAGCGTGGACAGGTTATCATCCACCTGGAATACCACCGAGCCGCCGCGTCCGCCGTCACCGCCGTCCGGACCGCCCGAAGCTACATACTTCTCACGGTGGAAGCTGACCTTGCCGTCGCCGCCCTTACCGGATGCGATTTTAATTTTTGCTACGTCAATAAACATATATTTCCTCCATGGAAAAGACAAAAGAGGCTCATAGACTTTCGTATAGAAAAACAAAATCCCGGAGAAATGTCCGGGATGATGTCAGTTGCTATTCGATTACTGTACTTCGTAAACCGAAACACGCTTGCGGTCCTTACCAACGCGCTCGAAACGAACTACGCCGGTAACCTTGGCGAACAGGGTATCGTCAGAACCTCTGCCAACACCTACGCCCGGATGGATCTTGGTGCCGCGCTGACGAACCAGAATGTTGCCAGCCGGAACTACCTGACCGTCTGCACGCTTGACACCCAGGCGCTTAGCCTCGGAGTCACGGCCGTTCTTAGTCGAACCTACGCCCTTCTTATGAGCAAAAAACTGTAAGCTAATCTGCAGCATCGTTGTACACCTCCGTAACTTGTATAAACTCTTGATAGTCTTGTGCCAGTTCGGACAGATGGAGCAGGAATGCACGCATGGCATCCTGGCCTTCTGCAAGCTGATCTTCAGGAAGCGTCAGGCGGATGTGTGCGCCTTCGTCCTCGATCAGAGTATCAACAGCGATCCGCTGCACGTCATAGAGCAGTGCGTGGATGAGCTGTACCGAACTGGATACCGCAGCGCAGACAATGTCTTCGCCTTCTTCCGCATAACCGGCGTGACCGATCAGATCGACAGCAGTCAGCAGGTTATCTTTGCGGGAGCGGTAAAATGTGACGCGGGTCATGCCTTAGGCGTTGATCGCGCCGATGGTTACCTTGGTGTAGGGCTGTCTGTGACCCTGACGCTTTCTGTAACCCTTCTTCGGCTTCATCTTGAAGATGTTGATCTTCTTCTGCTTGCCGGTCTTGTCAGCGGTACCAGTTACGGTAGCGCCCTCGACGTACGGTGCACCAACCTTCAGGTCAGCACCCTCGCCTACTGCAAGCACCTTGTCAAAAGTTACGGAAGCGCCGTCCTCTACGCCGAGCTTCTCAACGTAGATTACATCGCCCTCAGATACCTTGTACTGCTTGCCACCAGTTACTAAAATTGCATACATTGCGGTAGCACCTCTCTTTCGTTCTTAGAGTCACGCTCTTGCGGGCGGTGTCACATTTGGACACACTTCATTTGCCCGATTTGATGCGGCTTCTGTTATATTATCAGACAACCCTCATTCTGTCAAGGGGATTTTGCATTTTTTCCTTCAAATTTTGACAGAAATCTTTTGGGCCATTCTGTGCTGTGATTTTCCGTCCGGCTGACTTACTTCTGAGCCGCCTTCAGGGTGTTCTTCATCAGCATGGTGATGGTCATGGGACCGACACCGCCGGGTACCGGGGTCATATAGCCTGCAACCTCGGCGACTGCCGGGTCAACGTCACCGCACAGCTTGCCGTCCACACGGTTCATGCCAACATCGATGACCGCCGCGCCGGGCTTTACCATATCCGGGGTGACGAAGTTTGCACGACCGACCGCTGCGACCAGAATATCCGCCTCGCGGCAGATCTCGGCCAGGTTCTCGGTGCGGCTGTGGCAGATGGTGACCGTGCCGTGACGGTGCAGCAGCAGCATACTCATGGGCTTACCCACGATGTTCGAGCGTCCGATCACGACGCAGCGCTTGCCCTTGGGGTCAATGCCATACTCGTCGAGCAGTTCCATAACACCTGCCGGGGTGCAGGGCAGGAAATCGTAATCGCCGATCATAATACGTCCGACATTGGACGGATGGAATGCGTCTACGTCCTTCTTGGGGTCGATTGCTGCGATGACAGCTTCCTCACTGATCTGCTTCGGCAGAGGCAGCTGGCACAGGATGCCGTGGATGCGCTCATTGTGATTGAGCTCGTCTACCAGTCCGAGCAGCTCGTCCTGTGTGGTCTCAGCGGGCAGCACGTACTTCTCGCTGTAAAAACCGCACTCTACGCACGCCTTTTCCTTATTGCGTACATAGACCTGGCTGGCCGGGTCTTCTCCGACCAGAATAACCGCCAGTCCCGGACGTACGCCGGTCTGCTCCAAACGGTGGGTCTCCTCCAGAATCTTTCCTCTTACCTTGGCAGACAGCGCCTTACCGTCCATCAAAATTGCACTCATGTGTTCTGTGTCTCCTTTTGCTCTTGGGTTCTCACCGCACGCGTGTCCGCATGCGGGTTTGCTAACTGGGTCAGGGTCTCAACTTTCTGCCGCAGGCACATCACCAGAAGGACAATGCCCACAATGCACGAAACAATCGCAACCACCTGTGAGATACGGATATCGGTCTGACCTACATACAGGCTGTCGGTGCGCATGCCCTCGATCACAGCACGGCCTGCGCCGTACCAGATGAGATAGCACAGGAAAATCTGTCCGCGGAAGCGATAGCACTTCTTGGAAATCAGGTGCAGGATGAAAAAGCCGATCAGGTTCCACACCGACTCATAGAGAAAAGTCGGATGGAACGGCCCTTCCCCGTTGACCATCATGCCAAACAGGCTCGCCGTCTCGGTACCATGCGCCTCGCCGTTGATGAAGTTGCCCCATCGGCCAATACACTGACCGATGAGCAGCCCCAATGCAGCGACATCGAACATGCCCGGAATGCTCAGACGCTTGATGCGTCCATAAGCGGCAACCGCCAGCAATGCGCCGATCACGCCGCCGTAAATGGCCAGTCCGCCCTCCCATACCGCGATGATCTCGCTCGGGTGCTTACTATAATAACTCCATTCCCAGATCACATAATAAAGTCTTGCGCACACAATCGCCGACGGAAGCGCGACGATCAGTGCGTCAAACAGCATATCATTATTAAAGCCAAACTGATCGATGCGGCGGCTGCAATAGGCAATCGCCAGCACAAAGCCAATGGCAATAATGATACCGTACCAATAAATATCCTTGCCCAGGATGTTGAACGCCACGCGGTTGACCGTGACCTCCAATCCCAGGTTTGGAAATGCAATCACGTTTTCCATTTACACAGTCTCCTCGGTCTGAATCGGCCGAATGACCGACAGGCTGGTGCGGTCAGGCTGTGCCCAGCGTGCAAACATCTCGCGCACGTCTTCCGCTGTGATGGTATCGTACACGTCGGCAAAGTCCAGACAGCACTCGTCTGCAAAGCCGAGCTCGGCCTGCATGCGGCACAGCTCGTCGAGCTGGTCGAGTGCGCGCACGTTCAGGCCGTAGCATGCCTTCTTCATGCGAGAGAACAGTTCCTCGGGCACGCCCGATGCGGCATACGCGCGGACAGCGGCGATCAGGCGATCGCGCACCGCCTCTGGGTCACGGCTCTCACCGCCGAAGGCTGCCGCAGCTGCCTCGGGCAGGATGGTATAGCTGTTTTCAAATCGGCGATTAACCAGACGTTCCTCGTACAGCTCACCGAACAGCGGCGAAGTCGTACCGCACAGAATCCGGGCAGCCAAATCGCCGATCAACTGACGGCGCTGGCGGCTCTCGCCCGCTGCAAGCGGCGCGTCCTTGAAGCCGAGCAGGAAGGTCGGCTGCGAGACTGCCATACGGCGCTCTACCACGGGCGACGCGACGGTTTCCTGACGAGTGCCGTAATGGCGTGCCGCGACGCGAGCCGCCTCGCGCGGGCTGAGCTGCTCGGCCATGCGCACGATTTCGTCAAAATCTGCCGTGCCGCACACGGTCAGGCTCATATTGGCGGGGCTGTAAAACGCACGGTGACAGGTAAACAGTACATCGGGTGTGATGCCTGCGATGCTGTCCACGCTGCCCGCGATGGACACGCGCACCGGGTGCTCGTGGTACAGCCCGGCGTACATGCCGACAAAAGCTGCCCAGTCCGGGGTATCCTCGATCATACCGATTTCCTGACCGATGATTCCCTTCTCCTTCTCCACGTTCTGTTCGGTGAAGTACGGCGTGAACACGAACTTGAGCAGGATTTCCAGATTTTCCGCAAATCCATCGGTACACGAAAAATGATAGGCAGTCATGCTATGGCTGGTGAATGCGTTGGGAGACGCGCCAGTCTTGCCGAACTTTTGCAGGGCATTGCCGTCCTCGTCCTCAAACATCTTATGTTCCAGAAAATGTGCCACGCCTGCCGGGGTGTCATAGCGCACACCGTCCAGTGTAAACGATGCGTCCACCGAGCCAAAATTGGTTGCCAGCATGGCGAAGGTCTTGGAAAATCCCGGCTTGGGAATGTAATAAATCTTCAGTCCGTTGTCAAGCATGGTCTGCTGCATATCCATGTGCAGGCGCTCCTTATGATACTGCTGCATTATACGCCCACCCCTTTCATAAAGCAGATGAGGTCAAGTGCGACCTGACGGCCAACCGCCATGACCTGCCCACGCTCAACGCGTTCCAGCCGCTCGATCAGCTCCTCGGGTGTCATGGTAAAGCCCGCGACCGCCTGACGGTGCCAATAGTTTTCCAGCGAGAGCGGACTGTCACCCAGCGAGCGAATCTGACTGATGAGCGTACGGCGTGCCTGCTCGAGTTCATCCCGGGTCAGACCGCCTGCATGCAGGTCTTCCATCTGGCGCAGAATTTCGCCCAGTGCCTGATCGTATTTCTCATTCTCGATGCCCGATGCAATCATCATCAGGCCCTTGACCTTATCCAGAGTTGCGCTCGCGTAATAGCACAGAGACAGCTTTTCGCGGACGTTGACAAACAAGCGTGAGCCGGTATAGCCGCCCAGCACAGCCGCGTACAGCATCAGCGCCGGATAGGCCTCGTCCATACCGGTCAGGCCGGTGCGCAGTCCCAGTGTCAGCTTGCCCTGGTTCGCCGGGTAATCCTCCACGATTGTGCGCGGCTTGCAGTTGATGCGGCACACGTCCACTTCGGTCTGGTAACGGTCGGACGATGCCGGGAGGGTCAAGCCGTCGGCAAAGGCAGCTGCGACTGCTGCGGAGTCAGCCGAGCCGCAGTAAAACAGCTCAACGCGTGCATGCTGCAGGACTTCCTGATACGCTGCCCAGATGAGGTCGGGCGTGAGTGCCTGTACACCTTCGACCGAACCGTACTCGCATGCGCCAAAGGGCTCGTCCTTACACATAATCTCCTGTGTACGGCGCACCGCGTAGGTGCGCGGGTTGTTTTTCAGCGCTCGAATGCGATCGATCAGGTTCTGACGCTCGCTCTCGGTCTCGGCTGCGCGGAAGCGTCCATCTTCCAGACACGGTCTGCACATGAGGTCACACAGCAGGTGCGCGATCTGTCCGGTCGGGTCTTCCTCCGCAGAAACCGAGCCTGCGTCCACACCAGCTGCAACAAAACCGATGGACAGGCTCTCGCCTACCTTGCGCACGAACGGTTCCACCCGCGCGCCGTACAGGCCGTCCAGCGTTTCACCCAGCACGGTCAGATTGGGACAATACTCGGTGCCGCGGTACAGCAGATATGGAAGCAGCGCAAACGGTGCATTCTCCGCACCCAGCGGCAGGACAAACGCTGCCGAAAACGCTGCAGTCTTGAACGCATCGGTGCTCACACAGGTCAGTCTGACCCCTTCCGCCAGTTCATGTCGGCTGAGTCTCTGGTTCTCGTGTTTTTTATCCATATAACATCCTTTCTTTCGATCTCGTGCCGCCTAGCAGGCGACAGGATTTGATACCGTTTTCCGTACTTCTTACCTTATTATAAAATAGCAAAATTTGCCGGCGGAAAAGCGCGGAAAATGGGATGTATGATCACAATGCGGGTCGAACGCTGCGCATCCTTGCCAGCGCGCTGCGCTTCCCCTACCATTTCAGTATATCGCCTGCCGCCTCCAAAGTCCAGAAGCCTCGCGATTTTCACAAAAAATTCAAAAAACTTTCTCCCGACCTCTTGACAGATTCCGGCCGGTCGTGTAATATATTTATCGTCGCAGTTGTAAAGCACTTATCCTTTACAGAAAAGGAGGTTCCTATGAAACACGATCACCTGGAACTTTGCCTCCTGTTCGACTTCTACGGCGAGATGCTGACCGACAAACAGCGCGAGCTGTTCGACCTCTACTACAATGAGGATCTGTCGCTCTCTGAGATCGCCGAGCACGCCGGTATCACCCGGCAGGGCGTTCGCGATGCTGTCGTCCGCGCCGAGCACACGCTCACCGCGCTCGAAGACAAACTGCATCTGGTTTCCCGCTATGGCAAGATCGATCAGCACGTCGAGGCGCTCGGTCAGGAAATCAAGATGCTCTCGCACATCAATGCCAACTACATGCAGAATGCGGAGATCGGCAAGATCTTAACGCACATGCAGGAACATATCCGCGCCATTACCGGCTGACGCTGACGGAAGGAGGGTTTTCCCATGGCCTTTGAGGGCTTAACCGAAAAAATTTCATCTGCCTTTAAAAAGCTGCGTGGACAGACCCGCTTGACCGAGTCCGATGTCAAGGACGCAATGCGCGAAATCCGTCTGGCTCTTCTGGAAGCCGACGTAAACTTCAAGGTCACCAAGGATTTCATCAAGGCGGTTACCGAACAGGCAACCGATGCTGAGATTCTGGAAAGCCTGTCCCCTGCACAGCAGGTCATCAAGATCGTAAACGATGAGCTCATCAAGCTGCTCGGCGGCAAGGGTGCACGCATTACCATCGCGCCCAATCCCCCGACGATCGTTATGATGGCCGGTCTTCAGGGTTCCGGTAAGACCACCAACGCGGCAAAGCTCGCTGGTCTGTTCAAAAAGCAGCAGCAGCGCCGCCCCCTGCTCGTCGCCTGTGACGTTTACCGTCCGGCAGCAATCGATCAGCTCAAGGTCGTCGGTCGTCAGCTCGACATTCCGGTCTTTGAGATGGGTCAGGGCGATCCGGTCGAGATCGCAAAGCAGGGTATTGCTCACGCACGCAAGAACGGCTACGACATGGTGTTCTTGGACACCGCGGGCCGACTGCATATCGACGAAGCCCTGATGGACGAACTCAAGAACATCAAGGCCGAAGTCAAGCCGCACGAAATCCTTCTGGTTGTCGACGCGATGACCGGTCAGGATGCGGTCAATGTCGCAAAGGTATTCGATGAAGCACTGGACATCAGCGGTGTGCTGATGAGTAAGATGGACGGTGACGCCCGCGGCGGTGCTGCCCTGTCGGTTAAGGCCGTTACCGGCAAGCCGATCATGTACATCGGTACCGGTGAGAAGCTCGACAACATCGAGCCCTTCCACCCCGACCGTATGGCTTCCCGTATCCTGGGTATGGGCGATGTGCTGACCCTCATTGAGAAAGCACAGCAGAACTTCGACGAGAAGCAGGCCATTCAGACCGCAAAGAAAATGTCCGCCGGCAAGTTCACGCTGACCGATTTCTACGATCAGCTGCAGCAGATCAAGAACATGGGTCCGCTGGAAGACATGCTGGGCATGATTCCCGGTGTCGATGCCAAGGCACTCGCCGGTGCGCAGGTTGATAACAAGGCAATGGGTCACACCGAAGCCATCATCCTGTCCATGACCCCCAAGGAGCGCGAAAATCCCTCGATCATCAACTACAGCCGTAAAAAGCGTATCGCAAACGGCTGCGGCCTCAAGATTGAGGAGGTCAACAAGCTGCTCAAGCAGTTCGATGCCATGCAGAAGATGACCAAGCAGCTCGCAAGCATGCAGAAGCGTGCGAAAAAGAGAAAGGGCGGTTTCCCCGGCTTCGGCGGTTTCAAACTCCCCTTCTAAATTTCCCTTTGTTGTAAATGAACTTTACAAATAGAACCGAACTATTTCAAGGAGGTGAAAATCCATGGTAAAGATTAGACTTCGCAGAATGGGCGCTAAGAAGAACCCGTTCTACCGTGTCGTTGTCGCTGATTCCCGCTACCCGCGTGATGGCCGCTTCATCGAGGAGCTCGGTACCTACAATCCGATGACCTCTGAGGACGCTGTCAAGATCGATGCTGAGCGTGCACAGGCTTGGATCAAGAACGGTGCTCAGCCGACCGATACCGTCCGCGGTCTTCTGAAGAAGGCAGGCGTGCTCTAAGGATGAGTGAGGTTATCATAGATATGAAAGAACTTTTAACCTACATCGTGGCGAATCTGGTATCTGACCCCGAAGCAATCTCCATCGAGGAGTCTGTCCAGGGCGATGAGGTCACCTACTCCCTGCGCGTTGCGCCGGAAGATATGGGTCGCGTCATCGGCCGTCATGGCCGAATCGCCAAGGAAATCCGCACGCTCATGAAAGCGGCTGGTAATCGCGAGAACAAAAAGGTCACGGTCGATATCTGTGACTGAGAACCATCGCCGGGGAATTCTCTCCGGCAAATCAGACCTGTCTTTTTGACAGGTCTTTTGTATCCCCGGAGGTTTTTTGTATGCAGAAACAATTTCTCGAGGCCGGTAAGATCGTGAACACCCACGGCGTGACCGGTGACATCAAGGTACAGTCTTGGTGCGACTCCCCCGAAGTACTGACCGACTTTGACACGCTCTATCTGTCCCCGTCCGAGCCCGTTCAGGTCAAAAAAGCCTATGTCCACAAGGGCTGCGTTATCATGCACCTTGACGGTGTCGACACCTGCGAGGCGGCCGAGGCGCTCAGAAACCGTATCCTCTACCTCAACCGTGAGGACATCGATCTGCCCGAAGATCTGGTCTTCATTCAGGACATGATCGGTCTGACCGTCTACGACGAGCGCACCGAAAGCGTGATCGGTACGCTCAAGGAAGTGCTGACCACCAATCCCGCGCACGACATGTATGTCATCCGCCGCGAGGGTGCATCCGATGCCCTCATCCCGGCCTGCGACCCCTTCCTGGTCTCGGTCGATCTGGAAGCCGGCCGTCTGACCGTCCGCACCATCGAGGGCCTGATCGAATGAGAATTGACATCATGACCTTATTCCCCTCGCTCATCGAAGGGGTTATGCAGGAGAGCATCATTGGCCGTGCGCAGGCCAAGGGTCTGATCGAAATTCGTGCGACCAACATTCGCGACTATGCGCTGGACAAGCACCACAAGGCAGATGATGCACCGTATGGCGGCGGCCGCGGCATGGTCATGCTGCCCGAGCCGCTTTACCTCTGCCACGAGGCACTGACCGGCGGTGAGCATGTACACACGGTCATGATGAGCGCACAGGGTGCGCCGTTCAATCAGGCCAAAGCACGTGAGCTGCTCGCACGCGAGCGCTTCATTATCGTCTGCGGTCACTACGAGGGTATTGACCAGCGCTTCATTGACACCTGTGTAGACGAAGAAATTTCCATCGGTGACTTTGTCCTGACCGGCGGCGAAATCCCTGCAATGGCGGTCGCAGACGCAGTCTGCCGCATGGTTCCCGGTGTCCTGCCCGATGAGACTGCGTTTCAGGAGGAGAGCCACTGGAACGGTCTGCTGGAGTATCCGCAGTACACCCATCCCGCCGAATGGCGCGGTCTTGAGGTTCCTCCCGTCCTGCTCTCCGGCCATCACGCCAACATTGCTCGCTGGCGGCACAAAATGTCGCTCAAGCGCACGCGTCGCGATCGACCCGATCTCTTCGCGCAGTGGGCTCCGCAGGACAAGCAGGACAAAAAAATCTTAGCCGAAATTCTGGCAGAAGAGCAGGAAGACTAATCCCCCTCCTGTCGGGCGCGCTCACAAAATCCTGTTTACATTCGCTTTTGCATTCGGTATAATATTCTTATCTAAGATTGTGTCCGCAGGAGGAAACCCTCATGATCATTACTATCACGCTCAATCCCGCAATGGACCGTACCCTGCGCATCGAACATCCATTGCAGCCCAATAAGCTCAACCGTGCAGCCAGCACCTCGGTCGAACCCGGCGGTAAGGGCATCAACGTCTCCCGTGCTGTCAAGGCACTCGGCGGCGAAAGCGTCGCCCTCGGTTTCAGCGCCGGTTCCAACGGCCGCGCCATGAAGGACGCGCTGACTTCGGTCGACATCCACCACGATTTCGTCGATGTTCCCGGCAATACCCGTGTGAACGTACAGATCATCGATCTCGACGGCAATCACACCGAGATCAACGAACCTGGTTTCAAGATCTCCGATGGCGATTTCCTGCGCTTCCTCGAGCGCGTTGAGCACTACCTGGACAACAACAATATTTTTGTAATCTCCGGCTCGGTTCCGCCCGGATTCCCGCTTGTAAACTTTATTGAACTGATCAAGACCATCAAGAAAGCCGGATGCCGTCTGATTGTAGACGAAGCCGGTGATCTGATGCGTGAAGCACTCAAGTTTGAACCCGATTTTGTCAAGCCCAATATCTTTGAGCTGGCTGAACTGGTCGGTGATGAGCCCACTGCAGACCCCGACCAGGTGGTACACAGCGCTCGCAAGCTGCTCGACATGGGCGCACAGGCTGTCTGTGTCTCCATGGGTGCAGAAGGCGCTCTGTTTGCCTCCAAGAACGAGCCTGAGGTTCTGTATGTCAACTGTAACCCCAAGATCTACGATGAAGGTGCTGTCGGTACCGGCGACGCGATGGTCGGCGCGATTGCAAACTCGCTCGACAAGAAGCTCAGCTTTGTAGATATGGCAAAGTTTACGGTTGCAACCGGCCGTGCTTGTGCGCGTTTGGCTGGTACCGAAATGGCTACGCTCAAAAAGGTTTACGAAGTTTACGAGACTCTGCTGGTTTATACCGTCTAACGTTTTGAGCCGGAAGGTACACCCAAAAAAGTTCGAATTATCACGGATATGCAAAGAGGAGAAGATCATTTCGATCTTCTCCTCTTTTTATTGCATCAGAATCTCTCTGCGCATTCATGCTTTACGTGAATGAATCGCGCAGCTGCCGTCCCAATCATTCAAACCAGGATTATTTATGGTATTTTCCGCCCTCCTGAATGTTTAGGGCACGATAAATCTGCTCGAGCACCATAACGCGTGCCAGGTGATGCGGGAACGTCATGGGCGACATGGACAGGCGAATTTTAGCTTCGCGCTTGAGTCCCTCATCCAGGCCGCACGAGCCACCGATCAGCACCGCCAGTTTGCTAGTACCAGACACAGTCAGATTGCCGATGGTCTGCGCCAGCTGCTCGCTGGACATAGCTTTTCCCTCGACGCACATAGCGATGACTGCCGCACCCTGCGGAATCTTCTCGCGGATGAGCTTGGCTTCCTTCTCCAGTGCATTCTGAATCTGTCCTGCACTCGGGGTGTCAGGCAGTTTCTGTTCGGGCAGTTCGATGACCTCGGGTTTGCAATAGCCGGACAGGCGCTTGATATACTCGTCACACGCCTGCTTCCAGAACTTTTCTCCCAATTTCCCGACACAAATCACGCGGACGGACAGCATACGCACGCCTCCTCTCGGGTCAAAAGCAGCGGCTGCTCCATTTCATCCTTGGGTGCAACCAATATCGTACAGGACAGACCGGCGGCACGCAGTGCAGCCTCGGTTTCCAGACGCGCATGACCCGGTGTGTTATTCTTATCGCTCAGGTGCGCCAGAATGAGCTGGCTTGTCCCGTTCTGCACCAGTTCAACAGCCAGCTTGGCACAATCCGGGTTAGACAGATGGCCGCGCGGTCCTGCGACACGCTGCTGAAGGGCATACGGATAAGGGCCGGTGCGCAGCATTTCAGGGTCGTGGTTGGACTCCAGCACGACCGTACTGCATCCCAACAGCGCTTCGCGTACCGGTGTGGGTACAAACCCCAAGTCTGTTGCATAGCCGACACGCATGCCGTCTGCCTCAAAGCGGTATCCTGTGCTCTCTGCCGCGTCATGCGGGGTCGGAAAGGCATATACCTTTACATTTCCAACTGTAAAGTTTGCGCCGCTATAAAAGGGTCTTAAATGGTCATTTGCCTGCGGAAATTTACGCGAAAGTGCCTCAGCCGTTCCAATTGCGGTGTAAAGGGGAACGCTGTGACGCTTGACGAACGTTGCCATACCCTTGATATGGTCGATGTGCTCATGGGTTAGCAATACGGCATCCAGATCATCAATCGTCAGGCCCAGTCCTCCCAGCAATGCGGTCAGGCGACGCACGGACACACCGAGGTCAATCAATATGTAAGTGCCGTCGAGCGCAAGCAATCCGCAGTTTCCCGAAGAACCGCTGGCCAGGCTATAATAAAAATTGTCCATGTGTGCCTCCTGAAAGCGTAATGGTTGGCGCCCAATCGCGCATAAAATGAAAAGGAGTGAAAAAAATCCCACTCCCCTGTCCCATGCGCTGTCGCGCTATGATAGAAATTCGGCAGGCGCTGCCGCAGGCAAAGATTTTTCTCTGTGCGGCACACGCCCAAACCGATTCCAGAGCCTCGTACCCCAAATGTGAGCACGAGGCAACATTCTCTTTAGTTGGCAGTTGCCATGGAATTGCTGACCGTGTCCGGAATTTCCGAACGGTACATATCTGCACCCAGACCGACCAGCTTCTCAACCAGGTTCTCGTAACCGCGCTCGATCAGGGTAACCTGCTCAACCTCGGTCACGCCCTTGGCTGCCAGACCTGCAATGACCATTGCGGCGCCTGCACGCAGGTCAAATGCGCGTACCGGTGCTGCCTTGAGCTCGGTCACGCCTTCTACAACCGCGATCTTGCCGTCAACATGGATATTTGCACCCATGCGCACCAGTTCCTCAGTGTAGCGGTAGCGATTGTCCCAAACGCCCTCGGTGACAATGCTCGTACCCTCTGCCAGACACAGTGCAGTCGTCATCTGCGGCTGCATATCGGTCGGGAAGCCCGGATACGGCAAGGTCTTGATATTAGCCTTGTGCAGCTTGCCCGTACGACGTACCAGCACAGAATCGTCAAACTCGGTGATCTCTACGCCCATCTCGTTGAGCTTTGCGGTGATGCACTCCAGATGCTTCGGAATGACATTCTTAATCAGCACCTGACCGCCGGTTGCAGCGACAGCTGCCATAAACGTACCAGCCTCAATCTGATCGGGAATGATCGAATGGGTGCCGCCGTGCAGCTTCTTGACGCCGCGAATCTTGATGACGTCAGTACCTGCGCCCTTGACATCTGCGCCCATGGCGTTGAGGAAGTTTGCAAGGTCTACAATGTGCGGCTCCTTAGCTGCGTTCTCGATGACAGTCATGCCCTCTGCCAGAACAGCTGCGAGCATGATATTGATGGTTGCGCCAACCGAAACCACGTCAAAATAAATATGCGCACCATGCAGGCCGTTCGGTGCCTCGGCATGGATATAGCCGCCCTCGCGGATGGATACCGTTGCGCCCATGGCCTCAAAACCCTTAATATGCTGGTCAATGGGGCGAATGCCGCCAAAGTTGCAGCCACCCGGCATGGCAACCTCAGCCTTGTGGTACTTACCGAGCAATACGCCGATAAGGTAGTAGGATGCACGGATCTTGCGCATGAGATCGTACGGAATCTTTGCGTCAGGCATGCAGTCACCGCTGACCTCTACCGTCGAGGCATTGAGCAGGCGAATGGATACGCCCAGTTCGCGCAGAATCTCAAGCTGCAGGGTTACGTCGATAATCTTGGGTACATTTTCAATACGGCACGGGCCGTCAACCAGCAGAGCCGCAGGCACAATCGCGACCGCTGCGTTCTTTGCGCCGCTGATGGTCACTTCGCCGTTCAAGGGCTTACCGCCGTTAATTACATATTTCGTCAAGTCAACCGTCTCCTTAACGTCTATTCCAGTCTTGATCGGAAAAGGAATCTGCCCCTTTTCCCCCAGTATATGAAAGCGGTGTAAAACCGTTCCTATGTGCAAATTCATGCATTATTCATTTTACCATAACTAGCAGCCGATTGCAAAAGATTTTCCCCGCTTTACCTGCATATTTTTACAGAACAGATACAGATTTTTTGAGCGAATCGACGAAAAAAGAACCTGTGTTCGTGTTGATCCGCCATCCCGGCGTCAGCTGCACACGTCCTCCACCGCTCTCGCTGAGCAGAAAACCTTGCTCCATCCCGGTAATTTGCTCAATTTCCGTACCAGAAATCAAAATAAACAGGGCATCTGCCGCTGCGAAGGTCACATAGTTGCCGCTTTTCGTAATATACGGCATGCCAAAAGTCCAGACTCCTGACAGTACAATCTGTTCTTCCTCAAACGTCAAGGTGATTACACGATTAAACACCGGCACGCCTGCCGTCGGAAACGAAGCTGTAACCACCTGCCCATTTACTGCAAGCGTCAGGCTGCCGGTCGTGAGTCCTGCCTGCGTCAGAAGACGCTCTGCCTGCTCCTTCACTTGCTTATCATCCGCAGGCTGGGTGTACGCTTCAGGCATGATCGTACCCGAAACCGCTCCGCCGTCCCGCCACTCCAGCGTGCCGCGATCGGAGGTGTAACGCACCGTGCTCCCGCTCGCCTGTTCGCTGCTGATCGCATCCTCTCCCAAAAGACCATAGGCAAACTTGTCTTCCTCGACGCGGCTGCGATCAGCCTGCAAAACGGGCAGCGCTTGTGTGTCCGGCAGGTCAAATCCCGGGTCAATCCCGATGCCCCGCGCGGTCAGAATCTCTACGATATTATGTGCATTTTCCGCCTCACGATAAGAGCGCGAGACATATTTTTCTGCAATATTAAAAAACAGGAATCCATCCACCAAGAGTAAAATCACAATCAGGATGGTTTTGGTGCGACTCCACTGCATAGGTCGTTTTCCCTTTCACTCAATCTGTGAGATAATAGCGGCGCGGTACCAGATCGGTTCCCGATACAAAGTATCCCGCAGCCAAACGATACGGCCCACCGGTCGCCACTGCTGCCGCCTGCTTGGTCGGCAGAATGGTATGACTGATGCCCGACTGGATAAACGTGCGCAAATGCACTTCAGCAGAAACCAGGACGTTATCCTGATATTCAACCACCGCCAAAATGCCCTCTTCCCCTTCCACCGGCACACTGCCGATGAAATAGCGGAACATCAAACGTGCACTCTTGCCGTCCTCACTCTCAGTACAGCCGTCAAACGCAAACGAGGCATCGGTCGAAAACGATTGCAGGATGCTCTCGAGCAGTCGGCGTGCGTAGTCCACTTGATAGGTCAGGGGGCCATTCTCGCCGATCTCATTTTTGAGGTAGGCTTCCAGTCCGCCTTCCGAAGTATTGGCACGGAATACGATCTCGCCTTCCTGTCCCACGCGCAGCGTGCTCTGATTGTTGACAAAAACACGCATGCCGGTCGTCTGATCGGGATAGTTGCGCACATAGGTATCGTAGCCAAACGCTTCCAGCATGACCGTCAGACTATTGCCCGCGTGCTCGATGTCAATGTCAACCGGAGTACTGGTCACGGTCGGCAGGGTCAGTGTGTCTGAGAGCAGCAGGGTCTCCGGTCTAACCGCCGTCTGTTCGGGCATGGTCTGCGCCGCAAACGTGCAGGCCTGTCCGCTCACTTCTGCTGCAAGTTCCGGGTCGGGTGCTGCGTGCAGGTCACACCGGTACAGATTGCCTAGATCGGTGCGCACCCACAGAACGCCGTCCGCGCCAAAAAACAGAGACTGTGCATTCGGGTCGCTGGAAGCATGATAGCTTCCGCCCATCCAACTCGCGATGAGCGAGAGCGGCAGCGCGCAATGATACCGCACAAACACGCCCGGCTTGCCCAGCGCTTCGATCAGTTCACTTTCCTCTGCCAGCTCAAAATCGGTCGCCGCACTCAGCGCTGCGCCGATCGGCTGCTCGAGTACCGACAGAAATCCACTGACCGCATTTTCGTTATACAGGGCACCCTTCATGCCGGTTTCGGTCTGTACGGCAATTTCCACCGGACGAGCCGCCGGAAATTCTCCCGAGCGCAAGGTAAAACCGCCCGCCTCGCCATAGCTGAGACTAATGTACAGGCGTCCCAGCCAGGAATCTGCCGGCAGGTCGCCCAGATTGAGATCTCCCAGCCAGCTCAGCGCCGTCAGTACGACCAGCAAAAGCGTCAGCACAAACAATGCTGTGTTTTTAAGCCGATTCTTCAGTTTCGGATTGAGATGTTTCATAGATACTTAGACCATACCATCCTGATCGGCGGGCAGATTGGTCGGCAGAACAACCGTCACGGTCGTGCCTTCATCCAGCTGCGATTCCAGATAGATCGTGCCGCGGTGTGCCTCGACCATCTCCTTGGCGATGGCAAGTCCCAGTCCGCTGCCGCCCTTGGCTCGCGAACGCGCCTTATCCACGCGGTAAAAACGCTCGAACAGGCGCGGAATATCATCCTTGGGAATGCCCATACCGTCGTCCTTGACCCGAATCATCACATGACCCTCGTCCCGTCGTGCGGCAGACAGCACAATGTGCCCGCCGGACGGTGTATACTTGACCGCGTTGGACAGGATGTTAATGACAACCTGTTCCAGTCGCTCGCGGTCGCCGTTCATGTCGGGCATCTTGCCCTGTATGTTGAGTGTAAGTTCCAAGCCATTGTTTCCAGCCTCGAGCACCATGGCATTGTAAACGCTCTCGACCATGTGCTGCATCGAGAAACGATGGAAATGCAAGTCCATCTTGCCGCAATCGAGCTTAGATAGCGTGAGCAAGTCCTTAACGATACGCGTCATGCGGTCGGTCTCGCCCGCGATGACCGACAGGAACTTGACCTCGGTATCGGTCGGCAGTTCGCCTGCCGCGTCGATCAGGGTTTCGGTGTAACTCTTAACGTTTGTCAGCGGCGTGCGCAGTTCATGCGAGACGTTTGCGATGAACTCCCGGCGTGCCTCATCCAGTTTACGCTGTTCGGTGATATCGTGAATCACCGCAATGATGCCGCGCTCATTCTCACCGTAAGGCGCGAACAGTACCGACAATGTACGTCCCATGCGCTCGAGCTCCATCTGCACAAAGCCCTGTTCCCCTGCTGCGATCGGTGTCGGGGCGTCGATGCCCTCAAAGACATCGTTAAAATGCGCATCCTCCTGAAAGGTTGCACCCAGCAGGTTTTCCGCAGTCGGGTTCATGTGAATGAGTTTGCCCTCCGCGTTGAATGCAGTGACACCGTCGGTCATATGCAGAAAGATGGTGCCCAGCTTATCACGCTCGCCCTGAATTTCTTCCAGGGTGTCATGCAGGCGGTCGGCCATGTGGTTAAAGGTTGCGGTCAGTTCGCCGATCTCGTCGTTGGACTGGATATCCAGTCGATGACTGAAATCACCTGCCGCAACCATCTGCGCACGGGTACGGATATTTTCGATGGGTGTGGTAATGGTCTTGGATAGCAAAAAGCTCAGCAAGACTGCGACTAGCAGACCGAACGTCATTGCCTTGACGACGATACCAAAGAAATTCCACGACAGATCTCGCGTCTCGCGCTTATCGTCAAAGAAATATACGATGTACTTGGGTTCTCCGTCGTCGTCCTTACCCAGCGGGATGGCGTAATCCATATAGCTGTCAATGGTCGTATTGGCAGCGCCCACCTCACCCCCGATTGCAGTCAGGATATTGGGTGTGCGCGTCAGCTCACTGGCCAATGCACCGTTATCTCCGGTCAGGAAGGTGCCATTGCCATCCAAAACCGCATAGGTACGGTAAGAGTCGATACCCAGACGACCGACAAACGCCGACAGGATTTCCATAATACGCTCGGGCGCATCGGATTCCTGTGCCGCCTGCTCGAGTGAGCGGTAGGTCTCGTAATTGTTCTCGGTCATTACGTTTTCGATCTGGGTCTCAAAATCGTTTAAGTAATAGCTGCCGACGCTGTTGACCAAAAAGGTTCCCATGATCGCCATAACCGACACGATCAACAGAATCAGTATGATCACCAGCTTCATGTGCAGACTGCGGAACATAAGCAGTTCTCCTTAGTTTTTCGCGAAATAATAACCCAATCCGCGCTTGGTAATGATGTATTTGGGCTGTGCCGGTTCGTCCTCGATCTTTTCACGCAGGCGGCGGATGGCGACATCCACTGCGCGCAGATCGCCGTAATACTCAAATCCCCAGACCTTTTCCATCAGCTCTTCACGCGATACCACCCGGCCGGGTTCGGCAGCGAGGTACGACAGAATGTCAAACTCGCGTACCGACAGATCGATGGGTTTGCCGTCCTTATAGACCGCGGTGTCCTCCTCAGAGATGGACAGACCTACACCGGCATCGGTCTTTTCCTGCGGTACCTCGGCAGCCGAAAATCTGCGCATATTGGCCTTGATGCGTGCAATCAGCTCGCGATTGGAAAAGGGTTTGGTGACGTAATCATCCGCGCCAAGTTCCAGACCCAGAATCTTGTCCGACTCCTCTTCTCGCGCGGTCAGCATAATGATCGGTACCTGCGACTTCTCGCGCACCCGGCGGCAAATCTCAAAACCGTCCATGCCGGGCAGCATGACGTCGAGCAAAATCAGGTCGGGTGCGTTCTCCAGCGCCAGCTTGAGACCGGTCGGGCCGTCATAGGCCATCAGGGTATCAAATCCGCTGCGCTTTAAGTTAAAATCAATAATGGTTGCGATGTCCTGTTCGTCCTCTACCACGAGGATGGTCTTTGCCATAGGGATCACCTCCGTCCGTCCAGCAGCCCCTTGAGTCTTGCGCGATACATGGCGGCGACCGTCTTTGCGTCGCGCACCTCATTGTTGACAATCATCTGCTCGAGTTCTTCCACCGGAATGCGTACCAGCTCCAAAAATTCGTCTTCATCCGGCTGTACCTCACCCTGGTGCAGGCCGCGTGCCGCGTACAGATGGGTCACCTCGGTCAAAAATCCGGGCGAGGGATAGATGCAGCCCAGGTAGGTCAGTTCATCTGCCGTGCAGCCGGTCTCTTCCTTGAGTTCCCGCTCGCCGCAGTCCCGATGATCTTCGTTCGGGCCGTGGTCCAGCTTGCCTGCCGGAATCTCCAGCATCATTTCGGCAAACGGATAGCGGAACTGGCGTACCAGAATAATATTCCCCTCGTCGTCGATCGGCAGAATGCCGACGCCGCCCACGTGCTCACAAACCTCTCGGGTGGTACGCTTGCCATTGGGCAATTCCGCTTCATCCAAACGGGCCTTCATAATACGACCCTCAAAATAATAGCGCTCAGACAGTTTTTTCTCGGTGAAATCCATAGTTTCCTCCTTGATGTCACTCGGTTACGCGCAGAATGCGAGCCGAGCAGGCCGGAATACGCAGTACCAGATCGTCCGTATCGGTATCTACGCGGGTCTGATCGTCCAGCAAGTCCTCTGCCGCATGGCAGGGCAGGCGCACAACCGCTTCGTCGTCACGATTGATTACAATATACAGATGCTCCTGTGCATCCCAGCGCTCGTAAATCAGCAAACCTCCCTCGGCTTTGCGGAATGCAATCTCGCCGTCGGTCAGCGCCGAAGACTGGGTGCGCACGGCGCACAATTTGCGGTAAAAGTCTAGCAGAGAGCCGTCCTCATTGCCCCACGGGTAGGTGCGGCGGTTGAAGGGATCTTCAAAGCCCTGAAGACCAGCCTCGTCACCGTAGTAAATGGTCGGAGAACCCGGCATGGTGAACTGGATGACAGCAGCCAGATACATCTTGCGGCGTGCCGCAATCAGGTCTTCTCCGATCAGGCGCGCACGTGCGCGATGATCGCGTGAGCCGCTCCAATCCTCAGGCTTTGCGCCCATGACGGTCAGGGCACGCGGGGTATCGTGGGTGCCGATAATGTTCATGAGGTTATAGAACACTGCACGCGGGTAATTTTCGCGCAGGCACTCCATTTTCTCTGCAAAATCCTCGGCAGGCGATCCGCCCAAAAAGCTCATGACACCGTCGCGCAGCGGATAGTTCATCACGCTATCCAGCTCGCCGCCCTGGAAGTAACGGCGACGCACCGAGTAGCTGATCTTATTGGATGCGTCCTCCCAGACCTCACCGACGACCAGTGCGTCCGGCTTCTCGCGGCGCGCTGCGGCGTTGAGTTTGGCGATGAATTCGTCGGGCAACTCGTCGGCAACGTCCAGCCTCCAACCGGACGCACCCAGGCGTAGCCAGCGACGAATGACGCTGTCCTCGTCCTCAATGATATAGTCCAGATACTTGGGGTTGAGTTCGTTGACCTGCGGCAGGGTATAAATGCCCCACCACGAGCTGTACTGATCGGGCCAGTGCGAGAAATCGTACCACTCATAGTACGGGGACTCCTGCGACTGGAATGCGCCCACGCTATCATAATGGCCGCGCGCATTGAAATATACGCTGTCATAGCCGTTATGACTGAACACGCCATCCAGAATGACACGCATACCGCGCTTCTTGGCCTCGGCGCACAGCTCCTTGAAGTCCTCCTCGGTGCCCATCATGGGATCGATGTTCTTATAATTTCCGGTGTCATACCGGTGATTGGAATAAGCTTCAAAAATCGGGTTGAAATAGATGGTCTGCACATGCAGCGATGCCAGATAGTCCAGTTTGGACAGCACACCCTTGAGGCTGCCGCCAAAAAAGTCATTGTTCAAAATCTCGCCGTGTGCATCGGGCTGATAGACCGGCAGATCGTTCCAGTTATCATGCACCTCGCGATGTGCGCGGTAGCCCTCCTTGGGCGGCACCTCGGTGCGGCAGAAACGATCGGGAAAAATATTGTAGGTGATGCCGCGTCCAAACCAATCTGCAACCGCATACGAACCGTCAAAGACAGTCAGCTGGTACAGATCCTGCACGGTATCGCTCTCATATCCGACACCGGCCGCGCCACGGCAGATATATTTTCTCGCCCCATGACGGTCTTCAACTGCAAAATAATACCAATACAGTCCGGGCGTCTCCGGGGTGAATGTTGTGCAATAACGGTCGCAGTCGCCGCGCAGGCCACCCCAATGCATCGGGTATGCCGTCGGCTCCTTGCCGTCCTCACTGATATATAAAGTCACGCCGCGCAGAAAAACTTCGCGGGCGGGATAAACCGAAAAGCTCACCGCCTGACCAGCCGGTACAGCGCCATAGGGCTGCTTGCAGGCTGCGTCGCGGGAAGTATAAATACTCTGTTCAAACATGTTGACACTCCTTTGGGAAAGTGCTTTTGCCAAGACCGCCACGGTCTTCGCGGATCGATCTTCGCAAAAACACGCTCTGGCGAAAGCAGGGGCTGCCCGGTTTTCCGGCACAGCCCCGCAGGCTCTCTTCTATCATATCAAATCGCTTGATAGACCTCAACATATTTTTCGGCAGATTTCGTCCAACTGAAATCGGTTTCCATACCGCCCTTCATGAGCTTCTTCCAAGCCTTCGGATTGTAGCGATACACTTCGCACGCCTCGCGCACAACATGGAGCATGTCATGAGCGTTATAGCTGAAGAAGGTAAAGCCATTGCCCGTGCCCAGATAATCGACGAATGCGGTTACCGTATCCTTGAGACCGCCGGTCTCGCGGACAATCGGAATGGTACCGTAACGCAGCGCGATCATCTGCGCCAAACCACACGGCTCGGTCTTGGACGGCATCAGGAACATATCGGAACCGGCATAGATCTTATTGGCCAGCTCACCCGAGAACAGGATGGACACCGAAATCTTATCGGGATGACGGCGCTTGGCCTCGAGAAACATCTGCTCGTACCGCCAGTCGCCCTTGCCCAGCACGATCAATCTTACATCATCCTGCAGGATATCGTCCAGCACAGCCTCGACCAGATCCAGACCCTTCTGGTCGGTCAGTCGGCCAATCATGCCGATAACCGGCGTATTCTCATCGCCTTCCAGTCCGCACAGAGACAGCAGATCGGCCTTATCTTCCTTCTTTCCTGCCATACGACTCGGGGTATAGTGCTTGGCAAGTGCCGGATCGGTTGCCGGGTTGAACGCCGTCATATCGATACCGTTCAAAATACCGTGCAGCTTATAGCTATTATTGCGCAGGATGGAATCCAGTCCATGACCATAGTACGGCGTCTGAATTTCCTCGGCGTAGCTTGGGGAAACCGTCGTAACCGCGCCCGAAGCCAAAATCGCTGCCTTCATCAGGTTGACATCGCCGTCCATCTCCATAAAGCCCGAGCGGAAATGTGCATCGTCAATGCCAAATACATACTCGAGCACGTCTCGGCCATAACGACCCTGGAATGCGATATTGTGGATGGTAAAGACCGTCTTGATATTGGCATAGTCCGGACGGCCGGCAAACATCAGGTTATAATAGACCGGCACAAGTGCGGTCTGCCAATCGTTGCAGTGGATGACATCGGGTTTCCAATCCAGGTCGGGCAGGATCTCGAGCACTGCCTTACTAAAGTATGCGAATCTTTCTGCATCATCATACTCACCATACAGCTGGGTACGTGCAAAATAATATTCGTTGTCGATGAAGTAGTAGGTCACGCCGCCCTTTTCACAGTAGAAAATGCCGCAATACTGATTGCGCCAGCCCAGCTGAACGTAGGCATTTTTCAGATGGGTCATCTTTTCGCGCCAGTTCTGGCCGATGGCACTGTAAAGCGGGCAGAATACGCGCACGTCATGGCCTGCGGCGGCAAGCGCCTCCGGCAATGCACCGGCTACATCTCCCAGTCCGCCCGTCTTGATAAAAGGCGCAACCTCCGAGCTGACAAACATAATTTTCATAATGGTATCCCCTCTCCAGAGAGTAGAAAGCGGGAGCTTCCCACATCGGACGCTCCCGCTCATATAAACGGTATCTAAGATAGAACATCCAGAACACAGTCTGAAAGATAAATATGGGCTGTCGACCCTGAAGTCACGCTTATACGACCGAACGCTTTGCGATAACGACCGGATAATTCTCGTGACCCATCATGGTACGACCTTCACGGATGGTAACACCGCGGTCAAGCACGATGTGTGCCAGCGATGCACCGGACAGAACGCGGCCATTCTCCATGATGATCGAATTCTTGATCTCGGCATCCTTCTCAACCAGTACGTCGCGGAACAGCACCGAGTTGGTAACCTTACCCTCGATGTGGCAGCCGTCTGCTACCAGGCTGTCGCAAACCTCAGCCTGATCGCCATAGTATGCCGGTGCTTCATCGTAAATGCGGGTGAAGATCGGACGGGTACGCAGGAACAGCTCATTGCGGCAGTCCTTATCCAGAATGTCCATGTTTGCCTGGAAGTAATCCTTGGCATCAAAGACCTTGGTATTGTACTCGTTGAATACGTAAGCGCCGATGTTGCTGTCGTTGAGTGCACGGGTCAGCAGCTCACGCTCGAAGTGGATGCAGTTATGGGTGACACAATCTGCAATCAGGTGAATCAGGTACTGGCGGGACATCACATAAACGCCCAGTGCCGAATACTTGCACTTGCCGTCGTTGTTATCGCCAACGCGAATGTCAACGATCTCACGCTTGCGGTTGAGCTCGCAGTAAGTCGTGAACGGATTGTCCGCAGACTTCTTGGTGACAACCATCGTGATATCGTTGCCGCCGTTCTCGTGTGCCTGTACGACTTCGCTGATATCGATATTGGCAATCAGGTCGCCGTCAGCCAGAACAACGTAGTCCGCGCGATTCTTCTGCAGGTAATCGATTGCACCAGCCAGTGCATCGATCTTGCCGCGGTACTCGCCGGTTACCAGCGGAGATGCCTTCTTCGAGTAAGAATACGGCGGCAACAGGGTGATACCTGCGTTCTTACGGGACAGATCCCAGTCCTTACCGTTACCGACATGGTCGATCAGCGACTGGTACTTATCCTTCATCAGCAGGCCGATGCGGTAGATGCCCGCATTGACCATATTGGACAGCATGAAGTCCACAATGCGATAACGGCCGCCGAACGGAACTGCCGCCACCGTACGGTGGTCGGTCAGCTCGCGCAGGTCGTTATCGGTATCAAAAGCAATAATAAGGCCTAAAACATTTTTCATGGTTGCGTCCCCTTCTCTTATTCCTGATCGGGCAGATCCTCGCCTGCCATCTCCTTAGCGCCAAGCTTTGCGTTCTTACCGATGCGAATACCGGATGCGACAACAGCGACACCCCAGTCATCTGCTGCAACATCGCTCGGTGCTGCACCAACCGATGCGCCTGCGCAGATGTGTGCGTTCTCTGCAACGATCGCATAGCGTACCGATGCGCCCTTTTCAACCACTGCACCGGGCATCAGGATAGAATACTCAACCTTCGCACCCTTCTCGATCGTAACGTCCGAGAACAGGATGGATTCGGAAACGTCGCCATAAATCTCACAGCCCTCGGATACCAGCGAGTGTACAACCTTGGACTGCTTGCTGGTGAAGTGCGGGGGTGCACCGTTGTTGCGTCCGTAGATCTTCCAAGTATCGTCGGACAGGTTCAGGCCGGACTTGGGCGAGAGCAGATCCATGTTTGCCTCCCACAGAGACTCGATGGTGCCGACGTCCTTCCAGTAACCCTCAAAGCGGTATGCAACCATCTTCTCGCCTGCATTCAGCATAGCCGGGATGATGTCCTTACCGAAGTCGTTGGACGAAGCGGTGTTGTTCTCATCGTCGATGAGGTACTGGCGCAGCTTCTTCCAGCTGAAGATGTAAATACCCATGGAAGCCAGAGTGCTCTTGGGCTGCTTGGGCTTCTCTTCGAACTCATAGATCGAACCGTCCTCACGGCAGTTCATGATGCCGAAGCGGGAAGCCTCGTCGAGCGGTACGTCCATAACTGCGATGGTTGCGTCCGCGCCCGCCTTCTTATGATGCTGGAGCATCTTGTTGTAGTTCATCTTGTAGATGTGGTCGCCCGACAGGATCAGAACGTAATCCGGGTCGTACTCGTCCACAAACTCGATGTTCTGGTAGATTGCGTTTGCAGTACCCTTGTACCAGTCTGCGCCCTTGCCGCGCTGGTACGGCGGCAGGGTGTATACACCGCCGCGCATACGGTCAAGATCCCAGGTCTGACCGGAACCGATGTACGCGTTGAGCACGTGGGGCTCGTACTGGGTCAGTACGCCGACCGTGTCAATGCCGGAGTTAATGCAGTTAGACAGCGGGAAGTCGATGATTCTGTACTTGCCGCCGAAGGGAACTGCCGGCTTTGCGACCTTTGTGGTCAGGACATACAGTCTGCTGCCCTGGCCGCCGGCCAGCAGCATGGCAACGCATTCTTTCTTTCGATACATGATTACTCTCCGTTTCTCCTCACTTATTTTTATATCCATATCCCTATCGTGCCGTCGCCTTGTGTCCGGCGGCATCGCGGAATGCGATCCGAACGAGGCGATTTACGCCTCGTCGGTCTTGGAAGCTCTGGTGCGGCGTGCCGATGCACGCGGCTTTTCGGTTTTTGCCTTCTCGTTCTTCTTGTTTGCCGTCTTGCTCTCAGCCTTGGCAACCTTGGTCGCCGGAGTGGCCTTTGCGCGACGCGCAACGCGCGGCTTGCCCTTAAAGTACATGACAGACAGCGGTGCGATTTCCAGATCGATCAGATCGTCAAAACCGTGCATCTTGCCCGGTACCATCTTACCGGTCTCCTCATCAAGCACCTTATCCACGACAGAGGCTGCTGCCTTGGAGCGAACCTTGCCGTTTTTGACGCCCGATCCGCCGAACTTGACATCGTCCGAGGTGAAGATCTCCTCGTAAGTGCCCGGATACGGGACACCGATGCGGTAGCTCGGGTGATAAACAGGTGCAAAGTTGACCACGCAGATGAGGTCGGTGCCATCCGATGCAACGCGGCGGAAGGCGATGATATTATTACGATTATCGTCGTGCGAAATCCACTCAAAGCCCTGCCAGTCCATGTCGTTTTCCCACAGCTGCTTATTGGCAAGGTATGCTGCGTTGAGTGCCTTGACGTAGGTCTGCATCTGGCGATGTGCGTCGTAGTCGAGCAGCATCCAATCCAGACCGCGTGCCTCGTTCCACTCGGAGAACTGCGCGAACTCGCCGCCCATGAACAGCATCTTCTTGCCCGGGTGCGCCATCATGTAGCCATAGAGCGCACGCAGCGAGGAAAATTTATTTTCATACGGCTCGGGCATCTTATCGATGAGCGAGCGCTTGCCGTGCACGACCTCGTCGTGCGAGAGCGGCAGGATGTAGTTTTCAGAGAAGGCATACATGAAGGAGAAGGTGATCTTATCATGCATGTCCTTGCGGAAGAACGGGTCTGCCGACATGTAGCACAGCATATCGTTCATCCAGCCCATGTTCCATTTGAAGTTAAAGCCCAGTCCGCCGACCGAACCCGGCTTGGTGACCATCGGCCATGCCGTGGACTCCTCTGCGATCATCATGACGTCCGGATGCTCGCTGAGTACCATATGGTTGAGCATACGCAGGAAGTCGACCGCTTCCAGATTCTCACGTCCGCCGTAGATATTGGGTCTCCACTCGCCCTGACGGTTGTAATCCAAATAGAGCATGGATGCGACCGCGTCTACGCGCAGGCCGTCGATGTGGAACTGCTCAATCCAGAACATTGCCGAGGAGAACAGCAGGTTACGTACCGACACCTTACCGTAATCGAATACGCGGGTGCCCCACTCCTTATGCTCCATCTTGAGCGGATCGGCGTACTCATAGAGGTACGAACCGTCAAACTCAACCAGGCCATGTCCGTCCTTGGGGAAGTGTGCCGGAACCCAGTCCATGATGACACCGATTCCAGCCTCATGGCACTTGTCCACAAAATACATGAGATCATGCGGCGTGCCATAACGCGAGGTTGCGGCAAAATAGCCGGTGACCTGATAACCCCAAGAACCGTCGAGCGGGTGCTCGGTGAGCGGCATGCACTCGATGTGGGTGTAGCCCATCTCCTTGACGTAAGGAATCAGCTCGTCAGCCAGCTGGCGGTAAGAATAGAAGTTTCCATCCTCGTGCCGCTTCCACGAGCCCATATGTACCTCATAGATGTTGACCGGTGCGGTGTACGGCAGGTGCTTGCCTCTCCAGTCCATCCAGCTGTTATCGTGCCATTCATAGCCTGCAAGATCGAAGGTCTTGGAAGCGTTGGACGGGCGTGTCTCCGAATGGAAGGCGTACGGGTCGGCCTTATCAAAGAACTGTCCGTCCTGCGTATGAACGGAATACTTGTACGAATCATATTGCTTGACACCAGGAATAAAGCACTCCCAAATGCCTGTTTCATCGCGCACCATTTTGTGCGCGTCGCGACTCCAGCCGTTGAATTCACCCATTACTGCAACTTCCACTGCATTCGGCGCGTAGACAGAAAAATAGTAACCTTCCTGACCATCACGTGTCTGCGGATGTGCACCCATGAATTCAAACGCGCGGCAATCCCGACCGGATTGAAACAAGGCGGCATGCTCTTCTTTGGTTGTCATCCTTGTCTGCAAAGTCATGCATTCATCTCCCTCTAAGATGCGCGAAAATGCGCGATTTCCTCAGTATTCCAGAACTTCCCGTCGATCTTTGTCGTTTTTACACAGTTTCCGGCAGGCTAAAATCTGTTTTACTAGGTATAGTATACAACCGCAGCAAAAAAAAGTCCAGTGATATTTCGCTTTTTATGCAAACACTGGACAATTTTTATGAACTTTTAGCGTCCCTTTTGGTCACACTGACCTTCCGGCAGCAAACGGCGCACGAGGTCGAGTGCTGTCGAAGCAGCCTGGTTGCGAACGCGGTCACGGCCAAGGCTCGACCGCATTTCCCGGGTGTGACATACGCCTCTGAGGCATACACTGATATAAACCAGTCCCACCGGTTTTTCCTCGGTTCCGCCGCCCGGTCCTGCAACCCCCGTGATACCAACGCCAAAGTCCGTACCCATCAGTTCCATCACCCCGCGCGCCATCTGTTCGGCAACTTCGGGTGAAACAGCACCTTTTTCAGCCAGCGTTTGTTCAGAAACGCCCAGCACCTTGACTTTGACTTCGTTGGCATACGAGCACACGCCGCCCTTATAATATTCCGATGCACCCGGCAGATCGGTGATGCGCTTGGACAGCAGACCACCCGTGCAGCTCTCTGCAACCGCCAGCGTCATGCCTCTTTCGCGCAAGCCATCTCCCACGACCTGTTCCAGAGAATCCACATCCACGCCGTACACGCTGTCGCCCAGCATGGATACCACCTGCTCGACCACAGGTTCCAGCATCTGCTCGGCCTGCTCGGGCGTGTCTGCCTTAGCAGTAACACGTGCGAAGCACTCGCTGGTCTTAGCATAGGGTGCGATGGTCGGGTTGGTCATTGAGGCCATCATGTCGTGCAGAATGGTCTCCATCGCCGACTCGCCCAGACCGAATACACGCACATTGTGCGAAACGATGCAGCCGCCTGCCAGCTTGTACAGGTACGGCATTGCACAATGCTTGAACATCGGTTCACACTCGCGCGGCGGACCGGGCAGCATGATGACGTGCGTGCCGTCAGCCTCAAACGCACAGCCCGGTGCGGTGCCCCAGTCGTTTTGCAGCGGTACGCAGCCCTCTGGCAGCCATGCCTGCTTTTCATTGTTCGGCGTCATCTCACGGCCAATATTATCAAAAAAAGCATGAATGCGTGCAAGCGCCTCCTGATCGAGCGCCATTTTCTTGCCAAATACCCGTGCTAACGTCTCCTTGGTCAGGTCGTCCAGCGTCGGCCCCAGGCCACCGGTCGTGATGATAATATCCGCACGCTCTTTGGCCTCTCGAATGACACGCTCCAGACGCTGCGGATTATCACCGACCACGGTCTGATAATAAACGTCAATGCCCAGCTCGGACAGGCCCTGCGAGATGACCTGGGCATCGGTATTCACAATGTCGCCGAGCAGAATCTCGGTACCGACTGCAATCAGTTCTGCTTTCATAGTGGGGTTCCTTCTTTCTCACGCCTGCGGCGCGGTACAATGTAACGATACTACAGCACAGTGCGCGCTACAATCAAATCTGCGTAAAATTTTGTTGGAAATGGTTGGAAATGATCAGACGATCACCCGCTCGGTGTTCTGTACTGCCTCATCTACCAGTGCCTCAACATCCAGATGCGACTCGGCTTCCAGAATCTTGGGCATCTTGGGCTTGGTATTCGGATGCTTGGGCGTGAAGACCGTGCAGCAATCCTCATACGGCAGAATAGAGGTCTCAAAGGTATCGATCTTGCGTGCAATCTGCACGATTTCTTCCTTATCCATGCCGATAACCGGACGGAAGACCGGCAGCGTCTCACAGACCGCATTGGTAACCGCCATCGCCGGCATAGTCTGGCTTGCAACCTGTCCTAGACTCTCGCCCGTAATCAAGCCGCCGCACTCGTACTGAATGGCCAGCTTTTCGGCAATGCGCATCATAAAGCGGCGCATAATGAGCGTAAACAGCTCCTCATGGCACTTGTCGCGGATCTCTTCCTGAATCTTGGTGAACGGTACGACCAGAATGGGCATACGGCCACAGTATGCGGTCAGCTTGCGTCCCAGCTCAAAGACCTTTTCCTTGGCACGGTCCGAGGTGTACGGATAGCTGAAAAAGTGAATGCCAATCAGTTCCAGACCGCGCTTGGTCATCATATAGCCTGCAACGGGCGAGTCGATACCGCCCGACAGCAGCAGGGCTGCACGGCCATTGGTGCCGACCGGCATACCGCCTGCGCCCTGTACCGGCCCCGGATGAACGAACGCATACTGGTCGCGAATCTCAAAGTGGATGGTCAGCTCCGGATGATGCATGTCCGGCTTCATGTGCTTGTACTTTTCAGCCAGCTCACCACCCAGATGCTGGGAAACCTGTACCGAGGTCATCGGGAAACGCTTGTCGCCGCGCTTGGTCTCGACCTTAAACGACTTGGCATCGGCAATGCGGTCGGCCAGGTAGGACTCTGCGGTCGCCTGCATGGATTCCAGCGTCTTTTCGCACACAGCTGCGCGGCAGATAAGTGCGATACCGAAAATCTTGAGCACGGCATCCATGACGGCATCACCGTCTACGCCCTCGGGAATCTCAACATAGATAACCGACTGGCGCATGGTCACCGTGCAGTCACCGATATGCTTCAAGCGGCGCTTGATGTTGCCGAGCAGGCGGTCTTCGAACTTCTTACGGTTGAGACCCTTGAGCACGATCTCACCGCACTTGAGCAGCAATACTTCTTTCATAGAGGGATAATCCTTTCTTCTTTATCGTCTGAGCATGCGCACGCCCGCTTCCAATCCTTCCAGCAGCGCGTCCACGTCTTCTTTGGTGTTAAAGGGTGCAAACGAGATGCGCAGTGCGCTGTCGATGCGCTTTTTATCCAGTCCCATGGCGCGCAGCACCGGGCTTTCCTTGCCCTTCGAGCAGGCCGAACCGGCCGAGACAAACACGTCCTTGGATTCGAGCACGCGCAGCATGACCTCGCTCTTGCATCCGGGCAGCGACAGATTGACGACATGGGGCACGTCTCCCTGTCCGTTCCACTGCACAAAATCAAATTTTGCATTTACCTGCTCGGTCAGGTAGTCCTTGAGCATGGCAACATGTGCAACGTCCTCGGTCATCTGCGCGGCACGCTCGCGGCAGGCTGCGGCAAAGGCTGCAATCTGCGGCATGGGTTCGGTGCCCGAGCGGAAGCCGCTCTCCTGACCGCCGCCCACGATGTACGGCGCGAGGCGCACGTCGCGCTTCATATACAGTGCACCGATGCCCTTGGGTGCGCCGATCTTATGGCCGCTGACGCTGAGCAGGTCACAGTTCCACTTCTTGGGTGTGAGCGGCAGGCGGAACAGTCCCTGTACTGCGTCCACATGGAACAGTGCAGACGGATTCTTGCGTTTCAGTGCGCGTCCGATCTCTGCAACCGGCAGAACCGTGCCCACTTCGTTATTGACCAGCATGCAGGACACCAGAATGGTATCCTCACGCATGGCGTTTTCCATATCTTCGGCCAGAATGTGACCGTCCGCGGTCGGCTGGACGTAAGTCACCTCGAAGCCTTCGCTTTCCAGTCTGCGGCAGGCATTCAAGGTCGCCGCGTGCTCGATGGCCGTGGTTACGATATGTCGTCCGGCATGGCGATTTTTGCGTGCCGCACCGAAAATCGCGGTATTGATGCTCTCGGTACCGCCCGAAGTAAAGTACGTCTCGGCAGCTGTGCCGCCCAGAACAGCTGCAACGGCCTCCCGGCTGTCCTTGAGCACCCGCGCAGCCTCAATGCCCATTTTATGCAGGGACGACGGATTGCCAAATTCCTCGCGCATCATGTGCATCGCTGCCTCGGCAGCCGCAGGCAGCACACGCGAGGTGGCGGCGTTGTCCAAATAGTGTATCATCTGATCGGAACCTCCTGAAAAATTCCCTGATTTTTTTCGATTGTACCTATTATACCATAGCCGGACTCTTTTTTTAAGCCCTTCTGTCGATTTCACCCGCTCGTTCCGCACGCTGTGCACTCCCGCGTGAAACTCCTCGAATCACATGGTTTTCACCATTATTTCGCCCTTTCCTCCTCTGTTTTTTTGTCAAAATACGAAAATTTACACCCGTCCTATTGTACTGCGGACCCGATTGCGTTATAATATGGAATGTATGCCGGATGCGTTCCGGCATCGCAAAACCTGTATTCAATACCAAAGGATGGGATTTCTTCCCTTCCTGTTCATTTTTTCTATCTGTGAAAGGGGCTTTCTAGTTATGCCTGGCAAAGTAATCTTAGGCGCTCAGTGGGGCGACGAAGGCAAAGGCAAATTCATCGACATCTTTGCGGCACACGCCGATCTTGTGGTGCGCAGCCAGGGAGGCAACAACGCCGGTCATACGGTCGTTGTTGATGGTGAAAAGTACAAACTGCAGCTCATTCCCTCGGGTATCCTCTACCCCGACTGCATCAACATCATCGGCCCGGGCGTCGTCGTAGACCCGCGCAACATCCTGCGTGAGATCGACGGTCTGGCAGAAAAGGGCGTCAAGGCAGACAAGCTGTTCATCGACGCACGCTGCCACTGTATCCTGCCCTGGCACCTCGAACTGGATGCCCTGTCCGAAAAGGCTCGCGGCGGCGACGATATCGGCACCACCAAGAAGGGCATCGGCCCCACCTACATGGACAAGGCTGAGCGCATCGGCGTGCGCATGCACGACTTCATCGATCCCAACCGTTTTGAAAACGTGATGCGTGCAGCCTGCGCACGCAAGAACAAGGTCATCACCGGTGTTTACGGCGGTGAGCCCATCGACATCGAGGCCGTTCTCGAGGAGTACCGCACCTATGCAGAGCGTCTGCGCGCACATGTTCGTGACACCTCCATTCTAACCTACGAGGCCATCAAGGACGGCAAGTTCGTTCTGTTTGAGGGCGCTCAGGGTACGCTGCTCGATCTCGATATGGGTACCTACCCCTATGTTACTTCGTCCCATCCGATCGCTGGCGGCTGCTGCATCGGTTCAGGTGTTGGCCCCTCTGCCATCACCGATATCATGGGTATCTTCAAGAGCTACACCACCCGCGTCGGCAAGGGTCCCTTCCCGACCGAGCTGTTCGACGAGACCGGCGACTACATCCGCAATGCCGGCGGCGAGTTTGGTACGGTTACCGGCCGTGCACGCCGTACCGGTTGGTTCGATGCAGTCATCGCACGCTATGCCGTTCGCGTTAACGGTCTGACCGAAATGGTCATCAACAAGATCGACCCCCTGCGCGGTCTGCCCAAGCTCAAGGTCTGTGTCGCTTACGATCTCGGCGGCCAGCGCATCACCGAGTTCCCGGCAAACTTCGCTGATCTCGAGCACTGCACCCCGATCTACGAGGAGTTCGACGGCTTCGATGAGGATATCACCGCTTGCCGCACCTACGACGAACTGCCCCAGTCGGTCAAGGACTATATCGCAGCCCTCGAGCGCATCTGCGGCTGCAAGGTCACCATGCTGGGTGTTGGCCCGGCGCGCGATCAGGTCATCACCATCGACTGATCGTAAAACATGCAAACAAAACCGCTCCGCTTTTCGGAGCGGTTTTCTTTTTCCCCTGTCTTGACATTCCCGCACACACATGTTATCCTTATCTCGTTCGTTATCGCCGGATAGCGGACCGTAAACGCTTGGATTCTGTATCGTAGGCCTTTGAAGATACAGAACACCGGCGTTTTTATTTGTTTTAGGGGGTATTTTCAATGAAACATGCGTTCCGGGAATTCGCCCGGTATGCTTCGCTCAACGCACTCGGCATGCTCGGCTTTTCCTGCTACATCTTAGCCGACACCTTTTTTATCGCTCAAGGTCTGGGCGCTGACGGTCTGACCGCGCTCAATCTCGCCATCCCGATTTACAGTTTGGTGCACGGCTGCGGTCTGATGCTCGGCATGGGCGGTGCGACCCGGTACTCGATCTGCCGCGGCCAACGAGACAACGACGGCGCGTCGGCAGCGTTTGTCAGTTCGGTCTATCCTGCTGTGCTGCTCGCAATCATTTTTGTCTCGGCTGGTTTATTCTTTCCCACGCCACTCGCATCCCTGCTTGGTGCCGATGCGCAGGTGCTCACCATGACCGCAACCTATCTGCGCGTCATTCTGCTCTTCTCGCCTGCCTTCCTGCTCAACGACATTCTGGTCTGCTTTGTGCGCAATGACGGTTCTCCCCGTCTGTCCATGACCGCCATGCTCGCGGGCAGTTTTTCCAACATTATTTTGGACTATGTGTTCATCTTCCCCTGTCAGATGGGCATTTTCGGTGCCGTTCTGGCAACCGGTCTGGCACCGTGCATCAGTCTGGTTGTACTGTCCTTCCACCGCAAGCATGCAGGGTTCGGTCTGCGCCGCTGCCCGGTCACCCCGTCCCTCATCGGACGCATGCTGGCACTCGGTCTGCCCTCTCTGGTCACCGAGCTGTCCTCCGGCATCGTCATTCTGGTGTTTAACTTCATCATTCTCGGTCTGTGCGGTAATACCGGTGTTGCAGCTTATGGTGTGGTTGCCAATCTGTCCCTCGTGGTCATCGCCCTGCTCACCGGCATTGCTCAGGGTGTACAGCCGCTGCTCAGTCATGCTTATGGACGCAACGCGCAGTCGGATATCCGTCAGCTGATGCGCTATCTGATCGTCACCGTGCTCACACTCTCGGTTGCTATCTATGCCCTGTTCATTTTCTGCGACACACCGGTCGTCGCGGCATTCAACAGCGCACAGGATGCTGCACTGCAGTCGATCGCCGAAGATGGTCTGCGTCTGTACTTCCTCGCAATTCCCTTCGCAGGCTGCAACATTGCGCTCTCCTTCTTCTTTACCTCGATTGGTCGTGCACTGCCCGCGCACTGCATCTCGCTGCTGCGCGGTCTGGTGCTCATCGTTCCCATGGCATTCGCGCTGTCTGCACTCTTTGCGCTCACCGGTGTATGGCTGACCTTCCCGGTGACCGAGCTGCTTGTCACAATTTGCGGCGTTGTGCTTTACTGGCGCAGTATGCGGACAAGCAAGCCCGTCAGATAAAAAGAAAAACCGCTCGTTTGAGCGGTTTTTTTACGTTCTGCGAAAGATATCAGTCCATTTATCTAGGAAAAACTGTCCATACAACGACTTTCCGTCGTTCTCGTCAGCCTCCCAGCCGTTCAAACAACGGTGTGACCTTGCGGCACTTGCCGGTCGACTGGTCGATATCAAAGACTGCACCCATCAGGGCGGTCTCACCGCCTGCGGCACGGAAATACTCGGTCAGGTCGCCGCGGAACATGGCAATCGACTGCTCGGGTTCCACACCCAGCACCGACCACAAGGGACCGGTCATGCCGAGATCGGTGATATAGCCCGTACCCTTCGGGTTGACTCTTGCGTCGGCCGTTTGGACATGGGTATGGGTTCCATAGACCGCGCTGCATCGGCCGTCCAGGTAAAATCCCATAGCCAGCTTTTCACTAGTCGCACCCGCGTGAATCTCACAGACTGCCAGGTCGTATTTTCCCTTTTGCTCGCGCAGAATGCGGTCGGCACACAAAAACGGATTATCCGGGCCGAAGACCATCTCGCACCGGCCAATCAGGTTCATGATGAGCAGGCGGTAGCCCTTGCAATCATAGATGCCCCAGCCACGTCCGGGCTGCTGGGGTGCGTTATTGGCCGGGCGCAGGATGTACGAGCAGTCGTCCAGATACGGGATGATCTGGCGCTTATTGTAAACGTGGTTGCCCAGCGTGATGACATCTGCACCGGCATCAAAAATGTCATCTGCCTGATCGGGTGTGATGCCCACACCCGAAGCATTCTCGCCGTTTACGATGGTGAAATCGATGGCATGCTGCTTTTTGAGCGTGCGCAGCAGCCGTCTGAGCGTATCAAGGCCGGGTTTGGAGACCACGTCCCCAATCGCTAAAATATTCATATTGCTTCCTTTCTTGCTGTGAAAA
This sequence comes from Butyricicoccus pullicaecorum, assembly GCF_002160355.1. Lineage (NCBI taxonomy): Bacteria > Bacillati > Bacillota > Clostridia > Eubacteriales > Butyricicoccaceae > Butyricicoccus > Butyricicoccus pullicaecorum. The sequence continues at coordinate 54,403 of NZ_NFKK01000009.1, forward strand.
GAGCCTGGGCGTTGTGTCCAGGCTCTCTCGGTAAGCGACGCGACATGCGCCGGGTTCTTCAATTAGTCGAACAACGGGGAAACAGAAACTTCCTCGTAGATACGTGCGATTGCCTCGGTGAATACCGGTGCAACCTGCAGCACGTGGATCTTGTCGATCATCTTCTCCTGCGGCAGTGCGATGGTGTCAAGCAGGGTCAAAGTCTTGATCGGGCTGTTCTGGATGCGCTCGATTGCCGGGCCGGACAGAACGCCGTGGCTTGCGCAAGCGTGAATCTCGGTTGCGCCGCCCTTCTCAACCAGTGCCTCTGCTGCATGTACCAGAGTACCAGCAGTATCGATCAGGTCGTCGACCAGCATAACCTTCTTGCCGCGTACGTCGCCGATGATGTTCATAACCTCGGAAACGTTTGCCTTCGGGCGGCGCTTGTCGATGATTGCCAGCGGCAGATCCAGCTTCTCAGCAAACTTACGTGCACGGTTGACCGAGCCAAGGTCAGGGGAAACGATGACGAGATCGTCGCGGTTGAGGCCAAAGGTACCAGCGATATGCGGGATGAGAACCGATGCGCCCATCATGTTATCAACCGGAATGTTGAAGAAGCCCTGAATCTGGGTTGCGTGCAGGTCCATGGTCAGGACACGGTCTGCACCAGCGGTGGTCAGCAGGTCAGCGATCAGCTTAGCAGAGATCGGATCACGTGCCTTGCTCTTACGATCCTGACGTGCGTAGCCAAAGTACGGCATAACAGCGGTGATTCGACCAGCGGATGCACGGCGGCATGCGTCGATCATAATCAGCAGCTCCATCAGATTGTTGTTAACCGGCTCACAGGTAGACTGAATCAGGAAAACGTCCGAACCACGGACAGACTCACCGATGGAAACCGAAATTTCACCATCCGAGAAGGTGTTGACGGTTGCCTTGCCGAGCGGCAGGCCCAGTGCAGATGCGATCTGCATTGCGAGTGCCGGGTGAGAGTTACCGCAGAAAATCTTGATGTTTTTACCGTGAGAAATCATTTGTGTTGTACCCCCTGCGTACACTGTTCTTTTTGATTTTTAAGATTCATTTTTATTTTTTATCAGCCTTTTCCGCTTCCATGCGTGCGCGGCGCTTATCATTCCAGCCCTCAAGCGTGGTCTGACGCGCGCGTGCAACTGCCAGTGCGCCGTCCGGCACGTCCTTGGTTACCGTCGTACCCGCTGCCGTGAAGACACGGTCACCGAGCTTAACAGGAGAAACAAGGTTGGTGTTGCAGCCGATGAAGCAGTCATCGCCGATATAAGTATGGAATTTATGATAGCCGTCATAATTGACGACAACCGTTCCGCAGCCAAAGTTTACACGCTCACCAACGGTTGCGTCACCGATATAAGTCAGGTGCGAAACCTTGGTGCCGTTGCCGATCTCGGCCTTCTTCAGCTCAACAAAGTCACCGATACGGGTCTTGTTGCCTACATTGCAGCCCGGGCGCACATAAGCAAACGGGCCGACCGTGGCATCTGCGCCGATGGTGCTCTCATAAACCTGAGAAGAGTTGACAGACGTGCGGTCACCGACCTTAGCATGCTCAAGCAGGCTGTTCGGGCCGATCTTGCAGTCGCTGCCGATGACGCAGCCTGCACGAATGATCGTTCCCGGCAGGATGACCGTTCCGGCACCGATCACTGCATCCGGTGCAATGTACACGCTGTCGGGTGCAAAAATCTGTACGCCTGCTGCAATGTGACGCATGTTGATGCGCGCACACAGACGCTTCTGTGCCTCGAATGCGCTCACGCCGTCTACAACCGGCACGACCGGCTCGGCCAGAACGACCTCGACCGACTTACCCGCACTGATCGCCTGGTTGACAGCCGCGATCAGATCGCCGTCCGGCAGGGCGGCAAGGGCTTCGGTACGTGCGCACACGACCGGTACAGTATCCGGAGCAATGCGCGTAATGCTGTCGGCGGCATCGCGCGGCGGCATATGAGCGGCGAACACTGTGAAATCTGCGCCGACGGCCATATGGTTCTGGACCAGGCGCTGATACTCTGCTGCGGTCAGTTCCGGACAGGGTGCACCGATCAGCAGGACGTTGTCTCCTGCCGTCTCAATGACCCCTTCCCGAAATCCCGCTTCTGCCAGCGCACTCTTCACCCATGCGCCCGCGCTCTGAAACAGCACAGGGGTCTCGTAGGCTTTTTGTGCACCACGCAGGATTGTCGTAATTTGGCTCATGAAATTAGTCCTTTCAATTTCCGTGTTCGGGTGCGCCAGCGGCACCCATACCAATCCAGATATAATTATACTATATCATGTCCGGGATTTCACTGTCAAATTGAGAAAATTTATAGGGAATTTTCTGGATGTTCTACGCCCTTTGGACAAAGAATCCGCTTTCTTCCTGCAAAGTCCCACATTCCGAAACACAATATGCCCAACACTGCCAATACAAACAGGCATTGGTCATGCGCGGTCTCGCCCCGCCCCTTGCACATTCCGACAAAACACGATATAATAATCTCGTTTCAGACCGCCCTGTCGGGCGGCATTTTTTCACTTTGCCTGTTTGGAGGTTTCCATGAGCCTTGCATCCCTTTTGATGCCCGAGAGCGAGTTCCGCGTCATCCGCTGCGAGATCGCGGACAAGCTCATCCAATGCGGCGACGGCGATGCCGCGCTGCTCTATCTTTATATTATACGGCACGGCAATCGCTTTCAAGAGACCCAGGCCATGCGTGACTTGCGGCTGTCCAAAGAGCGCTTTGAGCGTGCGGTCTTTACCCTGACCAACCTTGCCATCGCGCAGTCTCCCACTGCCACCGAAATCACGCCGTCCCCTGCGCCGCGCTACACGGCATCCGAGCTGCGTGCCGCCCGTGCGGACGACCACCGCTTCCGCGCCGTCTGCGACACCGCCGAAAGCATACTCGGCCGTCCGCTGACCGATGCCTTACAGCGCACCTTATATACGGTATACAATCACATCGGTCTGCCCGCAGAAGTCATCATTGAGCTTTTGAGCTATTTGAATCGTGACAAGGGTGCAATCAAGGGCCGCGACATCGAGCGCGAAGCCTGCATCTGGTCGGACAAAGGCATCCTGACCACCGCCGACGCGCAGCGCTATCTGTCCGAAGTCGAAGCCGAAAAACCGCTGCGTGACGCACTTTTCCAGACGCTTGGCGTGGTTGGTCGTGCACCGACTGCCGCAGAGCGCTCGCTCATCGCACTTTGTCTGGAAAAGGGATTCCCGCCCGACACGTTACAGCTTGCAATCCAGCGCATGAAGCGCGGTATCGGTCAGTTCTCGGCCAGCTATCTGCGCAAAATGCTGTCCTCCTGGGATCAGAAGGGCGTTCACACGGTCGCTGAGATCACCGCACTGGAACCGGAATCCATCCGCAAAAATCAACCGGCCGCTCCGGTCACCGAGCCGCCATTCGGCAATACCGCTGCCCCGGCTGCCGGATCTGCCCAGCCCGCTCAGCTGGCCGACTGGGAAAAAGAATGGCTCGAAGAAGTCAAGCGCCGCCGCGCTGCGCGTGAGGAGGGATAACCCATGCACTACAATCGTGAGATTTTATCTTCCGTCCTGCGGGACATGGAACGGGAACACACCGCCCGCACCGAACTGTTCGCGCAGCGCCGCGAAGAAGTTTATGCCCGTCTGCCCCGGGTGCGCGAGATCGACCGCGAACTGTCGGGCACGGCAGCTGCCGTCCTGCACGCCGCGCTCGCTGCCGGAGACGATCCGGCCGATGCCATCGAACAGCTCAAGACGCGCAATCTGGAACTCCAAGCCCAGCGCCGTGCGCTGCTTGAGCAGAATGGATTCGGCGCAAACTACCTGGATGAGACACCGCTGTGCGAAACCTGCGGTGACAGCGGCTATGTCGGTACCGAGCCGTGTGATTGCCTCAAAAAACGCTATGCTGCTCGTCTGACCGAGGAGCTATCCACCATTCTCCCCATCACAGACCAGAACTTTGAGCGTTTTCGCCTGGATTACTATTCCGATGTGCCAGATGGCCGTCTGGGCATGTCGGCACGCGAGAATATGGAATATAATCTGTCCATCTGCCGCGCGTATGCAGACAGATTCTCGGTACATTCTCCCAATCTGCTGCTCTACGGCTCGACCGGTCTGGGCAAGACCTTCCTGTCTTCCTGTATCGCTAAAGTCGTATCCGAACACGGATTCTCGGTCGCATACGACACTTCCATCCGTATCTTCAGCAGCTACGAGAGTGTAAAGTTCGGCGCTGCGGATGCGTCCGAGGCCGCTCGCCGCGTGCGCAAGTATGAACAGTGTGACCTGCTCATCATTGACGATCTGGGCACCGAGATGGCGACCGCGTTCACGGTCTCGGCACTCTACGGCCTGCTCGCCGACCGCCTCATGCGCCGCCGTCCCATGATTGTGAACACCAACCTGCTGCCTGCGGAATTTGAAAAGCGTTATTCCCCGGCCATCGCCTCCCGTCTGACCGGTGAGTTTGAACAATTACGCTTCTTTGGAGACGATATTCGTGCCAAAAAGCGCCGCGGAACGCTATAATTTAGGGACTGAAATGATTTGTTCACAATTTAAGAAAAAGGGATACAAAAGGTTCACAGGTCGTTCAAACTTTATTCACATATCCTCCTGACTTGTGGGGTATACTTAGTACATCAGCAAGGGATGCCGCAAACCCTTCCTGATAGAAGAAATGCCATCATTCTTTCAAATGTTTCTTTACCCCCCTATTTTTACCCCCTTATTTTGTGAGACAACCGGTGAAAGCCCGCTCGAAAGAGCGGGCTTTTGCTTTTGTTCGCGCCTTTTCCTCTTCCCAATGTCTTCGGTTGCATTCCCCTGCTGCCGCTGATATAATGAAAAGGACGATATAAGGAGGTTTTTTCCCCGATGCTCAGATTTCTCCACCTCGCCGACCTGCACCTCGGCGCGGCTTTCGATATGCTCTCTCAAAAAGCTGCGGAGTCCGCACAGCAAAAGCAGTTTGCTGCGCTGGAACACGCAGTACGCGTAGCCGGTCGGGAACGTGCGCATGCGATCCTGATCGCAGGCGATTTGTTCGACTCCCCGCTGCCCTCGGCAACGGTCTTTTCCCGTGCAATGTCTATTTTATCTCAGGCAGCTTGTCCGGTTCTGATCGCCCCCGGCAATCACGACCATATCTGCGCAGGCAGTCCTTACCTGACTTCCGCTCTGCCTTCCAATGTGCATGTTTTCACCCAGTCCACGCTGGAACCTGTCCATCTGGGTGAGGCGGCAACCGTTTGGGGTGCGGCCTTCCACGATCAGAGTGCGGTCATTCCGCTCACCCATCGCAAATTCTCCCGTCCGGTCAATATCTGTCTGGTGCATACCGACCTCAAAACCGATGGTGGATACAACCACTATGCCCCCGACGAGATCGCTGCCAGCGGATTCTCGTATCTGGCTGCCGGTCACAACCACGCCCCCAGTGGTCTGCGCCGCGCTGGCGGTACAGTCTTTTGCTGCCCGGGTGGTATGAGTGCAGTCGCGAGCACCGAGACCGGTCGAAAAGGCTTTCTGCGCATTGAAATCGGCGAAACCATCAAGGCTCAGTTTATTGAATCCAAGGCTGTGGAATTTTCCCGCATTGAAATTGACTTGACCCCCATCCCGTCGGATACTGGTTTACAGAAGGTACTTATTGAACGCATTCCCAAAAATCATGACCGCGTTTGTGCAACGGTTGCACTGGTCGGTGAACGCATCTATGAGCCAAACCTCACTGCCCTGCGTCGGGTATTGGGACAGGTCTTTTTGAGCTGTGAAGTTGTGGATGAAACTGTACCCAAAAAGCCGGTCTGGCGCTACTTACAACAGGATGACCTGCGCGGCGCAGTTAGCAGACGGTATCGTGATTTGATTGAAGCGTCGAACTCTTCGGAGGAAAAAGAAGCGCTCATGTTGGCGCTGCGCTATGCACTAGCTGCATTCGACGACGATCCCAGACCGCAAGCCTAACCCAAACCACCGCACCCAACGCTAAAAGTTTCGCCAGCCTTTTCAAAGGCTGCGGGTTCTCAGGGCAGCGCCCTGAGCCGGACTCCGGCCCGTAGGTCACTATCCTTATTTCCGCGCCGAGCGCGGATAAAATGAGTGCTAGAGTCCGGAACTCCCCTTTTGAAACCCGGTGTCCAACCCGGGTTTCAACTAAAACAAAACACAAAAGGAAAGACCGTCCTGTCGGACGGTCTTTCCAGAGAATTGCGCGTCTGTGGACGCGCTTTTATTTTTTTATTTTGGTTGATTCCGGTCAAAAGACCGGAATCAAAAAGGGGATTTCGCGGCTTGCGAGCCGCGACTTGAGGCTCTGCCTCAAGACTCCGCAAACCTTTGAAAAGGTTTGATCCAAACTTTAATTTTGCCCACGGGCGGGATTAAAGTGAATTGCCAAGTTCCAAACTAATCGTATTAAACTTCTCCAGAATATCATTCATCTGGAGTTTTTCCTTCTCCGCATCTGCCGCATCGATCACAGCGCGACCCTGATGCATCATCAACAGACGATTGCCATACTGCACGGCAAATTTCAAGTTATGGGTAACCATCAGCGCAGTCAGGTTCTTTTCTTTCACGATCTGATCGGTCAGTTCCATGACCGTTGCGCTCGAATTGGGGTCAAGAGCTGCGGTATGTTCATCCAAAATCAGCAGTTCAATCGGAGTCATCGTGGAAATCAGCAGTGCCAATGCCTGACGCTGACCGCCTGACAAACTTCCTACCGGGATATCCATTTTATCTTCCAAGCCGAGTTTGAGTCGTTCCAGCTGGGTACGGTATTCATCCATTCTGCGACGATTGACGCCTCGACCCAGACCGAACACTTTGCCCTTATTATCAGCAAGTGCCATATTTTCCAAAATAGTCAGTTCCGGGCAGGTACCGCGGGACGGGTCCTGAAATACACGACCAATCTTTCCCGCTCTCTGGTACTCCTTGAGTCCCTTGAGCGTCTTACCCCCCAGATAGATCGCACCCATATCGATCGGAATGCTGCCGCACAGCAGATTGAGCATGGTCGTCTTGCCCGAGCCATTCGAGCCGATGACCGAGACAAACTGTCCACGCGGAATATCCAGATTAAAGTCCTGGAACACGGTCACCTCGCTGACCGTATCCGGGTTAAACGTCTTATAAATATGCTGCATGCTCACGAGGTTATGCTGTGCACGCTCAGCGCTGGACGGGATCGACATACTGCTTTTTCCTCCTCTTGGAGACCAGATTATTAGAAACCAGGGCGACGGTGAACAGGACTGCCATGAGCAGTTTGAGCAGGTTGGTCGGCAGACCAAGCTGCATCGCAATGACCAAACAAGCCTTATACAAAATCGCACCCAGTACGACCGCGCAGGTCGCCTTGATGAACTTCACACGGCGAAACAGGCTGGTGCCGATGATGACCGAAGCCAGCGCCATGACCACCATACCCGTACCGCTTGCAATATTCGCGGTCTCGGTCTGCTGGCTGAGCAGTCCGCCCGACAGAGCGGCGCAGCCGTTACCAATGGCCAAACCGATAATCTTCATCTTACCCGGGTCACGTCCGAGCGAGACGACATACTGTGCATTGCTGCCCGCTGCGCGCAGCAGCAGACCGGACTTAGTTTTCAGATACAGGTCAAGCAATACCTTAACAATAACAACCGCGATCAGCGCGACGATGATCACGCGGTAAGACTTGACCGCCTCTGGCAGCAGCGCTGCCGGGCCCGATGTAAAGATGGTATTCTGATTGTAAAACTGCATGGTCGCCTGACCACCGGTAATCAGCAGGTTGATACTGTACAGACCGGTCATCACCAAAATACCCGACAACAGATCGCTGATATGCAATTTGACATGCAGCAGACCGGTCACGCAGCCTGCAACCGCACCGCACACGAACGAACCGATGCATGCGAGCCACGGATTGACACCCGCTGTGATGAGCACGGCAGTCACGCACGCGCCCATCGGGAAGCTGCCGTCAACCGACAGATCGGGAAAATCCAGAATTTTATAGGTGATGTACACGCCCATCGCCATAACGCCATAGATGAGACCCTCTTCCAGGACGTTGACGAGCAGACCAAGCAGAATATCCATAAGTGTGTTCCTTTCTTGCGTTTCGCGGTGAGATTACGATGCGCTGACATCCTCCGCGTTCTGATATGCCTCGGGCAGAGTCAGACCCAGTGCCTCGCAAACCGTCTTGTTATATACCGGGGTCGATTCCTTGATCTCCTCAACCGGCATGGTGGATACGTCCTCACCCTTGAGCACCTGTGCTGCCATGCGGCCGGTCTGCTCACCCAGTGCGACATAGTCAATGCCCTCAGCTGCCAGGCAGCCATTCTTGACCTGCTCGATCTCCGAACCAAAGACCGGAATGCCGCCGTCGTTTGCTGCCTTGATAACCGATGCCAGATTGTCAACGACGTTATTATCGGTGAAGTTATTGATGCAGTCGGCACCCTGTGCAACGACCGACGCTGCCGCCGATGCGACCTCAGACGAATTGGTGACGCCTACTGCGATGACCTCAAAGCCGTTATCAGCTGCGATGGTCTGGAGACGTTCCAGCTGGCTGACCGAGTTGGGTTCGCTCGTGGTATAAACGACACCGATCTTAGTCGCGTCCGGCAGGAATGCACGAATCATCTTGACCTGTGCTTCCAGCGGCAGAACGTCCGAAGTACCGGTGCAATTCGTGCCCGGCTCCTCGATGGACTTGACCAGTCCTGCCGAGACCGGATCGGAAACCGCAGTGAACACGATCGGGATGTCGCTATTCTTGGCTGCGCTGTACTCACTCATAACCGCCGGGGTTGCAATGCCTGCCAGCAGGTCAACCTTGTTGGTGACCATGGTCTTTGCCATCAGATCACAATTTCCGGTATCGCCCTGTGCGTTCTGGAACTCGATGGTCAGGTTTTCACCCTCCACAAAACCCTCGGCTGCCAGCCCCTGCACAAAGCCCTCATAGCAGTTATCCAGCGACGGGTGGGTCGCATACTGTACAACGCCAATCGTGTACTGTTCCTTTTCGCCGTCCGCTGTCGTGCTCTCTGCGGTTTGTCCGCCGCCGCACGCGGTCAGGCTCATCATTGCGGTCAGTGCTGCCAGTGCCATTGCAATCGTCTTCTTTTTCATCGTAAATACCTCCAAAATAGTGCGCCTTGCGGCTCGGTTTGTATTTTGATGGTCGGTCTGCGCCTGGCGGCAAGCATTAAAAAAGCTCTTGCCCCTGATTTTCTCAGGGACAAGAGCTGTAATTGACTCCTGCGGTACCACCCAGATTGGTAAATAAAAATATTTACCCGCTCGCTCCATGCACCATCATGCATGCTCCCTTGGTAACGGGTGGAGATCCCGTCGAAAGCTAATCGGCGCAAACGCCTTTCACCCTCGCCCTCGTGAGTCCATTCACCACACTGTGCCTGACCGTGATTCCACCATCCACGGCTCTCTTTGCAAGCAACTCTGTGAGGTTACTCCTCTCACTCATTGGTTTGCTGTGTTACTTTATGTACTGCATTATATGCTCGTGTTTCCCGTTTGTCAACCCCCTGTTTTGAAAAATTTTTGTATCACGTTTGTATATCACAACAGTAAAATCTATGTTATAATAAATTTAAGAATACAGTTCTTTTTTCCGAACAAGGAGGATTTTCACCGATGCAAAATGATTTTTCACGCGGCAGCGTGTCGGGTAACATCATCCGTTTGGCCGTGCCGCTGATGCTGGCACAGCTTGTCAATGTGCTCTACAATGTTGTCGACCGCGTCTTTATTGGACATATCGGAAATAGCGCTCTGCCGCTGACCGGTGTCGGACTGTGTATGCCGGTTATCACAGTTATTTCTGCCTTTTCCGGTCTGTTTGGCATGGGCGGCGCGCCGATCTGCTCGATGGCACGCGGACGCGGTGACATTCAGGAAGCCGAACAGGTACAGAACACCTCTTTTGTCCTGCTGGTCGGCTGCGGCCTGCTGCTCACCATTCTGGGCGAACTGTTTTTGCATCCCATCCTCACCTTGTTCGGTGCCAGCGCAGAGACCATGCCCTATGCGACAAGCTATCTGCGCATCTACTTAGTCGGCACGATCTTCGTTATGATCGCGCTGGGCATGAACTACTTCATCAACACCCAGGGCTTTGCCGGCATCGGTATGCTGACCGTCTCCATCGGTGCTGTGCTCAATCTGATCCTTGATCCGCTGTTTATCTTCGTGCTTGACATGGGTGTTGCCGGTGCCGCACTGGCTACCATCTGCTCGCAGGCGGTCTCCGCTCTCTGGGCACTCGGCTTCCTGTTCAGCAAACGTGCACTTCTGCGTCTGCGTCCCCATGCATTCCGCTGGGAATGGCATCGCATTCGCCGAATCATCGGCCTCGGCATGAGCAACTTTATCGCAATGGGCACAAACGGTGTCGTGCAGATTGCCTGCAACTCGACCGCGCAGGCCTTCGGCGGCGATCTCTACGTCGGTGTTATGACCGTATTGATTGCCATTCGCGAAGTCGTCCAGATGCCGGTCAGCGGTCTGACCAACGGCGCACAGCCGGTCATCAGCTTCAACTACGGCGCATCTCAGTGGGAGCGCGTCAAAAAAGCCATCCGCTTCACCGTGGTATCCGGCGTCATCTACGCGACGGCATGCTGGGCAATCCTGTTCTTCTTCCCCGCGCCCTTCGTTCTGCTCTTTAACGATGACCCCAATCTGGTCTCTGCCGCAATTCCCGCGCTGCATCTCTATTTCTTCGGCTACTTTATGATGTCCCTGCAATTTACCGGTCAGTCGGTCTTTGTCGCACTCGGACGTTCCAAACATGCCATTTTCTTCTCTCTTTTCCGTAAAATCATCATCGTTGTGCCCTTAACGCTCATCCTCCCCCATCTGTTCGGACTTGGTGTAACCGGTGTCTTCCTGGCAGAACCCATCAGCAACTTTGTCGGCGGTGCAGCTTCCTCCCTGACCATGTATTTTACACAGTATCGCAAACTCGGAAAACCGGAAAAAGTATAATAAAAAAGCACGCTCACGCGTGCTTTTTTGTTTTGTATGAAGTTACGGTTCAACCGGTGCCAGCGTTTCCTCAGCCGGCTTGGGCTGATCGAAGGTCACACCGCTCACGACGACATTCACAACCGCAGTCTTGAGACCGGTCATAGACTCGACCGCTGCCTTGACAGCCTTCTGAACGGCCAGTGCAACCTCGCCCACGCTCTTGCCAAACTCGACCAGAATGCTCAGCTCTACGCCGACCGTATCCTGCTCGCCCAGCTGCACGCGCACGCCCTTGTTCTGGCTCTTCTTGCCCAGCAGGCTTGCAATCTCAGCCGTCAGACCGGCAGCCAGACCGCCGACGCCCTCGGTCTCGGCCGCAGCCAGCGCCGCGATGGACGCGACGACATCCTCAGAAATCTTGATCGTACCCTGGTCACCGGCAGTGACCCAATAATCCTTATGCTCTGCCATACTGCCACTCTCCTTTGGCGGAATCTTCAAAATAAAGCTATTTGAAGTATTATACCACACAAGCGGCAAAAATTTAAGTCCCAAAACAGATTTATTTATGAAGCCTCTACGATCTTGATCTGATCGGCTGACGCACCGGTCTCACTCATGACGATATCACGCACCACGGCTGCGTCTTCGGCCTGGAATCCGGCCTCGGGCGGCTGAATAATCACATTCACCGCCTCTGCACTGACGAAAACCACCGCATCCGCGTAGCCTTTGGCCTTGATAAGGCTTTCTACCCTCGCTTCGGTCACTGAATCGTCCGCGAGCTGGGAGATCTGACCTGCAGCATCCTCCTTGGTCTTCTCGTCGGCCTTCTCATCCTGCAAACTGGTCTGCAAAATGCTGATTGCCTCGTCTCGCGCCTGCTCACGTGCCAGTCTCGACTGTGCAAAGTAATCGCTGCCCGAAGTCACAGTTGCCTGTTCCTCGGCCGCAGTCTCTTCTTCCGACCCGCTCTGCATCACCGATGCCCCCGACAGCTCGGCGTCTGCCTGTCCGGCGACCAGCAGTTCTTCGGGCGACTGGACATAGCTCCAGTTGAGATAGATTGCCGCGCACAGCATGACGCCAATCACACCGTATACCAAACCTCGTTTTTTACCCGTTGCCATAAATATATGCCTCCTTCTGCTCGTTTTATCTGTCCGTTCCCATCTGAATGACCGAAATCTTATCTGCGCCCAGTCCACAGACCGCGCCGACCGCCTCGGTCACAGCCAACCGCACCCCACTCGCGCCCGCACCATCGCACAGCACGACCGCGCCGCGAAAGGTCGGACAGGTCTCCTTGATGCGCACAGGCTGTTCCCCGTAACTGCCATCCGAGACCGTTGACAAGGTACTCTCATACGAACCGCTCTCGCTGCCGCTTTCCGACTCTCGGATATTGGAGGCGTAAACCGATTCCCCGGTCTGTTCGAGCGACAGCATGAGCTCCACCCGTCCAATCCCCGCAATCTTACTGAGCTTATCGGTCAGCTCCTGTTCGAAACTATCCAGATCAAAGCCTGCCTCCTCGGTTCCGCTGGACTGACTCGACTCCGGTCTATCTCGTGCGCCGCCGCCTGCGTACAACAGCAAAATACCCACAAGCAGCACGATCAGGGCATATTTATACTGACTCAGACGCGGCATCAGCCTGCCAAGCCCCTCCCGCACCTGCATTTTTATTCGATCCAGTTCCATGTCACAAGCTCCTTTGGTATGCCGCATTCCGACACGATCATGCTTTCAATTGTCTCCCGCTCGCTTTGTTTCGCTTTCTGTGCGGTCAGGGTCAACCCGGTCAGGACGGTGCGTCCGTCCGTGTCCTGACTGGTTGCAAGGGTCACGGTACAGGAAACGCCAAGCTGTGCCGCGCGCTGCTCGATGTAATCGGCAACGCTCTGCACGGCCGCCTCTGCCAGCACCGCCTCATTCTCCTGCTGATACTGCGCACTCTGCGCTGCGTTGTCCTGCACGGTCTGGCGGATGCTGCCCGCAAGATCGGGCAGCCGCAGTCCGGTCAACGGCTGGAGCACGGCCAGCAGGACAGCCAGCCCGCCCGCCAGACGGATGACCTCGCGCAAGGCGTTGCCTCTGGTCAGTGCCAGTGCCGCCCCGCCGCACAGCGCCGCTGCTGCGACGCCGGTCAGCATGGTTTGAAACAGCTCTATCATATTGGATTCACCAGCGTGATGGAAAATACCAGTTCAAAAAATAAAATTGCCGAACAGGTGCCGAGCATGCCCAGCATCAGTCCCATGCTATCGCTCAATCCAGCAACCAGACCGGACAGCGCACTGCCACATACCGGTGTCAGTACAGCCGCTCCGGCCTTAAACAGCAGGTAATTACAGCCCACCTTCAAAAACGGAATCAGACAAATCGCTGCGATGCACAGCATACCGATGACGCCCACCGTATTGCGGATGAGCATAGCACCTGCCAGCATGGATTCGGCAGCGTCCGAGATGATACCGCCCACGACAGGCACCGAGCCGGATACAGCAAACTTGGCAGTCTTGACCGCAAGGGCATCTGCGCTGCCACCAATGACCCCGGAGATGGTCAGGTAGGCGATAAACACGGTCAGGGTCAGTCTCATGCTGCCCGTAATGACCCACTTGATAAACCCGGCCAGCTGACCGAGCAATCCGCCGCCGATCGCGGTGTTGACGGTCACGACCCCGATGTACACGCCGACGCCCGGCAGCAAAAGTCCGGTCAAAAATCGCACAAGCAGGTCGAACGAAAACATGGTCACCCCTTGCAGTACGGTTGCGGTCGTCGGTGCACCAGTCGCCGAGATCGCGCCGGCCATCACGGGCAGCATGGCCTTGGAAAAGGTCGACACCTCGTGCAAGGTATCCTCGCATAGTGTCATCATACCGCTCAGGTCGCTCAGAAAGACCCCAGTCATGCCCAATGCACCCGCCATCGTCACAATTGGCAGGTCGCTGCCGCCCGCCGCTGCGCGGGCACTCTGCAAAATACCGCAGATGACCGCCACTACAAGCAATTTGCCAAGACTTGTCAGTGCAGCCGTCCACGCCGTCCGTCCACTGCCCTCCAAGTTGTCCAAAAGCTGGGCTGCCGCCTGTCCCACGCCGTCGTCCAGTGTGACCCCATCCATGAGTGCCGCCGACTGTCCGGTCAGCGAGCCAACCAGCACACCGCTCTGGCTGTCCGCCTGCTGCTGCGCGGCAGCGGTGGTCTGATCGGTCGCACCCGCGATCCCGATACACAGAAAAATACAGCTCACAAGGCAGACAAGCTGCCGCATCACGTTCCTGCATCTTACATGCCATTTCATCTTCCTCCTGCCTTTCCTCCTCTGTCCGTCAGGCGATCATGCGGTTGACCAGCTCGAGCACCTCGGTCAAAAGCGGCAGACAGACCACGATTGCTGCCGCCGTTCCGGCAAGCTCCAACTGTGCTGCAAGCGCGGCCTGTCCGGCATCCTGACACACCGCACCCGCAATCCGCACCGCTGCCGCAATCCCGACTGCCTTGATGATCGGAACGTAGATGGTCTCAGAGCCGTCCAGCTCGGACAGTAAACTTTTGGCCGCGTGGATGAGCTGCCCGGCCGGTTCGATCAGTCCGGTCATCAGCACCAGCACCCCGGCCACCGCGACCATCAGCGCGAGCGCCGGGCTGTCCTTTTTGAGCACAAGTGCCAGGACGGCTGCGGCCAATGCCGCTCCGATCAGCGTTACCATCTGCCCGCTCAAAATCCAAACACCGACTTCATCAGTGTAAACAGATTGCTGATCTGCTGCACCAGCACCATCATCACCACGATCAGACCAGCCAGGGTGGTCATCATGGCCTGCTCTTCCCGTCCCGATCGGATGAGCAGCTGATTAAAGACCGCGACCAGAATGCCGATGGCCGCGATCTTGAAAATCAAATCGACCTGCATGGTCTTCCCTCCCGTCAAATCAAAATCAGCACCACGAAAATGCCTGCCGCGATGCCGCAGGTACGGTAGACGCTGCCGTGTCTGCGGTAAGCTTCGCACGCCTGCTGCCGGCAGCTCTCCAACCGGGTCATAGCATACGACAGACATTGCAGCTGCTGGGATGCGTCATACCGTCCCAAAAATGCCGACGCGTCGCGCAAGATGGCTGTCGCCTCCTCCCCAAGCTGCAATTCTTCCCGCAGATCACGCACCGTACTGCTCCAATGATAGCCGAGCGACATCCCCGGAGACTGTTCCATCCGCTTTTTCATCTCCCCGAACAGTCTTCTCTGGTCGGGGTTCTGGCTGTGCGCCAAGGCTTCGATCAGGTCGGGCAGCGGTGTATGTGGACCTTCGATCTCGGCACGCAAAAACGTACACGCATCCAGCATAGACGACAGGACTGAAATACGGCGGCGCAATTTGCCGCGTGCCGCCATGCCCAGTGTCGTACATGCCCCCAGCGTCAGCATTGCACCCATTGCAGTCAACAGCATGGCGGCTTCCCTCCTTCCAGATGCTCAATCCGGCTGTCATGCCGGTCACCGTCGGCGGTCAGCACAACCAGACGGGTAAAGGCTCCGGTATCGCACAGCGCACGGAAAAACGGTTTGCGCGTCAGCTCTTCATGACCTGCGGCATGGATGGTCGCCAGCACGGTCACACCGCAGTTGGCGGCAAAGCGCACCGCGTCCAGATCGGCCGGGTCGGTGATCTCATCGAGCGCCAGCACACGCGGGGTCATGGTGCGCACCAGCTGCAAAGCGCCGACCGCCTTGGGGCAGCCGTCGAGCACGTCGCACGAAGGGCCGAGGTCAAACTGCGGCATCCCGCCGCGCATGGCTGCCAGCTCGCCGCGCTCGTCCGCAACCGCCACCCGGATGCCCTGCTGCGACAGCTGGCGAATGAGATCACGCAGAAATGTGGTCTTGCCGCCGCCCGGCGGGGACAAAATCAGCGTGCCGTGCACCTGTTCCCCGTTCTGTATGTCCTCCAGGCAGGCCGCAGCCGCACCCGGCACGGCTCGCGCGATGCGCAGACACAGTGAGGACACCGTGCGCACGCCGGTTGGTCGTCCACTTTCCATCGACACCGTGCCGCACACGCCCAAGCGGTGCCCGCCGGCAAGCGGCAGATAACCCTGCCGAATGGGGTCTTCATAGGTATGTACCGACCACCGGCTGGCGCGTGCCAGGGTGTCCCGCAATTCCTCGGTGCGGATGGGTTCACCCGCAATCTCGTGTTCCACACCGCCTGCGCACCAATACAGCGGTCGGCCCGCGCGCAGGCGCAATTCTTCCGCGTGTAGTCGGATATCGTCCGGTAAACTCAGTGCCGCGTGTGTCAGCCGCGGCGGCAGGCAGGAAATCGCCTGTGCATATGCCTGTAAACCTTTGCTCTTTTCGTCCATTTTGCATCACCTGTCCCAAGTCTATGTCCACCCCTCACCTGCACAGAACCCTTGTCCCAAAAGTTTTCAAAAAAATCTTCGACCACGCTTGACATTCTTTAGCAGAGTGATATAATAAAGGCGTATATTGAAAAAAGCGATGACCGAGGAAGTAGTTTCGTCACCCGCGCTTTTCAGGGAGTGTCCATCCAGACTGTAAGTGGACGCAGGCGCCGACCAAATGAAGTTCCCTCGTGAGCCGCAGAGCTGAATCACAGTAGGCTTTGCCGGGATTCCTCCGTTAACGGGATAGGATATGTTGTATCCGAAAAATGAGTGCGGCGCAGCCAAATCTGTGCCGAATGTGGGTGGTACCGCGGAATGTTTGTCTTTCGTCCCTAACTGTTTGTGGACGGAGGACTTTTTTATTTTCTAAAGTCCCTCTGAAATCACGTTTTTAAATTTAAATCCTCATAGATCGAAAGGAAGAAATCACCATGATCGTAGTCATGAAAGACGGCACAACCAACGAACACATCGACCATCTCTCCCACTGGCTGAACGAACAGTACGGCATCCATGTCAACACGGTTGTCGGCACCGGCACCACCGTTCTGGCTCTGGTCGGCGACACCGCCGCTGTCGACAAGGACGCACTGCTGCGCGATCCCCAGGTCGACCGCATCACCAAGGTTCAGGAGCCGTTCAAGCTGGCAAACCGCCGCATGCATCCGCAGGATACCACGGTCGAAATCGCACCCGGTGTAGTCATCGGCGGCAAGAAGATCGTCGTTATGGCTGGCCCGTGCTCGGTTGAGAGCCGCGAGCAGATCATTGATGTGGCAAAGCACGTCAAGGAACAGGGCGCAACCGTTCTGCGCGGCGGCGCTTGGAAGCCCCGCTCTTCCCCGTACTCCTTCCAGGGTCTGAAGGCCGAAGGTCTGGAGCTGCTGCACGAGGCACACAAGGAAACCGGTCTGCCGGTCGTCACCGAGATCACCAACCCCAAGAACATCGAACTGTTCATGGATAAGTGCGACTGCTTCCAGGTCGGCGCACGCAACATGCAGAACTTCGATCTGCTCAAGGAGCTCGGTCAGACCCGCAAGCCCGTCCTCTTAAAGCGCGGCTTCGCAAACACCATGGAAGAGTTCCTCATGTCGGCTGAGTACGTCATGGCTGGCGGCAACGAGAATGTCATCCTGTGCGAGCGCGGTATCCGTACCTACGAGACCTACACCCGCAACACGCTGGATATCTCGGCTGTTCCGGTGCTCAAGCGTATGAGCCATCTGCCGGTCGTTGTTGACCCGTCTCATGCAGGCGGCATCTACTGGATGGTAGAGCCCCTCGCCAAGGCTGCCATTGCTGCCGGCGCGGACGGCCTCATCATCGAGGTACACAACGACCCCGCACACGCGCTGTCCGACGGCGCGCAGAGCCTGACCTACGACTCGTTCCAGGAGACCATGACCTCCATTCGCCGCATCGCGGAAGCTGTCGGCCGCGAAGTCTGATTTTTAAGTCCAGGCAAATCCATGCGCGCTGAAACTTTTTCGGCGCGCATTCTGTCAATTTTCGGAACTATCCGGTCTTCCGGAACGTCTAACATAAAGGAGCGTTGACCCTTATGAAACAGCTCACCCTCAGCGGTACCTCGTCCCGCTCGGATATTCTCATCGGCCGCGGTCTGCTCGGTCAGGCGGCGTCGCACATTCTCGAGGTCTTTTCCCCCAGCCGTGTGCACATCGTCGCCGACTCCAACGTCGCCCCGCTGTACCTTGACAAGCTCGCTTCCCAGTTCGGTCTGCCGGTCTCCTCGACCGTCATCCCGGCTGGCGAAGCGTACAAACGTCTGACAACCGTCGAGACCATCTACCGCGATCTGCTGGAAGCCGGTATGACCCGCAAGGATCTGGTCATCGCACTGGGCGGCGGTGTGACCGGTGATATCACCGGCTTTGCTGCCGCAACCTTCCTGCGCGGCGTTTCGCTGTGCCAGGTACCGACCACCCTGCTCGCGCAGGTCGACTCCTCGGTCGGCGGCAAGACCGGTGTCGATCTGCCCGAAGGCAAAAACCTGGTCGGCGCGTTCTACCAGCCTCGTCTGGTACTCATCGACCCCGATGTACTGGACACGCTGCCCGCGCAGACCTTCATCGACGGCATGGCTGAGGTCATCAAGGCCGGCTACATTGCAAACCCTGACATTCTGTCCATGGTATCCGCACCCGATTACCGCGCAAACATCGAGAACATCATCTATGAATGTGTTAAGATGAAGCGCGACGTCGTGGCGCAGGATGAGCGCGACACCGGTCTGCGCATGATCCTGAATTTCGGTCACACAGTTGGCCACGCAGCCGAAAAACTGGGCAACTACACCGCGCTCACGCACGGCCAGGCAGTCGCCATCGGCATGGTCGCTGCGATGCAGATTTCCAATCAGCTGGGCACGGACACCGATCTGCTCCCCGGTCTGATCGACATTCTGCAAAAGGTCGGTCTGCCCACAGAACTGACCAACGACCGCGAGGAGATCTTCCACGCTCTGCTGTCCGACAAGAAAAAAATGGGCGCAACCGTCAACTTTATTCTGGTACGCACCCCCGGCAAGGCCGAAATCGTACCCATCGCAGCCGAAACGCTGCACCCGCTTATCTTAAATCTGTAATCTAAGGAGGTGCGCCACATGGGTTCTACCTGGGGCAACGCACTCAAAATTTCCATCTTCGGTGAATCGCATGGTGCCGGTATCGGCGTTGTGCTCGACGGCTTCCCGTCCGGTATTGACTACGACGAGGCGTTCGTACTGCGCGAGATGGAGCGCCGTGCACCCGGCCGCAACAAGCAATCCACCGCTCGCAAGGAATCCGATCTGCCGCAGATTCTGTCCGGTATCTACAACGGTAAGACCACCGGCACCCCCATCTGTGCGGTCATCGGCAACACCAACACCCGCTCGCAGGACTATCAGGCGCTGCTCGCCCAGCCCCGTCCGGGTCATGCAGACTACACCGGTTCGGTGCGCTTCCACGGCTTCAACGACCCCCGCGGCGGCGGCCACTTCTCCGGCCGTCTGACTGCGCCGCTGGTCTTTGCCGGTGCGCTGTGCAAGCTCTATCTCAAGCAGAAGGGCATCACGGTCGGCGCACATATCCAGTCCATTGCTCAGATTCAGGACACTGCATTCGACGATGTTGCCGTCTCGGCTGAGGAGCTGGACGCTCTGCGCATGCAGGAATATCCGGTCATCAATCCCCGTGCGCTGACCGCTATGCTGGCCGCCATCGAGGACGCACGCAACGACTGTGACTCGGTCGGCGGTGTCATCGAATGTGCTGCCGTCGGTTTGCCCGCTGGTCTGGGCTCTCCCATGATGGACACGGTCGAGTCCCGTCTGTCCTCCATCCTGTTCGCCGTCCCGGCGGTCAAGGGTGTCGAGTTCGGCGTGGGCTTCGGCTTTGCCGAGTATCGCGGCTCGCACGCAAACGACCCGATGTATCTGGACGAAAACGGTCAGGTACGCTCGGAGACCAACAACAACGGCGGTGTGCTGGGCGGCATCACGAGCGGCATGCCCGTTCTGTTCCGTGCAGCCATCAAGCCCACCCCGTCCATCGCCAAGCGTCAGAATACGCTCAACGTCACGACCGGCAAGGTCGAACCGCTGGAGATTCATGGCCGTCACGATCCCTGCATCGTCACCCGCGCCGCTCCGGTCATCGAGGCCGCAGCAGCCGTCGCGCTGGCCGATCTCTATCTGGAGGGTCACGGCTATGCAGAATAATCCCCGCCCTCTCGATGAGACGCGCGCAGAAATCACCGCCATCGATCAGCAGATTCAGCAGCTCTTCCTGCGCCGCATGGCTTGTGCTGAGCAGGTCGCAGCCTACAAGCTCAAGACCGGTGATGCCATCTTAAAGCCCGACCGCGAACAGTATCTGCTCGAAACACTGGGTGCACAGGCACCCGACGGTCTGCGTCAGGAATATGTGTCCATGCTCAAATCGGTCATGCGCGTATCGCGCAAGCACCAGTATGAGACCATCCTGTCCTGTGAACCTGCCCGTCTGGAGCTGACCCTCGCACCGCGCTGCGATCAGCCCGCCCGTGTGGTCTATCAGGGTCTGCCTGCCTCCTATCAGGCGCAGGCCGCAGCGGCAATGTTCCCGGATGCCAAGGAAGTCAGCCACGTTCCCACCTTTGAGGACGTGTTCCGCGCGGTCAGCGAAGGCCGTGCCGATGCCGGTGTGGTTCCGGTCGAAAACTCGACTGTGGGCACCATTCACGAAGCGTGCGACCTGCTCGTGCAGTACGATCTGCACATCTCGCACTCCCACGTCGACCACATCTACAACTGTCTGTGTGCCTGCCCCGGTGCAACGCTGCAATCGGTGCGCACGGCGTATTCCATCAAACCTGCCCTCGGTCAGTGTCAGAACTTCCTCAAAGAGCACGGTCTCGAACAGCAGGAAGCTGCAAACACCGCGGTCGCTGCGCAGATGGTCGCGGCTTCGGGCGATCTGACGCTGGCAGCGGTATGCTCCGAGCAGGCTGCTGCTCTGTACGGTCTGACCGTTCTCGCGCACAACATCAATGACGACAAGACCAATCAGACCCGCTTCATCGCGGTCAGCCGCGGTCTGTCCGCACGCTCGGACGACAATCGCATCTCGCTCGTCTTTACCCTGCCCCACAAAAACGGTTCGCTCGCGGCAGCGCTGTCGGTCTGTGCCGATCACGAGATCAATCTCACCGAGATTCACTCCCGTCCGCTGCCCGAGACGCCTTGGAACTACCGCTTCTACATCGATCTCGAGGGCAGTCTGTGCGACCCTGCGGTGCGCGCGATGATCTACCAGCTGTCCGAAGAGCTGTCCACCGTCCGCATTCTGGGCAGCTACCGCATTTCCGATTCCACCGAAACGAGGTAACGCGCTATGAAATTACATCCTTCCACCGGCCTGCACGGCACGATCTCGGTGCCGGGTGACAAGTCGGTCTCTCACCGCTCGGTCATGCTGGGCGCGCTGGCCGACGGCGTGACCCACGTCTCCGGCTTCCTGATGGGCGAGGATTGTCTGTCCACCATCGACTGTTTCCGCAAGATGGGTGTACCGATTGAGGTCGGTGACGACCGCACGGTCACCGTACACGGTGTCGGTCTGCACGGTCTCAAGCAGCCCGCCGAGCGTCTGTACACCGGCAACAGCGGTACAACCACCCGTCTGATCTCGGGCATTCTGTCCGGTCAGTCCTTCGAGGTCTCGCTCACCGGTGACGCATCCATCGAGAAGCGTCCGATGGGTCGCATCATCCAGCCGCTGCGCCAGATGGGTGCGGACATCACCGGTGTGGACGACAAGTTCTGTCCCCTGACCATCCGTCCGGGCAAGCTGCACGGCATCGAATACACCCTGCCGGTTGCCTCGGCACAGCTCAAGAGCGCCATCCTGCTGGCCGGTCTGTATGCCGACACCCCGACGACCGTCATCGAGCCTGCGCCCTCGCGTGATCACACCGAGCGCATGCTGCGCGCACTGGGTTGCCGCGTGGACACCGACGGCTGCCGTATCACGCTCTATCCCCCGGAAAAACTGACCGCACGTGACGTGGTCGTTCCGGCAGATATCTCCTCGGCTGCCTTCTTCCTGGTTGCCGGTGCCATCGTCCCGAACTCCGAAATCACCATTCGCGATGTTGGCGTCAATCCGACCCGCGACGGTGTGATCGAGGTGCTCAAGAACATGGGCGCTGATATCACGCTCTCCAACCTGCGCGACGAGGGCGAACCCATCTGCGATATCACCGTGCGCTCGTCTCAGCTGCACGGTGTCGAGATTGGCGGCGCGGTCATTCCGCGTCTGATCGACGAGCTGCCCGTACTCGCAGTTGCAGCCGCTTTCGCACAGAGTGAGACCGTCATCCGCGACGCGGCAGAGCTCAAAGTCAAGGAGTCAAACCGCATCGCTGCAATGGTCAGCGAGCTGTCCAGAGCCGGTGCAGATGTAACCGAAACCGAGGACGGTATGATCATCCGCGGCGGTCGTCCGCTGCACGGCGCGGCCTTTGAGACCTACCACGATCACCGCATCGCCATGAGCATGGCTGTCTGTGCACTGGCCTGCTCGGGTGACAGCGAGATCTTAGACGAGAACGTTGTCGCCATCTCTTACCCCGACTTCTTCGACGCACTGCATCGCTTGGGAGGCTGATCGTCATGCTGCTGTCTTTTGAAGAATTCCAGACCTTCGAGCCCCAGCGCGAGACCTACGCGCTGTTCGGCTATCCGCTCGGTCACACCATGAGTCCCGACCTGCACGCCGCGCTCTTCGCGGCGACCGGTCGGGATGCCGACTACATCGCGGTCACCGTGCCGCCCGAAAAGCTGTCTGACGCGCTCACACTGGCCAGAGAAAAACTCACCGGCATCAACCTGACCATCCCGCACAAAAAAGCGGTCATCCCGCTGCTCGACGAGGTCGACCCGAGTGCCGCAGATCTGCACTCGGTCAACGCAGTCGCCTTTCGAGACTGTAAAGCGATCGGCTTTAACACCGACATTTTAGGCTTTGCAGAGTCGCTCGAGAAGGATGGCATTTCCCTGCGCGGAAAGAAGGTATTATTGCTCGGTTATGGCGGTGCAGCGGCAGTTATGGCCTATCATTGTTTATGTGAAGGTGCATCACTTTACATCAGTGGACGCAATCTTGAGAAGGCGGACGCGCTGCGCGATCAGCTTGTAGAGGTTCTGCCCGGTGTCAAGTGCTTCACCTGCACCCGTCGCCGCATTCCCCGAGATATCCAGATCGTTCTCAACGCGACCCCGCTCGGCATGTTCCCGCACGAAGATAAGAGTCCGCTGTATTTCCTGCCGCACAAGGTCAGCTACGTCTTTGACGCGATCTACAATCCGCCGGTGACTGCGCTGATGAAGCTCGCCAATCCCAAGCGCACCAAGACACGTGACGGTCTGTTCATGCTGGTTATGCAGGCTGCCCGTGCGCAGACCATCTGGTACGATGCGCAGTTTGCCGACGCGGCATGCGACTCCATTCTGCGCCGCATGTACGGACAGATGGCGCGCAAGCGTCTGCACGACAAGTACCACAAGCGCAGCATTGCGCTGTGCGGATTCATGGGCAGCGGCAAAACCACGGTCGGCCGCAAGGTCGCCCGTCTGACCGGTCTGCCGTTTATCGATCTCGACCGCTACATCGAGGCGCAGGAAGGCATGACCATCCCGGAAATTTTTGCCCAGCATGGTGAGCCTTATTTCCGCGATTTGGAGACCAAATATGTAACCGAAATTTCCGCACGTGAGGAAGGCTGCGTGCTGTCTCTGGGCGGTGGAACCGTGCTGCGCCCCGAGAATGTCGAGATCATTAAGCGCACCGGTCTGCTCATTCTGCTCGACACGCCGTTCTTCCGTATCGTCAAAAACCTGTCGCACTCGACCAACCGTCCCCTGCTCGAAAAGGAGGACAAGCTGGCCGAGACGCGCAGGCTCTACCAGATGCGCAAGCCCATCTATGACCAGGTGGCCGACTGCCGTGTGCGCAGTCCGCGTCTGGGTGAGGTCGTCGAGCGCACGCTCAAATCGATCTGATTTCCAACCAGATCACAGATTTCGTGCATTCCCGATCTGTACGACTATCTTTTTCCAGTAAAATTTGATTGATTCGCCTGTCGTTTTGGCGTATAATATTCTTTATGGGGGGACGGTGTTTTTCTGTCCCCCTACACTTTTGCATAAGGAGCTGAATCATGAAACATCCGCTTGTTACCCGCTTGATTTCAGTGGGATTATCCGCCGTTCTGCTCGTAAGTGCGGCGGGTGCCTCCCTGATTGATGGTGGGTTCACCTACTCGTATCGGATTGGTTCCGGTACAACCTATTCCAATACCTATGCCATAAACTCGGCCGGTACTCAGCGTGCCAACGCCATCGAGTACACCCCTTCGTCGGCGGTCACACCTATGGGCGTGCGCTCGGGCACCCAGTTCTATGGCAACAAGATCACCCTGTCCCAGATGATTTCCCGTCTGGAAGGTCAGGGCTATGATGTCATCGGCGGCGTCAACGCCGACTTCTTCTCGACCGAGAACGGTATTCCGACCGGTCTAGTCGTGGACAATGGCCGCATTATCGCGTGCAATACCTGGCAGAATGCAGTCGGCTTCCGTGCAGACGGCTCGGCAGTCATCGGCACGCCGGTAAGCTCCATCACGGTTTCCGGTGCGTCGGGCAACGTCGGTGTATACGGCTACAACAAGACCCGCACCTCGGTCGGCCTCTATCTGCTCGACTCCTACTATTACAGTCAGACCCGCTTCTCGACCCCCGGACAGAGCATCATTCTGGAATACGAGAACAAGAACGATCTGCGCATCGGACATCCGGCGAAGTTCAAGGTCGTCGGCAAGGTCAGCGGCTCGGAGTCCTTCGCCATCGGTGAAAACCAGATGATTCTCACCAAGCGCGATGACTGCAAGTCGGCCTGGATTGACTATCCGATCGGCGAAGAGCTGACCATCACCTTCAACACCATGATGAAGGGTTGGGATGAGGTCAAGTACGCCGTCGGCGGCAAGGCTCTGGTCACAAACGGCCAGGCTACCCCGACTTCCATTGACCGTGCATCCGCAAACTGTGCCCGCACAGCAGTCGGCACCAAGGCTGACGGCACGGTCGTTATCTTTGAGGTCGATGGTGAGTCCTCTTACAGCCGCGGCCTCAACGCCAACGCACTGGCCGAAGAGATGATTGCACGCGGCTGCACCACGGCTGTCTGTCTCGACGGCGGCGGCTCGTCCATGATGAGCATTCAGCAGCCCGGCGAGTCCACCTCCAAGCTCATTTCCAGGCCGTCGGACGGCTCCGAGCGCAAGGTCTCCAACTTCATCGTTCTGGTCAACAACAAGAAGTCGGACGGCGTGGCAACCTATCTCTACATGCAGCCGGTCACCCGCTATGTACTGGCTGGCGCGTCCACGACCTTCTCTACCACCGCGATGGACGATGCTTCGGTCAAGACCTCCCTGCCCGGTGAAGTCACTTACACGGTAGCCGGCGGCGTCGGCTCGGTATCGGACGACCAGTTCCACGCTGGTTCCTCCACCGGTCCGGTTTCTGTCTACGCGCAGTCGGGTTCGGCAACCGGTGAAATGCAGCTCATGGTCGTTGGCGCCATCACCTCGGCAACCATCTCCTCGAGCGGCAAGGAAATCTCCTCGGTATCGGTCAAGGCCGACGAGAGCATCGATCTGGACGCTACCGTATTCTATAACGGCTTCACTACCGCGTCCCGCGACGATCTGCTGACCTGGACGGTCAAGGGCGATATCGGCACCATCGATAAAAACGGTGTGTTCACCGGTACCAAGAAGGGTTCGGGCTCGATCGTTGTCTCTTACGGCAGCTACTCCAAGTCCATCCCGGTAACGGTCGGCATGGGCGCACCACAGGATCTGACCACGATTGCAGACTTTGAATCCACCCAGCCGCTGACCACGTCGGACGGCACTGCGCTTACCCTGACCAAGGACGCCGATCAGGTTGCCCGCGGCTACGGTGCGCTTGCGGTTTCGGTCAACGGTTCGGCAGAACTCAACGTCCCGCAGACCGCTGTCACCAAGACCCCGACCGTTTCACTCTGGGCAAAGGCTGACGGTTCGGCAACGCTGACCGGTATCTTCACCACGGCAGACGGTGAGACCGTCGAGGCAGCATTCGGCCCGACCGCATCTGCAAACTGGCAGTTCCTGTCGTGCAAGGCACCGGACGGTGCACAGGCACTCACCGGCCTGCGCATCACCGGCAGCGGCTCGGTCTACCTCGACCACATTCAGGTCAGCGAGACCGCTCCCCTGTCCACTGGTGCGCCGGCGATCTCCTTTACCTCGGCACCGACAACCGCATCGGTCGGTTCCTCGGTCACCGTAACCGCCAAGATCACGCAGGAGAACGGTGCATACCCGATACGCAGCAAAAACGTCAAGGCATACCTCAACGGTAACCTGAGCTCGGCAAAGTATGACGAGGCTTCGGCTTCCATCTCGATTCCCACCGGCTCGCTGGGCGCTGGCCTGCACACGGTTGTCATCGAAGCGGCGGACGATGCGGGCAATCTGTCCCGTCAGGCTGTGACGATCACGGTCGGCAAGGTCACCGATCACGCATTCGTTGACATCGGTACCAGCTGGGCTGCCGGCTACATCGACCGTTTGGCGGCACGCGGCATCATGCAGGGCTCGACGGTAGACGGCAAGAAATACTACTACCCGAACTCCAACCTCAAGCGCAGCGAGTTCGCTGCCATGATCGCCCGCACGCTGAATCTGGACACTTCGTCCGAAGAAGGTCTGAACTTCGTCGACAACGACGATATTCCCTCTTGGGCACGCGGCCCGATTGCAGCCTGCGTCCGCGCAGGTCTGATGGAAGGCTCGTCCACCGGTCGATTTAACCCGAACTCCAACATCACCCGCGCCGAGGTTATGACCGTCATCTCGCGCAGCCTGCCCCGCGGTTATGTTCCGAGTTCCAAGACCTACACCGATCAGGCAGAGATCCCAGACTGGGCGCTGACCCATGTACAAATCGTCTCGGCCATCGGTCTGGTCGGCGGCTACAAGGATGGCTCCATCCAGCCCAACGCACGCATCACCCGTGCCGAGATCGCTAAGATCTTCTGTTATCTGTAACACCAATATAGGGGGAGATTTCTCCCCCTATATTTTCATTTCACCTCATGCAAAGGAGTTGTTTTATTATGGATTTCGTTCCTTATCGTCACAAGGTGCAGTACTATGAGACCGATGGCATGCGTGTCGTGCACCACTCCAACTATATCCGATTCATGGAGGAAGCACGCACCGACCTGCTCGAGCAGATGGGCTTCTCGTACAGCCGTCTGGAAGCGATGGGCTTCGGTATCCCGGTACTGAGCGTACACTGTGACTACAAGCAGATGTCCCGCTTTGGTGAAACCTTAGTCATCGGCGTTGAGGTGACCGAACTCAGCCCC
This sequence comes from Butyricicoccus pullicaecorum, assembly GCF_002160355.1. Lineage (NCBI taxonomy): Bacteria > Bacillati > Bacillota > Clostridia > Eubacteriales > Butyricicoccaceae > Butyricicoccus > Butyricicoccus pullicaecorum. The sequence goes on from NZ_NFKK01000009.1 coordinate 81,813, forward strand.
ACCCGCATGACCGTTTGCTATGAGATTCGCGACGATGCAACCGGCAGCCTGCGTGCGACCGGTGAGACCAAGCACTGCTTCCTCTCGAGCGCCGGCCGTCCGATCTCGCTCAAGCGCGAAGCGCCCGAGGCATTCGAGTACTTCCGTCTGCTGCTCGGTGCGGCGACGACAACCGAAAAGACTGAGACTGCGCAGCCCGAAGACTAATTGCAGGCACAAAAAAGACCGTCCAAATGGACGGTCTTTTTTGTTCTCACACGCGCATTCAATTTTGATCGGCAGATTGCAGGTTCATTTCTGCCTTTGTCTGTTTGAGTGTCTTTGGGAAAAACAGCAGAAATCCGAGCGCGACAATCAAGGTCAGGATCTCGGCTGCGGGCACGGCCAGCCAGATGCCGTTCATGCCCCAAAAACGCGGCAGGACAATTAAGAATAACAACAGCAGCGCAAAGGAACGCAAAAAGGTAATGAGTCCCGAGAAATATCCCTTTCCGTACGCCATCATGCGTATGGCAGAGAAAATATTAACACCGGAAAACAGAAAACCCATGCCATACAGTCGCATGCCCCAGACAGCCATGGTATACACCACGCTGTCACGCTGCGCAAAAAAGGATACGCCGACCGGCGCTAACAGATAGGTTGCCGCGTACATGACAAAGGGTGCAACGCACAGAAAGCGATGGGCATACCGTTCCAGCACCCGGCACACATCATATCTGTGGTCGCCATACGCATAGCTCAGCGGAGGTGCTAGGCCCATAGAAAAACCGAAGTAAATACCGATGCACAAAAACTGCAAGTACATGATGATGGACACGGCTGCAATGCCGTCCTCTCCAGCAAACACCATGGCAGTGCGATTGAAGACGATGGTTGTGATGGCGATGGCAAGCTGGTTAATGAACTCCGACGCACCGTTGACCATGCAGTACAGTCCGGTGCGTGCCGACAGGCCGTGTCGAGTCAGCCGCAGCGCACCCGATCGCACGACAAAATAGAGCGCACCCATAACAAACGAAAGGCACAGTCCCAGAATAGTCGCCAGCGACGCGCCCAGAATGCCCATCTGCATCCGTCCGACAAACACATAGTCCAGGATGATATTTAAAATACCACCCGCCAGCGCGGTCAGGAAGCTGTACGTCGGACTGCCGTCCACGCGGATAAAATAAGTGAACAGCTCTTTTCCAATGACGACCGGTGTGCCGATGAGCCACCAGAACGCATAGGTTTGGCAGTCCGCCATCGTTACCGGTGTTGCGCCCAGCAGGGTCAATATGACAGACAGGTTGGTCCAGACGAGCAGCGAGACCACACAGCCAAGCAGGATGTAGCCCAGCACGCTGATTGTAAATGCACGGTCGGCCTGATCTTTCCGTCCACCGCCCAGATGCAAGGCTGCAATCGAGCTTCCGCCGGTCGCAAAGGCCAGTGCAATACCGGTCAGCACGTTGACGATCGGATAAACAATATTGATTGCCGCCAGTGCGTTCGTCCCCACATAAGCCGAGACAAAAATACCGTCCACCATGGTGTAAACCGTGTTGAACAGCGAAGTGAGATAGGTCGGTATCATAAACCGCAGCACGCGGCTGAGGCGCACCTCGGATGCCGACCGAAACATCAATTTTTTTCCATTCTGATTCCTCCCCTCATCTATGATAAACCTTAAAGTTACTTGAAGGTCAACACCAAATATGGCATAATGTAGAAAAAGATCATTTGGAGGAATGTTTGCTTGGATCAGCAGTTCCATATCGGCCAGATTACTCGCTTTTTCGATCTCCCCGCATCCACCCTGCGCTACTGGGATGAGATCGGTATCCTGACACCGCACAAAAATCATACAAACAGCTACCGGGAGTACACGGTTTCCGATTTGATGACGATATCCGACATTATTTTCTATAAAAATCTCGGTATCTCTTTACAGCAGATCGGTGCGATGGAGCAAGCAGAACCGGAAGAACACACTCGCCTGCTGTGCGGGAAAATCGAGGAGCTGGAACGCCAGCAGCAGGAAATCGCACAGCGCATCCAAAAGCTGCACAATCACCTCGCAGCCATCGAGACGCTGGGCAAGCTCCGTCAGAGTCCTTTCTCTCCTGCCAAGATCGATACCGACTGCATCGTCTCCTTTGACTTAAACGAAATTGATAAGCTGCGCCAATACATGGAAAATCCTTATCTGTATTCCCGTGTGCAGCACTCTGACAGCCTTGCAATCGAGCATCGTGGACTCACCGTACCGCGCGTGCAGCGTTCTGCCATTCCGTCCGATCAAATTCTGTGGGAGCGTTCTGCGGATTCCCGATACGTCGCCTGTCTGGTGCAGGAATCGGTACCGGATGACTACCGCAGTAACCTGCCCGAACTGCTCTCGCACATCCAGAAAAGCCATCGAACCGGCACGATCATCAGCCGCTTTTTGCTCCATGCTGCCGAAAACGGCGTGGTCTATGACTTTTATCAAACGTTTGTGGAGATCTTAGACTAGTATTTTACACAGCAAAAAGGAGTCCCTGATTTCTAGGGACTCCCTCTTTTTTATTCCATCTTCTGGGGTTCTTCGTTCGGTGTCTGCTCGGTCTCATTCTGGATGTCATCCGGCGCTGCCGCTTCCTTGCGTCTGCGGCGACGGCGGACGATGCAGAATGCCAAGCCCAAAATGATCAGGACCGCTGCGCCGCCCAATGCAACAAACAGCACAGTGTGATTGCGTCTGACAACCAGCAGGCTGCCCTCCGGTGCGCCCTCACAGATCAGATAGCTGCCGTCGAGCGTGCTGTCGATGACCTGCATCTCACCATTCTGGATCACAGCCACGTCGGTGCCGTTCTCTCCGGCTGCAACGTGCAGCGTAACCGTATCGGGCATCGGGGTATCGTCCTCGATATCGTAGGCGTAGGCCGCAACCAGCTCATACCCGCTCGGAATCTGGGAATCATCCGGCGACCAGGTACGCACATCGATCTCAGCATCGGGTGAGAATGCACCCTCAGCCAGCAGCACCGGGACACGTCCGGGCGATGAAATGGTCGAGCGGAGATCGTCATAGACCGCATGGACGGTCTGGCTGCGCACGATGTCAGTCCGGTCAAATTCATCCCAGCTGCCGTACGTGCCGCCCGCTTCGGGAACCTCTGGAATCAGGCTCTCATCCACGGCGCCACCGTACGAAACCGGAATTTCGGCAATGGTCTTGCCGTCCGCGACAAAGGATACCGCAAAGGTCAGGAAATCCGCTGGGACACCGGACAGTGTGCCGAAGGTGGCAAAATCCACGCCGTCGCTCTTGCCCGCGTAGCTGATGCCGTCCACGCCTGCCAGGTCTTCGTTGAGGTAGTAATTTCCCGAAACCGTTCCCGAGGCTGCACCCGCAACCGCGCCCAGCTTTTCCCCGTCGCTGTCCACACGAGTCATGGCACGACAGTTCGTAATATCCTTACCCTGTCCGGCGATACCGCCCAGGTTGTCGCCGCCCTTCAAATCGACCTGCGCTGCACAGTTTTCAATGCTGCCGCTCGACTCACCCGCAATGCCGCCGGCTTTGCCGCCCGACTCGGTTTCAACCTTGCACTTGCTCACGCATCCAATGGCGGCGCCCAGCTCGGAGCGTCCCAGAATACCACCGGCGCACTCATTTTTCGCCGTAATATTTCCGTCGTTGCGGCAGTCCTTGAGCGTTGCCTTGAGGAATGCATGGGTGTCAACCGTGAGCTTGTCGCTGTCCAGATCAATATCTTCTTCGGGGTCAATGTCCAGCTCAGGTGCAATCATACCCGCGATGCCGCCGACATTGCTGTCTGCCTGAATGGCTCCGGTATTCTTGCACGAGATGACACGACCCGGACCGCTATCTCCTTGGCTTTCCGAAACGTCATCCACGGTCTTCTCCGGTACCTTGACCAGATTCTTGATGGCATCCTCGACCGTAGACATGGTGGTGATAATGGACTGTGTGGTCGCGTGCAGGTCGGTGTTCGTGCTGGCTGCACCATCGGTCATCTGTCCAACACGATCATTGATGATGGTCAGTTGACTATCCACGTCGTCCATGGTCTTCTGCCCCTTATCCCCCAACGTGCTGGTATACGAGCGCAGCGTATTTTCAATCGTGCTCACATGACCGTTCACCTGTCTGAGGCTGTTCATGGCGTTGCTGCTGTATGCAGCGGTGTCCGAATTGATGGTACTTGCCAGATTTTCCAGCTTCTTGAGTGCGTTATTGGCATCGCGCAGTGCAACCTGAATCTCGGTATTGGACTGGCTGATTCCCCACTTGACGTTATCGGTCATGAGCTTGACGGCATCGACTGCGTCTTGCATGGCCTTCCGTGCACGTTCCACACGTGCGGACGGGTCAATCTTACCCAAATCTTCCAGTGCGCTGACCAGATCATTCAGCTTATCCTCAGCAGAACCGCCGCCGAGCAGAATGTCCGATACGGTCTGGCTGAATGTTGCCAGCTTTCTCAAATCATTCTTTGCGCCGTTCAGCTCATCGATTGCCTGCTGGATGTTATTCTGCACCTTGCTCGTCGCTGTGTCCACCTCTTCGGTTGCGGTGGTGATACCGTTTGTCAGTGTGTACGGTACATCCATCAGGTTCTTACGCACCTTTTTGAGCTGTCGATTGACTTCGTCCAGATTGCCCGAGGTCTCCTGAATAAAGGCATCGGTATCCCCGATGAGGCCAGACAGTGCATGATTGATGGACTGTGCCGCCGTGTGCACATCCCCGATCATAACATCCGCGTCTTGGATCGCCTCGGTGCCTGCTGAGTGCGCGGTATCGCGAATGGAGTTCATGGCATCATTCATGACCTTAAAGTCATCAATCGCGCCGCCTGCCGCCGAAGATACCTGATCGGCCAGCTGGCTCATCAGGCTGCTCAGCTGGTCAAGCGCCTGATCGAGGGCATCAATGGGCGACGTGCCGTAGGTGAAATTGACATACGGCTCAAACTGTCCCACGATACCGCCGACGTCCTTGCGTCCGTAGATCTTGCCACTGTTGGTACAGCCGGTCACGACACCGTTTTGACTGCCCACAATGCCGCCGGTATTATAGCCTACGTGCTGATAACCAATCTCGGCGGTGTTCTTACAGTTTTCGATCAGTCCAGTGGATTTACCCGTGATACCGCCCGTGTTGGTCGGCGCCTGGTCGCCGTCTGTATTGATGGTGCCCTCGTTGACGCAGCCCGAAATCGTACCATCACTGCGTCCGGCAATGCCGCCCGCGTTGGTCGAGCCGGTCACCGTCACACGGCTGACGCAGTCGCGAATCACACCGCTCTTTTCGTTGACACCGACCAGACCGCCGATGCTCTCATCACCGGTCACAGTGCCCTCAGCGGCGCACGAACGGATGGTACCCTCGTTGCGTCCGGCAAGCAGTCCCAGACCGGACTTGGTGCCCTCGGGTGCGACCGAACCCGACACGGTCAGGCTGGTAATCGACGCGCCCGGCTTGACGTATCGGAACAAGCCGCGGTCAGAACCCTTTCCCAAGCTATTATATCCGGAAATCGTGTGGTGACCGCCGTCAAACGTACCGCAGAACACTGGAACCGTAACCGAACCATAGCCCGCGAGATCAATGTCGCGATCGAGCACCACGGTAAGTCCCTGAGAGTAGGTATCTACCGCGCACTTCTGCGCAAATTCCTTAAATTCACTGCCGCTCGAAATGTGTAGGGTATTTGCATCGGCTGCCCAAGCCGAAAATCCCGGTGCCAGCGGCATAAGCGCCACCAGCACTCCGATTCCCAGCGCGGACAGGCGTTTTACATACTGTTTCATTTGCTTGTCTCCTCCTCCGTGTGGGATTCCGGGTCCGCCGGGTCTTTCTTAATGGGTTTCTTGCTCTCGATCATGGCGTTGATGTCACCGCGAATCAGGCCGCGAATCTCACCGTCCACAAAGCCCGATACATGGCCGCGAATGTGTCCGTCGACGTGCATAATGCCGCCCGAAAAACGCTGTTTGCGGTCGATGTTGAGCGTGATGGCCGTACGCTCAATCAGGGTATCGCCCAGAATGAGCAGCTGCGGCAGTACGGTCATAACCAGGAAAATCGAGGTCAGGGTGCCGCGTCCCAGTGCCAGACCGAGCGAGCTGATGGGCGGGTTGGTCGAAATCATGCCGATCAGGAAGCCGGAAGCGGTCATAATCGAACCCGAGGTCAAAATGGTCGGGAAACTCTGGTTTAACGTCTCGATGACCGCATCTCTGTGACTCATGATGGTTTTCAGTTCCATATAGCGGTTGGTAATGACAATCGCGTAGTCGATGGTCGCACCCATCTGAATGGAGCTGACGACGAGGTAACTGAGGAAGAACAAGTTGGTATGGGTCAGATACGGGAAGGAGAAGTTGATCCAGATACTGCCCTGAATGGTCAGAACCAGCAAGATCGGCAGACCGGCCGACTTGAAGGTAAAGAGCAGGATGATCATAACAAACAGTGCGGTCAGCACACTGATCTTAAGGTTATCACCCGAGAACGACTCGGACAGGTCACGTGCGTTGGTCGAGTTGCCGACCAGCAGCACATCATCCCCGTAATACTGTGCGGCGATGGCGCGCATCTGATCGAGCAGCGCAAAGGTCTGCGGGCTCTCTTCGGGCACATCTGCGATGAACACCAAACGCGACCAGTGCTCACCTTGCAGCTGCGGCAGACCGATATCCAGCTGCTCTTGCAGATCGTCTACCATCTCGGCCTGTTCACCCTCCAGCTTGATGACGCCCTTATCCTTCTGTTCGCACAGGAACTGGAAGCTGTCGACCAGCGGAATTTCATAATCATCCGGGTTCTGGAAGATGGCGCCGTACTCCTCATGTTCCAGACCATACGCCTGATACAGCAGCCGTGCCATCTCGATATCGACACCCGCAATCTCGGCAAACTGGCGGGGCTTGAGCTTATCGGTCAGCATATACCCCTCGGCCTCAGTATTGGCAAGGCCCTGCGCGCGATCGATTTCGGGCAGTTCCGAAATCTTGGCCAGAATCTTGCCCTCCTTCTCATAGTCCCCCTTGGGTACCAAGAGCGCAATCGTATTCTGATTGCCGAAGGTGTCCGAAATACGGTCGAGTGCGATGCGCTGTTCAGGCGGGTTATTGGTGTCAATAACGTTCTCCGAAAAACAGTAGTCACACTTTCCCGACAGGAAAATACCAGCAATGATGGTCACAAGGAAGATGGGCGGCAGGATATAGCGCAACTTGACCACCGCTTTGCCCACCAGACTGATGCGCGGCACCAGATTGGGATGCCGGGTGCGCTCGATGCCGTTTGAAAACAGCATGAGCAATCCGGGCATGAGCAGGAACACCGTGAGCATACTGCAAATAATGCCCTTGGACATGACCGCACCCATATCAAAACCGATGCGGAACTGCATGAGCATCAGTGCAATCATACCCGAAATTGTGGTCAGGCTGGAGGACGAAATCTCGACGATCGCCTTGGACAGCGCCGCAATATCGGCCTCTCTGGCCGGTTTGGTCTCGCGCTCCTCCATGTATCTGTGACAGAAAATAATCGCGTAGTCAATCGCAAGCGCAAGCTGTAAGACAATAGCGACCGAGTTTGTGATATAGGATACCTCACCGAACCAGTAGTTCGTGCCCATATTGAGCACGGCAGCCACGCCGAAGACGATCACATAAACCGGCACCTCCATATAGCTCTTGGAGGTAAACAGCAGCACGATAACAATGACAATGGCCGCAATGACTAGGATAATGCCCATCTCACTTTGCAGCTGCGCCGAAGTGTCCAGTCCGACTTCGGAATAAATGTACGTGTCATAGGGTGCAAGGATGGATTTCAGATGATCCATGGCCTGAAGGGCGACCGGGTCGTCCTTCTCCCCGTCAAAGGTCACGGTGATGAGGGCCGACGAGCCGGTATAATGCTTTTCAGTGTCATCGAACTCCACACCTGACACGCCGTCTATGTGTTCGATCTCCTTGGCCACCTGGTCGGCCTCGTCATAGGTAATATTGGTCAGCATAAACTGTCCGCTGCCCAGCGTCGTGAATTCCTCTTCCATGAGGGTCAATCCCCGTCTGGTCTCGGTATCCGCCGGCAAGTACGAGGTGATATCATTATTGACATGCACCTTACTGACCGAGGCCGCGCAGAACAGGACTGCTGCCAGAAAGACCAGATAGAAGGCTTTGCGCTTATCGACGATAAATCGTGCGAGTTTGAGCATGAAGTCTTCGGATTTGCGTTCTTCAGACATGTGCGTCCAACCTTTCCCGGGGGAAAAAGGCAGACTTCTCCCCGCTGTATTTTTGATACAGCTCTATGATACGCGCACCTGCAACAAAGGGCAAGCCGTCACCCCGTGACAGCCTGCCCTCCCTGTTACCTTTTGGGACAAATTCGCAAAATTGTCTCAATCTTCAAATGACAAATCCACCGGTCACGCCCAAAATCTGACCGGTGACGAACGTTGCGTCCTCCGAACACAGATAACGAATGGTGCGTGCAACCTCGTCCGCCCGTCCCAAACGTCCGAGATCGGTCTCCTCTGCCAGTCCGCGCAGTGTGTCCGCATCGTGCATGGCGTTCATTTCGGTATCGATGACACCGGGTGCAACGCAGTTGACTCGAATGCCCGACAGTCCAAGCTCGTGTGCAAGCGACTTGGTCAGACCGATGAGTCCCGCCTTGGACGCTGCGTAATGGCTCTCGCACGACGCCCCGGCAACACCCCAGACCGAGGAAACAGTCACGATCGCGCCGTCCTTATCGTGCACCAAATCGGGCAGCGCAGCCTGAATGGTATAAAACACGCTGCGCAGATTGCCGTTCATCACATAATCCCAGTCGTCGTCAGTCAGATCACAGAACATTTTCTGCCGCGCGACACCGGCGTTACACACCACAGCACCCACCGGTCCCAGCACTTCATGGATACGGTTCATGCATTTCTGCACGTCCTCACGCTTGGTCACGTCCGCCTGAATGGCCAGTGCTCCGGTCTCAGCCGCCAGCGTTTCGGCCTGTTCGGTGCGGCTGCGATAGCAGAACGCGACCTTCCAACCGTCCTGTACAAAGGCGCGGACAGCCGCGGCACCAATGCCTCGTGAGCCGCCGGTAATCCACACGGTTTTTCTCATGCTTGTTCCTCCTGTTCCAAAAAAAGACGGACAGGTTTGCCCTGTCCGTCGGTATTCCACTTTGCTTCGGCTTAGATCGCAACCGTGGTCTGTGCCTCAAACAGGCACTGATTGAGATCCTTGGTCTGGCTGAGCGCTTCCTCGATATCGATATCGATGACGCTGCCGCTTCTCAGTGCAACGACACGCTTGCTCTTGCCTTCTTCCAGTGCGATCACTGCGGCATAGCCCATACGGGTACCCATCACACGATCCTGCGAGGTCGGAGAACCGCCGCGCTGGATATGGCCAAGAATGGTCAGACGGGTATCGATACCGGTCGCGTCATGGATGCGGTCAGCGACAACCTGTGCCGAGCCGTAGCCCTCTGCGACGATGATAATATGATGGTTTCTGCCCTTGATACGGCCCATGCGCATCTTCTCAATGACATCGGTCTCAAAATCAATTTCACGCTCGGGCAGCAGAATCGCAGTTGCACCGCAGGCACAGCCTACATTCAGTGCCAGATGGCCGGCATGACGGCCCATAACCTCTACAACCGAGCAGCGTTCATGCGACTGCATGGTATCACGCAGCTTATCGATACAGTCAAGCGCAGTATTGCACGCGGTATCAAAGCCGATGGTGTACTCCGAGCAGCCGATATCGTTATCGATCGTACCCGGAATACCGATGCACGGTACACCCAGACGGGACAGCGCCAGCGCGCCACGGAACGTACCGTCACCACCGACACAGATCAGGCCGTCAATGCCCAGATACTTACAGGTGTCGGCTGCCTTTTGCAGGCCTTCCTCGGTCAGCATTTCCTTACAGCGTGCGGTATACAGCATGGTACCACCCTTACGGCTGATGCCATCGACAGAGCGTGCTGCAAGCTCAATGATATCACCGTTGATCAGTCCGCTGTAACCGCGGCGAATACCCAAAACGGAAATTCCATGTGCAGCTGCGGTACGAACGACTGCACGGATAACGGCATTCATGCCGGGTGCGTCGCCGCCGCTGGTCAGCACGCCAATTCTTCGGATCGGTTTCTGTTCCATAACTACGCCTCCTGAAAAGAATCTTAATTCTTGATATTTGCTATTCTTCCCTCACCCTGCGGTCAGCAAAAAAATACCGCAGATTTATATATATTATAGCAGTTTTCATATCAAAGTACAAGACACTTCCCTCAGATGTTATGTCAATGTACGCGTATTGTGGACATATTTACCTTTTTGTGCGCCGAACGAAGTTTTTCAAAACATCAATATAATACCACAGAATGGCCGCCATCAACATCAGGCATATAAACCGTCTGGAAACACCTTGTTCAGCATGAAGCAACACGGCAGACAGCGCAAACACCGAAAGCGCAACCAGCGCAGTCAGAAGAAGCAGTCCCAGCACCCGAATCCACTTGGGCATCTTTTCATACTGCGACCCTTCCAGGAACACAGATAACATCATCTCAATTAAAAATCTCACCGGCTATTCCTCTTAGATCGTCTCAGCGTTTTTCTGAAGAATCCAACATCATACCATAAAACCAGTACAATCAGGGCCACATACCAGACCCGTTCCAATCTACCGGTTGATGCGTCGAGCAGGAGCGCTGCCAGTGCAGCAACCGCAAGTACCGACAACGCGGTCAAACATACAATGCCTAACACGTGCATCCATTTTGGCGCATACTCTGCCTGCGATTTTTCCAGAAAGTTGGTCAATCTCGTGTCACGAAGAAAACTCATAAATTTTTTTCTCACGGGGATGGGTCACTTCAAAATAACATTTTCATTGCCCAGCAAAAAGCGCAAGTTCTGCATGAGCTGCAAATTACCGGCACACCACAGACTGCGCGGTGCAAGACGCGGCTTCCCGCCCGAAGTCAGGCACAGGACGACCGGAATCTCACCCGGCTGCTTGGCCAAAAATCGTTTGACCTGTTCAAACTGCTCGCCCGACAGTTCAGGCAGACGCAAATACAGGCGCTGTCCAGCCTTTGCCAATGCCTGCTGACCGGTCAGGGTGGGCTTTTTCGCCAGTTCCTTGGATTCGAGTGCGCTTACGCTCTCCTCGCTCAGCGGCGCTGCCGACTGTACGATCAGCTTGGGTGCTTCATCTTCGCGTGCGTCAATACGTCCATTGATCAAAACGGCCTCGTCTTCCTTCAGATACATGCCAAACTGCTGCAAGGCATTCGGGAAGACCACCAGTTCCATCATACCGGTCATATCTTCGACGGTCGCGTACGCCATCATGCTGCCCGATTTGGTGGATTTCAGCTTGACAGCCGACACAACACAGGCCAGATTGACGTACATGCCATCCTTATACTTGGGCTGCTCGGCGTCCGGCATGAGATCATCCGCAATCGCGCGAATCTTGGCCGCATTCGCCCGCTTGGCAAGCGATTCATAGGCATCCATCGGATGACCGGACAGATACAGGCCGGTGGTCTGCTTTTCCAGCGCCAACAGCTCTTTTTTGCCCATCTCGGGCAGGTTGGGCATGGCGATCTCCTCGTCCTGCACGTTCTCAACGCCCATACCGAACAGGTCAAGCTGTCCCTCGACGTTCTTGCGCCGTTCATTGGCGACTGCGTCCACCACCCGCTCGTATACAGCCAGCATCTGGCTGCGGTGGAAGCCCATGGAGTCAAACGCACCCGCCTGAATCATGCTCTCCAACGCACGGCGGTTTAAGTCCTTATCGTACAGGCGCTCACAGAAGTCCATGAGCGATGCATACGGGCCGTTCGCCTGTCGTTCTTCGACCAGCTGGCGCATAAAGGCACGTCCGACGTTCTTAATCGCAGCCAGGCCAAAACGGATATCCTCGCCGGATACCGAGAAGCCATCCTCCGAGCTGTTGACATCGGGCGGCAGAACACGAATGCCCATCTCCTTGGCCTCGGCAATGTACTCCGAGATCTTACCCGGCACGTCAAGTACCGAGGTCAGCAGCGCTGCCAGATATTCGCGCGGATAGTGACATTTCAGATAAGCGGTACGGTAGGATACAACCGCATAGCACACCGCATGCGCCTTATTGAAGGCGTAGTTTGCAAAGTCCATGATCTCGTCAAAGATCTCTGCTGCGGTCTGCTCGGGCACACCGCGTGCGATCGCACCGTCGATGCCCTCGTCCGGATTGCCGTAAATGAAGCTCACGCGCTCCTTTTCCAGCTCCTTGAACTTCTTCTTACTCATCGCGCGGCGCACCATATCTGCCTTGCCCAGCGAGTACCCGGCCAGCTTACGGAACGCCTCCATAACCTGTTCCTGATAGACCATACATCCGTAGGTGACCGACAGGATGGGTTCAAGCAGAGGATGCTTATAGCGCACCTTCTCGGGATGGTGACGGCACTCGATATAGCGCGGGATGGACTGCATCGGGCCCGGTCGGTACAGGGCAACGACTGCGGTGATATCTTCGATCGACTGCGGGCGCAGTCCGGTTACGACGTTGGTAATGCCAGCCGACTCGAGCTGGAACACACCCATGGTGCGTCCCTGACCGAGCATCTGGAAGGTCGCCGCGTCGTGGTCGGATACCTTCTCGATAGAAAAATCTGGTGTATGACGGCGAATCATCTTCTCAGCGTCCGCGATAACCGTCAGATTGCGCAGACCCAGAAAGTCCATTTTGAGCAGACCCAGCTCTTCGAGCGTGGTCATGGTGAACTGGGTCACCATCTGCTCATCGTTGCGCGCCAGCGGTACATAGGTGTCAACCGGGTCTTTGGTGATGACCACGCCTGCCGCATGGGTGGATGCATGACGCGGCATGCCCTCGAGCGCCCGTGCGGTGTCGATCAGATTCTTGACCGTCGGGTTGCTGTCATACATCTTCTTAAGTTCCGGGTTGATGGTCAGTGCACGGTCAATGGTGATGTGCAATTCCATCGGCACCTGTTTAGCAACCGCGTCGGCCTCATTGTACGGAATGGACAGGGCACGTCCGACATCGCGGATGGCTGCGCGGGCTGCCATGGTACCAAAGGTGACGATCTGCGCGACGTGGTCGGCGCCATACTTTCGAGTTACGTACTCGATGACCTCGGGACGGCGCACATAGCAGAAGTCGACGTCGATATCAGGCATGGACACGCGTTCCGGATTGAGAAAACGTTCGAAGTACAGCGAATACTTAATCGGGTCAAGGTCGGTAATGCCCAAGCAGTAAGATACAATAGAACCCGCCGCCGAACCACGTCCGGGGCCGACCGGGATACCGTTGCGCTTGGCGTAATGGATAAAGTCCGAGACGATGAGGAAGTAATCGACAAAGCCCATCTTGTCGATCATGTTGATCTCATAGTCCAGTCGCTCACGCACCGTGCCGTCGTCGTCCGGGTATCGCTCGTGCAGGCCTTCCAGACACAGCTTATCCAGATATTCCCGTGCGGTATATCCGTCCGGTACGTCAAATTGAGGCAGGTGATATTTTCCGAACTCGAATTCTACCTGACAGCGGTTTGCAATCTCGACCGTGCGCGTAATGGCATCCGGGTGAGTCGGAAAAAGCGCAAACATCTCCTCTTCCGACTTGATGTAAAACTCGCTCGTCTCAAACTTCATGCGGGTGGGGTCGTCCACCGTCTTGCCCATCTGAATGGCCATCAGCACATCCTGAATGCGGGCATCTTCACGGGTCAGATAGTGCGCGTCATTGGTCGCAACCAGCGGAATGCCGGTCTCGTCCGACAGGCGGTACAGACCCATATTGACTTCTTTCTGTGCCTCGATGCCATGATCTTGAATTTCCAGAAAGAAATTATTCTCTCCGAAAATCTCACGGAACTCGAGTGCCTGTCTTTTGGCGCCCTCATAGTCGCCATTCATCAATGCCTGCGGAATGGAACCGGCCAGACAGGCCGACAGGCAGATGAGTCCCTTGCTGTGCTTGCGCAGCAGGTCGAGATCGACACGGGGGCGGACATAAAAGCCCTCGGAAAAACTCAGGCTGACCATGTGAATGAGGTTGCGGTAGCCCTCCATGTTCTCACACAGCAAAATCAAATGCCTATGCCACTGTCCCTGGGCGTAACCGCGCTCAAAGCGCGAGCCCGGCGTGACGTAGACCTCACAGCCGATGACCGGGTGAATGCCGCGCGCCTTGGCAGCTCTATAAAAATCAATGGCGCCGTACATGACACCGTGGTCGGTCATTGCAACCGCGGTCTGTCCCAGTTCGGCGACATGATCCATCAGCTTCTCGATCCGGCATGCGCCGTCGAGCAGGCTATATTCGGTATGTACGTGCAGATGTGCGAAATTTTCCAAATCGGCATTCCCTCCTTTTATTCCGAGTCAATGACATGCATGGCAATCTCCATGATTCGTCCCAGCCGGTGACTCAGACCGGGCTTGGAGATTGGCGGGTCAAACTTAGCCGCAAGCTCGGCCAGGCTGGCGGTCGGATTGGCGACGCGCAGGTCGACGGTCTGACGCAGATTTTCCGGGAAAATCTCAATGCCGCCGATTGCCAATGCCTTCTCGATGGCCGAAATCTGCTTGGTGGATGCGCTCGTAATCTTAATCAGATTGGCAGTCTCACAGTTGACCTTACGGTTGATCTCTCCGCGCAGCTGCTTTTCCACCTTGGCTTCCATAATCGCCAAAGCGGCATGCCGTGCGCCGATGAGGGTCAGAAAATCCTCGACCTGTGCGGTGTTCTTCCAGTACAGCAGCCAGGTCGACCGGCGCTCGATCATCTTGGGCATGAGCTCCAGATCAAGCAGCAGACTCATGACCTCACGCCCTAAAATAGCGTGTCCGGTCTTGATCTCCAGATGACTCTTTTTATCCGGCCCGGCGACGCTGCCCGCCATCAAAAACATGCCGCGCACAAACGCTGCGGCACAGCAATCGTTTTCAATCACATTGCGGTTCAAGTGATAGGTGATATAGCTGCGGAAGTCATAGCCCATGTGTTCCATGACTGCCGCAATCTCGCTCGGCTCGGTCAGCTGGATGACCTTGCGCCGTCCGACCGACACCGGCTGCGCGGACACGCCGCACACCTTGTTCAGCAGCATTGCTGCACGCCGGATAATGGACGGCTGTTCACTCACCAGACGAATTTCCCGGCAGGAAAATGCCGCGCCGAAGAGCAGCATGCCATACAGCTCGGCTGTGCGGCAGCAGGCTCGTCCAGCCGGTGCACGACACAGTTCATTTTTGGTTCTTGCAGAAAAGGTCAGCATAGTCGCCCTCCTTGGCGCGGTGACCGGTCAAGCACGCTGATAGTCCCGATGCACTACGGTCAGGTTCTTATTGCCTTCGGCGCGCAGATGTGCCGCCAGTGCCTCGGTGATGGCAACCGAGCGATGCTTGCCGCCCGTGCAGCCGATGCAGACCACAACCGAGGTCTTGCCCTCGGAAATGTATCGCGGAATCAGGAAATCCATCAGCGAGTTGAGGTGCATCATCAAGGCATCCGCCGTGCCGCCCTGGAACACGTAGTCCCGTACAGCCGGTTCGGTGCCGTTATGTTCGCGCAGGCTGATCTCATAGTACGGATTGGGCAGAAAACGCACGTCAAACACCAGATCAGCCTCGGTCGGAATACCGTGCTTAAAGCCAAACGACTCGACAATGATCTGGAAGACCTGTCCGCTGTCCGTACCTGCAAACAGGCGCACCAGGTGCTCGCGCAGTCCGGCAGCCGTCAGTTTTGTGGTGTCTACGACGTAATCCGCACGGCCGCGCACGGCTTCCAGACGGTCGCGTTCGCGGTCGATGGCCTCGGCTAGGCTCAGGCCCTCGTTCATCAGCGGATGCTTACGGCGCGTCTCCTTATAGCGCGTGATCAGCGTCTGCGTTGCCGTATCCAGATACAGGATGCGATAGTCACAGCCCATGCTGCGGATGCTGTCAAGCGACGTGAACAGTTTACTGAAGCTATCACCCGCGCGCACGTCGGTGACCAGCGCAACCTTGTCATACTGCTCGGTTGCAGCCAGGCAGATCTCCGCAAACTTCGGAATCAGTGGAATGGGTAGGTTATCCACGCAGTAATAGCCCAAGTCCTCGAGCACAGCCACAGCGCGGCTCTTACCCGCGCCAGACATACCCGTTACAATGAGAAAATGCACAATAATGACCCCCTTTGGTCAGACCAGCCGAACCTCACAGTGAAGTTCGACGCCAAAATTTTTCAAAACCGTCTGCTGGACATGCTCGATCAGCGCCAGCATATCCGCACAGGTTGCGCCGCCGCGATTGATGAGAAAACCAGCATGCTTTTCCGAAACCTGCGCGCCCCCCACGGTATATCCCATCAGTCCGCTGTCCTGAATCAGCTTACCCGCAAAGTATCCTTCCGGGCGCTTAAAGGTCGATCCGGCGGACGGAAATTCAAGCGGCTGTTTGTCCCGACGGCGCTGGGCGTAATCCTGCATTTTTTCGCGGATCACGTCGGCAGAGTCGGGCGACAGGCGCAGCTCGGACGACAGCACGATCCAGTCCGGATGGGACTTGAACACGCTCTCGCGGTAGCCGAACTGGTGCGCATCCCCCTCGATTGTCCCAATCTTCCCCTCACCGTCCAGATAGCGCGTGCGCACCACAATGTCATCCATCTGGCCGCCGTAAGCGCCTGCGTTCATAAAGACCGCACCGCCCAGCGTACCCGGGATACCTGCGGCAAACTCTGCGCCGCCCAATCCCTGACGCAGAGCGCACGATGCGATGGAAAACAGCGATGCACCCGCCTCGGCGCGGATGGTGCTGCCCGAGACCGTGATCTCGTGCATCTCAGCCGTACACAGCACAACACCGCGCACGCCCTCGTCGTGCACCAGCAGGTTGGAACCGCGTCCCACGACATAGAGCGGAACGCCTGCGCCGCGAATGATCGGAACGATTTCCTCGAGCGGTGCACCCGAAGCGCAGTCCAAAAACAGGTCGGCCGGGCCGCCGATGCGGAAGGTCGTATGATGTGCCATCGGTTCGTGTTCCCGGATGCGGATATATGATTCATAAGGCTTCAAAGCAGCAATGATATCTTGCATGAAGAGCCTCCTTTTTCAGAAATGATAAAATGGTATACAGGTTTATTATATCCCATTTGCACCTCCAGCGCAACAAGTTCGCCGGAATCTTGTTTGCGGGGTTTCTCTTTACTCTATGCCACGTTTGCACGAAAAAACCCGGGACTTTACGTCCCGGGTATATTGTGTCATCAGAAAAACAGGGGGATATATCAGGTCAGCCAGGTGGTCTCACTCTCGTGCTCGTCCTTCTTGGAGCGTCCCATGAGCGCCGCAATGCCGCGGTGCACATCGCCACCCTCATAGAGCACGTGATACAGTTCACTGGTAATGGGCATAGACACGCCGGTCTTCTGCGCCATGTGATGTCCGGCCTCGGTCGCGTAATATCCCTCGACAACCGCGCCGATCTCCTCCATGGCCTGCTGGACACTCTTGCCCTTGCCGATCAGGATACCGGCACGGCGGTTGCGCGAGTGCATGGACGTACAGGTAACGATCAGGTCACCCATGCCGGACAGACCGGCAAAGGTCTCCTGCTTGGCTCCCAGCGTCACGCCCAGACGTGCAATCTCGGTCAGTCCACGGGTCATCAATCCGGCCTTGGAGTTATCTCCCAATCCCAGACCATCAGCAATACCGGCAGCCAGTGCGATGACGTTCTTAAACGCACCGCCGATCTCTGCACCGATGATGTCGGACGAGGTATACACGCGGAATATCTCATTCATAAACACATCCTGACACAGTTCGGCTGCCGAACGGCTGGCTGATGCCGCAAGAATCGCTGTCGGAATGCCGCGTGCGACTTCCTCTGCGTGGGTGGGGCCGGTCAGGGCGACCACCGGATTCTGTCCGCCAAATGCGCGGTCGATGGTCTCGGAAAAACGGCAGTAATCGTGCGCTGCGTCCAATCCCTTGCCGACATTGACAATGGGAACGCCTGCGGGCACGATGGCTGCGGCCTTCTCTGCGGTCTCTGCGACTGCAAAGCTGGGTACTGCCAGCACGACCAGCTCGGCATCGCGTGCACAATCGATCTCGCTTGTCAGCGCAATCTGCTCGGGAATGTGCACACCGGGCAGCAGCTTGGCATTCATACGGGTTTCCCGGAGCTGTCTGCACTGCTCCTCGCGATGCGTCCAGGTGGTCACCTGATGACCGTTATGCGCCAGCACCAGCGACAATGCAATGCCCCAGCTGCCTGCGCCATAAACCGTGATCTTCATTTACCGTTCTCTCCTTTTCGGTCATCGCCCGTAATCTGCGGCTTGCCATGCAGCGTGAATTTGTTTTCCTTACCCGCTAAAATACGCTTGATATTGGAGCGGTGCAGATAGATGACCGCGCCCGACAGAATGACCGCAACCACGGTATACAGCGGACTGCGGTAGAAATAGTACATGGTGAACGGGAAGCTGATGGCGCCCAGAATGGAGCCGAGCGACACCCAGCGCGTCAGTGCGACCGCGATGATAAACAGTCCGAGTGCGACGAGGAAAATACGCCAGTCGAACAGCAGCAGTGTCATTGCGCCGACCAGCACGCCCTTGCCACCGCGGAATCCAAAATAGAGCGGATAGACATGTCCGAGGATGACAAACGCACCCGCGAGCAGCTTGCCGCCCGGACCGAGCAGCGCACCACCGATGGACAGTGCTGCCGCAGCCTTAGCCAGATCGCCCAACAGAACCAGTCCGGTCTTTGCGCCGCCCATCGTGCGATAGGCATTGGTCAGACCGGCATTTCCGCTGCCGTAGTCGCGGATATCCCGTCCGAGCGTCAGTTTACAGACAATGATCGCAAAACTCAGCGAGCCCAGCAAATAAGCACAAATCATGGTGACGATGGCGCAGCCTGCCGTGCCCAGTGTCTGTGTCAGTGATTGGATCATAACCACATTCCCCCACTTTTATTCCTTATCGCCGCGCTGGCGTACGATCATACGCACCGGCGTACCGGTCAGGTCAAATACCTCACGGATCTGGTTTTCTAGATAGCGCTGATACGAGAAATGGAACAGGCGTGCATCGTTGCAGAAGCACACAAAAGTCGGCGGGCATACACCGGCCTGGGTCATGTAGTAAATCTTCAGGCGGCGGCCCTTATCGGTGGGCGGCTGCACACGCGCGGTCGCCTCGGCCAAAATGGAGTTAAGCTGTCCGGTCGGGACACGCTTATGGTTCTGCTCGTAAACGTGGCAGATGGTCTCGTAGATCTTATCGACACGCTGTCCGGTCTTGGCAGAGATGAACAGCACCGGTGCGTACGGCATATAAGCCAGACCCTCGCGCACGCGCAGGGTGTACTCCTTCATCGTGCCGCCGTCCTTCTCGACCAGATCCCACTTATTGACCACGATGATGCAGGCCTTGCCGGCGTTATGCGCCTCACCTGCAACCTTGGTATCCTGCTCGGTTACGCCCTCAGTGGCGTCAATCATAATGACGCACACGTCAGCGCGTTCCACTGCCATGAGCGAGCGCATGACCGAGAATTTCTCGATCTTCTCCTCGACCTTGGACTTACGGCGGATACCTGCGGTATCAATAAAGGTAAATTTACCGTACTGGTTGTCCAGCTTAGCGTCTACGCTGTCGCGGGTGGTACCGGCGACATTGGATACAATGACGCGCTCCTCACCGAGGACACGGTTGAGCAGGCTGGATTTGCCGACGTTGGGCTTACCGATGAGTGCAACGCGAATGCGTCCCTCGTCCTCGTCGTCCTCTTCCTCGGGCGGGAAGTACTGGAATGCTTCGTCGAGCAGGTCGCCCGTGCCGTAGCCGTGCAGTGCGGAAATGCCGAACGGCTCACCCAGGCCGAGGTTATAGAACTCGTAGAACTCGGGCTCGGGCTGGCCGGGCTTGTCGCACTTATTGACCGCCAGCACAACCGGCTTGCCGCTGCGCTGGAGCATGGCTGCAACGTCCATGTCCGAAGCGGTCACGCCTGTGCGCAGGTCGGTGATGAAAATGATGACATCCGCGTGATGAATCGCGGTCTCTGCCTGAAAGCGCATGAACTTCAGGATCTCGTTATCGTTGGACGGCTCGATACCGCCGGTGTCGATGATCGAGAACACGCGGCCGCGCCACTCACATTCCGCATACAGACGGTCACGGGTGACACCCGGGGTGTCCTCAACAATGGACAGGCGCTTGCCGGCCAGTCGGTTGAACAGCTGGGACTTGCCCACGTTCGGGCGGCCGACGATCGCAACAGTTGGTTTGGACATGGCGTTTCGCCTCCTTTATCGCAATAGGGGGTTATTGTGCAAAAATTTGATCGACCAGTGCACCGCCGTCGATCTCAACGGTCTGTACCGGCACGCCGAGCGCCTCGGATGCCTGCGCAAGCGTCATGTCATCCAGGAAGACGTCGCCGCCGTCGCGCAGCATATTGGCCGAGATCAGCACCCGCTCGCCCAGATCCTTACCCTTGAGCTGTGCGACCAGATCCTGACCGGTAATCAGTCCGGCCACCGTGACACCATGGCCAAAAAAATCGTTCTGGATCGCGTAGACAGGTACAGTTAAATTATCGCATACCCGACGCGCTTCGTCAATGAGTGCGGTCATGGTCGGTGCAGCTGCCATACCGGTCGCGATACAGCACGGACGCGCACTCTGGCCTTCGTAGTCGGACAGCGCCAGTCGGAATTCCTCAGAGAACAGCGACAGCATACCGATACCGTTCTCAAACTGGGTAAAGTCCTCATAATAATCGGCATCGGGCAGCGGACGGCCAGCCTTGAGGTAAACCTCATCACCGCACCAGACCAGACGGGTGCCGTGCTTTTCCAAGCACTTTGCCGCGAACGATTCCACGATATCCAGCATCTCACATGCACCCTCATAGGTCATGGGTTTGAGCGGATACAGGCCGTCGCGGTGGTCGGTCATGCCGAACGGAACGACCGAAATGGAATTGACCGCTGGATAGAGCGCTTCCAGATCAGCAAGCGAACGGCGCAGCTCGTCGCCGTCGTTTAAGCCCTCGCAGATGACCAGCTGGCAGTTCATGGTGATGCCACCCTCGGCAAACCGGGGCAGCAGTTTGAGAGCCTCGCCCGCCTTGGGGTTTTGCAGCATCTTGACGCGCAGTTCTGGGTTTGTGGTCTGTACCGAGATATTGACCGGCGAAATGTGCATGCGCAGAATACGGTCTACATCGGCCTCGGACAGATTGGTCATAGAGATATAGTTGCCCAGCAGGAAAGACATGCGCGCGTCATCATCCTTGACGTACAGCGTCTCGCGCATGCCCTTTGGCAGCTGGTCGATGAAGCAGAAAACGCACTTATTCGAGCAGCGCTTCATCTTATCCATCAGGTAGTGCTCGAAGTTGAGTCCGAGCGGCTCACCCTCCTGCTTTCGAACGGACACCGTGCGCGTCTGGCCGTTCTCATCCAGCAGCTCGAGCGTGAGGCGGGCATCATAGCCGTAAAATTTATAATCCAGCACGTCGCGTACTGCTGCGCCGTCGATCATCAGCAGGGTCTCGCCTGCGCAGATGCCTGCGCGCTCTGCCGGGGAACCCGGATCGACCGATACGATCTTGGAAGCCATTTGCTTTTTCCTCCCTTTTGATTGGTCAGGCCGGTGCCGTTCCGGCTCTCTTGGCAAAAAAATAGAGAAAGCATTGCGCTTTCCCTACTTTTCTCTTTTTTTGCTTACGCTTCGGTCTTAACGACCTCACGGCCATTGTAGTAGCCGCAAGCCTTGCACATTCTGTGGGAGAGCTTGAACTCACCGCACTTCGGGCACTTGGTCATGCCCGGGAGCGAAAGCTTCCAGTGGGAGTTACGTCTCTTATCACGTCTTGCTTTAGACGTCTTTCTCTTAGGTACTGCCATGTGGTAACACCTCCTACTTTATGTTCTAAGTTTTTTGCAAACCAGTCCACGCCGTCGCTTCCGTTTCCGGAATACGGCCTGTCAGTCCTGCCGGCCCTCATTGCCTTCAAGCAGCTTGGCCAATACCGCCATACGCGGATCGACCTGCTTCGACCCACAAGAGCACACGGACTCGTTGAGATCACAGCCGCAGGAGGGACAAAGTCCTTTGCAGTCTTCCCTGCACAGATAGATCATGTCAACCTGCAGAATGAGCGCGGGGACGAGAACATCCTCGACCTCAAACTCGGTGCCCTCGACGACGAATACATCGTCTTCTTCCTCAGCGGACGGATCTCGTGAGAGGACCACGTCGACTTCGGCCGAGAGCGGGATTTCCAGAGGCTTTAAGCATCTGGCGCAGCAGGTATGATACGTTGTCTTGACTTCGCCGGTCAAGCGGAGCACGTCCAGATGGCTGGTGACTTCGCCGGAAAAAACGACCGGGCTTTGAAAGGGCTTGGCGCCATAGAGCTCTTCCCCGGACAGGTCAATGGTGCCGGAGAACGGAAGCGTATCGCTATGTGCCAGTTTTCTCAAATCAATCTTCATGTCTACCTCACATGGTACATATAACAGTATACTATAATCATTTCCCGTTTGTCAACCGCAATATCACAAAAAAACATATTTTCTTTTGCCGCGCAATCGCTTATACTATTGATACGACGAGAGACTACGGCATACGACAGGAGGCGCTCTTTTGAGAGAATTTCACATTCAAAAAAACGACAGCGGTCAGCGGCTGAACAAATTTCTGGAGAAAGCGGTTCCCGCCCTGCCCGGCGGCTTGATGCACAAGTATGTGCGTCTCAAGCGCATCAAGGTCAACGGCAAGCGAACCGAGCCCGCGTACAAGCTGTGCGAGGGTGATCTCTTACAATTATACATCAATGATGAGTTTTTTGAAAGACCCAGTGAGCAGGCGGCTTATGAAAAAATCACCGCGCCGCGGGTGCATGTTTTGTATGAGGATGACAACATCCTGCTTGCGGACAAGCAGCCGGGCATGGTGGTGCACGCCGATGAGCGCGGCGACACCGACACCCTGATCGCACACATTCAGGCACATCTGGCGCAGTCCGGTCAATGGAATCCCAAGGATGAGGCATCCTTTGTCCCGGCGCTGTGCAACCGCATCGACCGCAACACCGGCGGTATTGTCATTGCGGCCAAGAACGCCGAAGCGCTGCGCATTATGAATGACAAGATCAAAAACCACGAGCTGCAAAAGCGTTATCTGTGCGTGGTACACGGCTCGCCCAAGGTACGTTCGGGTAAGATCACCCATTTTCTGCGCCGAGACGAGGCCAAAAAGCAGGTCGAGGTATTCACCCGTCCGATGCCGGGTGCGAAGACAGCGCAGACCATCTATAAGGTACTTGCCAGCCGCGGCGGTTTGTCGCTGGTTGAATGCACTCTGCTGACCGGTCGTACCCACCAGATTCGTGCGCAGATGGCGGCAATCGGTCATCCGCTGCTGGGTGACGGAAAATACGGTACCAATGCCAAAAACAAGCCCTATGGAGAGACCAGCCAGCTGCTCTACTCCTACAAGCTGACCTTCAATTTTCAGACCGACAGCGGCATTTTATCCGATCTGGACGGCATGACCTTTACCGTTCACGATGTTCCCTTTGTCAAAAAATACTTCCCCGGTTTTCAGATCGGTGGATAACGAAAAAGACGCGGCCAAAACCGCGTCTTTTATTTTATGCAAGAATGGTGCCGACCGGGAACGCCTTGCGGAATACAAAGCGAACCAGCGGACCAGCGATGATGAGCTGGAACGGCAGCGCCATGATAAAGTTAAAGGGAATATTGTGCAGCCACTGCACAAAGATGCCCGACCACATACCGGTATGGAAGCAGCCCTCACCTGCGCCATACAGCGACATAATGAGCACCATGGGAACAACCATGCAGGAAGAAATGGTGATGACCTTACGGCGCACGCTGCTGTCCGGACGAAGCAGGAAGCCGAATGCGACGCCCTTTGCCAGCTTGGAGACAAAGAACCAGTCACAGCAGAAGGCAAAAATGTAGGCGATGGGGAATCCCAGCCATGCCTGCTGAACAACTTCCAGCGACAGGCCGCCGTGCTGAAGTGCGACATTGTAAATACTCATCCACAGCACCATACAGAAGCACATGATGACCGAGTAGACCAGACTTTCCCGCTTGTTTTGAGGCATTGTTATATTTCTCCTTTTTCTATTAAAAAAATACAAGATCAGGCAGAGGAGTACAGTACCAAATCGTACTGCCCTTCTTCGTGCAGGGATTATTATAACAAATCCAAAGTCCCGCTCGTAATTGTGAGTGTTTCCAAAATTTTCTCTCCACAGCTGCCCGCTTCCGGATAAAGTGCGCATGCAAACGATTTTTACCGCTTGACGGGCGACAAAAAAGCCACGGCATCAGCCGTGGCTTTCCTTGTCTTTATGCTTCTTCCGAAGTGCTGCTTTCGCCCTTGAGCTTTGCAACGGTCTCATCGCGGAAGTCGGTGTAAACTTCGCCCGGTTCCATGGTCACGCCCTTGATCGCCGCCAGTTCGGAGACGGTCACAAACGCAAAACCGCGATCTGCCAGGGTATCCATCGCACGGCTGACACCATCTACGGTGCACTGACGCAGGTCATGCATCAGCACGATATCGCCATCCTGTGCGTTGTCTACGATCTTCTGGTAAATGATGTCTGCATCACGGTTCTTCCAGTCCAGCGTATCCAAGCTCCAGTTGACAATGGGCAGGCCGCTTTCCTTCATGCACTGCTTGACGTTATCGTCATAAGCACCGCCGACCGGACGCATCACCGTGGGCTTCTGTCCAACATAAGACTCGATCAGATCGGTGTTGGAGTCTACCTCCTCGTGTACAAACGAGCTGCTCTGTCCCTTGAGCGTCTTCATCGGGTGGTTCATGGTGTGGTTGCCGACCTCATGGCCTTCACCCAGGTAACGATCCATGTGGGTGTGGAAGTCCTTGATGCGGTAGCCGCACATAAAGAAGGTTGCATGCGCGTTGTGCTCCTTGAGCGCGTCGAGCAGCTTGACGGTCAGACCGCTCGAACCGCCGGTCGGGCCATCGTCAAAGGTCAGCGCGATATAAGCATCCGCCTTGGGAATGTTGCCAAGGCTGGGCAGGCCGGAAGCCTGTGCCGCGATGGCATCCATCTGCATCTTGTGGCCATCCAGTACATAGCCGGTCAGTACTGCCATACCGTCAGCCGGTTCGCAGTAATTCTTGCCGAGTGCGCTTGCAAGGTCGCTCATCTTGACGTACTGGGTGTCATCAATGGTCTTGACTGCCAGATCCAGACGACTGCCATCCTTGGTAACTGCACCGTCTGCATACTTCAGGCTGCCGCTGGAAATCTCGGACAGCGACTCTGCCGGGAAGTACAGGCCGTCTTCTTCCTTCTTGACCTTGTCATTGCTCTCGAGCTGTACGGTATCGCCGTTGAGCATAACAGAGCTGGAGCCGTCACGCACTGCGAGGCAATCCTTCAGGTACTGCTGTACCGAATAGCCCAGCTTTTCCTGTGCCGTTGCCTTGAGTGCATCCATATCGCCCTCTGCAACCTCACCGATTGCGCAGATGACATAGCCGCCCTCTGCCGGAGGATAGTAAGCGATCTGGCCACCCAGTGCCTCGGTCACCGCACGTCCGGGAACGTAGAACGAGTTGCCGTTGCGGGTGGGCTTGACCGGGAGCGTATGGCTTTCGCCGTCTACGCCCTCGATGCTGTACGCATCCTGACCGAGCTCCACGGTCTTAGAACCCATCGTGATCTTGAAGGTCTCGTCTTCAAACACCAGCGAACCGCCCAGACCTTCTACCAGCGGACGGATCGGCACCAGCATGTTGCCGCTCTCATCAATATACGGGGTAATTGCATTGCCCTTGCCGTCGTCCAGGTTTACAACCTCACCGTCTTTCAGTGCCGCGCTGTTATCGATCTGCAATACCAGCTGGTGACTGTCCGGCTTTGGCGCAAACGAGGGCAGACCGCCTGTCTTCAGTGCGCTGACTGCTGCGGGGATCATGGCAATCAACAGCACCACGACCATCAAGGCCGCACCTGTTTTCCATTTCATATACAGTATCTCCTTCTATATAATCTATGTTGCTGTACGTATTCCATTATACCACAAGCTCAGCAAAAATCAGGTAACAGAACCGTTAAAAAACAGCCGATTTTTCCCGAACATGTTACAGTGCTCTCCAGTCCGGAATGACCTGAAAACCTGCGCCAAGCAGATGCGGGCCGACATAAGTGCCAAGGGTGCAGTCGATTTGACCACGAATGACCTCAGTACCGTCCGGCAGGGTCGGCATGAGCTGATCACGCAACGCATCCCCTTCTTCCGGGATTCCGCCATCCACAACCGCTGCCAAAAAGTCCCCATCTTTGGGGCAGGACTCGCGGAACAGCGCCATGAGTTTATCCAGCGCAGCCTTGCGGCCACGGCCTTTTGCGACGTTGATGAGTTCACCGGTCGGTGCAAATGTGATAATAGGTTTAATTTGCAGCAAGGAACCCGCAACCGCTGTGATCTTTCCGATTCGTCCACCCTTCTGCAAGTATTCCAGGGTGTCAACACAGAAAAATACTTTGGTACCGGCCAGCATTTTGGGTACAGCCTGCAAGAGTTGTTCCCAAGTGCAGCCCTTTTCGATCATGCGGGCAGCCTGAATCAAGGTCAAGCCGATGCCCAGCGAGCCGCTGACCGAGTCGAACGCGCGCACCTCAAGTGCTTCACAGTCCTCACCCATCAGGCGAACCAAATTATAGGTACCGCTCAGTCCCGCAGAAAGATGGACTGCAAGCACCTTCTCATAGCCTGCGGCGATCATCTGGTTAAAAATCTGCTCAACCGACTGTCCGGCAGGCAGCGATGTCGTGGGAATCTCGTGCGGCAGCCGCTCATAGACTTCGTCTGCTGTAATGGTCTGTCCGTCCAGATATTCACCGTCCGAAAACAGCAGCCGCAGCGGCAGGACAAAGATATCATACTGTCGGCACAGCTCGGCAGGGATATCTGCGCAGGAATCGGTCAAAAGTGCAATTTTTTGTGGATTCATCTCAATCTCCCATGTTTATGATCTTTTGTGCCGGTCATCGGCTTAAAAATCTTCCTGTGTCATGCAGGTCACGCCCTCGGGCACAATTTCGCCGGCCGGCTGACTGGTCGGATAACCAAACATATCGTACCATTGCCCGCACATTTCACATTGCCAAGCCGTGCGGGATTCTTCGTTGGAACAATACAGTTCATTTCCGCAGGCGCAGGTTAAAATAAACAAGGTTTCGTCTCCTTTCGACATATTGATACGTTCTTGCTCTTATTGCACCATTCTATGCGTTCTTTCGCCCTTTGTCAAGCGATACACCCAATCCAATGTTTACAAATCGTTCATGGTCTGTCCATGATTCCGTGATATCTCCCTGGCAAGATGTTGGTATAATAAGACCATCGAAAGGAGAGAATTTCTCATGTATCGTTTGTATAGATTTTTTGCAGAGCGCGGTCAGGGTACCCGCTTCATTCACACACTTTCCGTTCTGCCCCAGAGCATTCTGGAGCGCATCGGACTCGTTTTTGTTCCCTCTGCTCACCACTGATACGGGACTGTGCGGTTTCTCCCCCTTCCGCACTTTTCCCATCTGATCATTTGCCGCCTGTTCAATACGGGCGGCTTTTTTGTTTGGAGACATTAAAAGAGGATTTGGAAAGCGAACCATGCGGCAAGGCATAAGGCCAGAACGCCGATTGCACGATCCATTTTGCCGCCGGTCTGAATGGGCAGCAGCGAAATTCGCTTGCGTGTCATCGGCCAGAGCAACGGAATGCCACTCGGATTGAGCATATCCAAAAACAAATGCGACAATTCACCCACAAACGCGCCAAAGATTGCCGCATGAATCACGGGACTGTCCTCAAAAGACAGCGTTAATATTGCAGATAATATGATGTAGATAATAGGAGTATGTAAAATACCACGGTGTTTTAATAAATGACTGGAAAAAAAGCCAAATAACCCTGTTTTCTGCGTGACCTTACTTTTTCTATGATCAAGATCAGGAATCACACCGCCGATCAGGCCGGCTGCAGCAGCAATTCCAGCCTGTGCCAATGGTAAATCAGCCCATAATGCAAACGCTGTTCCAGCACATACCCCTGCACACAAATGTGTTTTGCCTACCAAAATAAACCGTTCCTTTCTATGGTGTCTTGCGTCGGATTGGTTATAGTAAAAAAATAAGAGAAGCCCATTATGAGCTTCTCTTGTGGAGCTGTTGAACAGATTCGAACTGTCGACCTCTTCCTTACCAAGGAAGTGCTCTGCCTGCTGAGCTACAACAGCATATTCAGTTTGTCACCAAAGAAAGAATGGCGACCCGGATGGGGCTCGAACCCACGACCTCTAGCGTGACAGGCTAGCGCTCTAACCAACTGAGCTACCGGGCCATTTTGGCAGGGGCAGTAGGGATCGAACCC